>PAZO01000014.1:30174-51958 GCA_002715665.1 Chloroflexota bacterium | reverse complement strand
TCTGCTTCTAATTTATCAAATACGGGTTCGCCTAATCCTGGAGGAACATTTCTGCACACCAGTTCGACTACCCCTCCTAATGAATCACCCTGTTTTCTAATTTCTTTTATTTTATCAATCATGATTTTGGCAATATCTTGGTCAGGGCATCTTACAATGTTTTGTTCGACATCTGAGATTTTTACTGTGTCGGTATTTACTTTTGCTTCCAAGTTTTGAATAGACTTCACATATCCTACGATTTGTATATTGTATTTTTGTTTTAGTATTTTTTTTGCCAATGCACCTGCTGCTACTCTTCCTATTGTTTCTCTAGCACTTGCTCTGCCTCCACCTTTCCAGTTTCTAATACCATATTTCATGTCATATGTGTAATCTGCATGAGATGGGCGATAAAGGGATTTAAGTGCATCATAATCTTTACTTTTGGCATCTGTGTTAGATACTGATATATGGATTGGAGAACCTAAAGTCTTACCTTCAAACACCCCGGATAGTATCTCAGCTTTATCATTTTCTTTTCTCTGTGTAGTAATTTCACTTTGCCCTGGTTTTCTTCTGTTTAATTCAAATTGTATGTCTTCGTTTGATATACTAATTCCTGGAGGGCATCCATCTATAGTTACACCAACTGCTTCACCATGTGATTCACCCCAAGTAGTGATTTTATATGATTTTCCAAATGTATTTGGCAATTTATTCCTACTAATATTTATAATTAAATAAATTATACTACCACTAGGTTATTTTTTTTGGTACGATTTTAGTTATTTACACGTAACAGGGCTTGAGTGAACATTCTTGAAAACCTCGTTGTTTAACGTGAGCGTTTTCCCGCTCAAGCCCCCAAACTAACATTTTGAATTTAACTAAAATAAATAAATCTAAGTATTTTTCCTGGGTCCAGTGTGATAAAAAATTATATTTTGATTTGAATTTAGAAAAAAAATATAGAAATATCAGGCCAAGCAACAAACAACAATTATTAAATTATACATTTGAGTTTTTTGATAGAAAATATAAAAATTTATATCCTAAACTGACTAACAAAAAAGATATTATTTCTAGCATTAAATCTTGTAATACATTTTATTCATTAGATTTCAAACTTGAAAATGAAAAATTAAGTTTACATTATGATGCTATGTTGTTTGAAAATAATATAATTAAATTGTTTATTGTTAAGCCCGCAATCTACCCTAAGAAAAATTATATTAAAGAATTAAATCTTCAAAAATATTTGTTAAATAATTTTTTTGACAATGAAATCAGATCACATTTGATATTAATTAATAAAGATTATCGATTTAATGAAGAGTTACCGGATTTAGATCAATATTTGAACATTGTTGAATGTACTGAAAAAGTTGAATCTTTAAATTCAAATGAAATCGAGTTGAACATTTCACAAATTAATAAAACAATCTTATCGAACAAGCTTCCCAACACTAAAATAGGATCACACTGCAAATCTCCTTACCAATGCGATTATTTTGATAATTGTAGAACAAAATTACCTGATTTTCATGTAGAGCAAATTCCTAACCAAAGTAAGGATCTGAAACAAAATTTGTTGGCTTTGAATATAACTGATATAAAAAAATTACCTGATATGGAATATTTTACCTCTTTACAAAAAAGAATAATTAAATCTGTGAAAAATTCTAAAGAATTTATAAGCGATGAATTGGGAAACATTATGAACTCATTCAAATATCCTTTATTTTTTTTGGATTTTGAGACAATTATATCTCCGTATAAAATTTTCCCTAATACCAAACCATTTGAACCAATTCCATGTATGTGGTCTTTGCATAGTGAAAAACAATTTGGTGTTCAAATTCAAGGTATGTATGAAAACAAAATTTATTATGACCGTTATTATAAATTTACAGGCGAAGATCCAAGAAGAGAATTTATTGAAAAATTAATTGTATCTGTGGGATCTTCAGGTTCAATATTTATTTATTCTGATTTCGAAATTAGAATTTTAAAAAAGATTGCAATTATGTTTCCTGAATATAAGCATAAAATTGATTTAATTATAAATAGATGTGTAGATTTATTGAAAATAACAAAAAAACATTATTATCACCCCAAGTTTAAAGGCAGTTTTTCTTTAAAATCAGTTTCAAAAATATTAACTAAAGAAAACATGTATGATTTAGAATTTGTTAACTCAGGAGATGATGCTTCTCGAGTATTAATTGATCTGATAACAAATAAAATTAACTCTGGTCAAAGAAAACAAATAGAACTAGATTTATTAAAATACGCCGAAAAAGACACTCTTAATTTGGTCGATTTATACAAGCATTTAAAGTCTGTATCTGAATTCATGTAAAATTCTTCTTGTAATTTATCTGACAAATGTTATAATTTGCGGATTAATGTATTACTCTATTGGAGGAAAAGATGAAAAAAATTCTATCTTTACCATTTTTGTTTGGCCTAATGGCTACCCTTCTTATGTTTGGGTGCCAAGGTGGAGAAACAATTAAAATTGGTACACTTTTAGATAAAACTGGAGATCTTGGTAACTACGGCCCACCTATGGAAGTAGGAGCTGATCTTGCTATTCAATTATTAACCGATGCCGGTGTAGATATAGTAAAAGTACCTGGTGATTCAGGAACTGCAAATCAAAAATCTATAGCAGAAGCTACAAGATTAATTGATGTTGAAGGTGTTCATGCAATTGTAGGTTCATTATCAAGTGGAGTAACAATGGCTACTGCTACTGCGGTAACTATACCTAAAGATGTTCCAATTATGTCACCTGCTTCTACTTCACCTGCTATTACCACTATGGATGATAACAATACTGTGTTCAGATCAACCGTATCTGATGCGGCTCAAGGTGTTGTATTAGCGAAAGTAGCTTATGACAGTGGAATAAGATCTGCTGGTGGTTTATATATAAACAACCCTTATGGTGAAGGGCTAGCTGGTATGTTTGGTGATGCGTTTAAAGCATTAGGCGGTACAATTACTGCTATGGTTCCAATAGAACCTGGGCAAACTAGTTACTTATCCGAAGTCAAAAAAGCTACAGATGGCACACCAGATGTATTGTTAGCAATGACATACCCTGTCACAGCGCAAATATATATAAGAGAAGCTATCGAAGGTGGACACGCTTCTAAATTTATGTTCGTTGATGGTACCAAAGCTCAAGACATGTTTGATGCTATGACCAAAGTTCATGGTGCAAATTATTTTGATGGTATGATTGGTACAGCTCCAGGAGCAAAAGGAAGTCCTGCTAAAAGCCAATTTGAATCTTTGTATAAAGATGCAAATAACGGTAATATGCCAACTGATCCATTTATAGCTGAAACATTTGATGCAACTCTAATGTTAGGATTAGCAGCTGTTGCAGCTGAAAATAGTACTCTTTGTGATAGTATCAAAACTTGCTTACCAATAATTGCTGGTGATGATGGAGACGCCGATCCAAATATTGAACCTAGTGATGTTAAAAGAGCTGTTAGCCTGTTGAAAAAAGGCGATGACATTAACTATGAAGGAGCAGCAGGGTCTCAAGAAATTGATGCAAACGGAGACGTTAACAATACTATTGAAGTATGGGAAATTAAAGATGGTAAAATTACCTCTACAGGTCAATTCTTAAGTCCATAATTTCTAAACTATAAATACTATTAAAAAAAGAGGAATCTTATAGGTTCCTCTTTTTTTTTTTTAATTTATTATTAAATCACAAAAAATTCAAAAGGTAATTATTACAATGGGCATAGAAGATATAAAGAAAAAAATAGAATCTAATATAGATAGTAATGCTGAAGATTTGATAGGAATAGCAAAAGATATACTTGATATGCCAGAGCCAGGATACAGAGAATTTAAAACTTCGAGGTATGCTGAAAAACAACTTAACAAATATGGATTTTCAAATATTGAAAAAGTATCACTGACTGGATTGAAAACCGTTATTGACACTGGCAGGCCTGGTCCTACTGTATGTGTGATGGGAGAACTTGATTCCTTAATAGTTTTAGGCCACCCGCATGCTGATCAAGAAACAAATGCAGCTCATGCCTGCGGCCATCATACTCAGATAGCTCAGATGATAGCTGTTGGACAGAGTTTTAATGACCCAGAAGTACTAAAAGGATTATCAGGAAAAATAGTACTTATCGCTGTTCCGGCAGAAGAAAATATTGAAGTTGAATACCGAAAAACCTTGAGAGATGAAGGAAAGATAGAATTTTTGTTGGGGAAACAAGAATTTGTAAAGCTTGGTGCATTAGATGGAGTTGACATAGCTATGATGACTCATACAGGAAATCAAAGAGATAATAAAATTTTAGCTCTTGGAGGTTCTTCAACTGGATCAGTATCAAAGAGTATAAAATTCATAGGAAAAGCATCTCATGCAGGAGGATCTCCGCATAATGGTATAAATGCATTAAATGCAGCGAATCTTGCTATGGCAGGGATACATTTTCAGAGAGAAACTTTCCAAGAAAAAGATGTCATTAGAATTCATCCAATTATCACACAAGGCGGAGCTGCGGTAAGCTCAGTTCCCGCTGATGTAAGGATGGAAACTTACGTAAGAGGAAGTTCCACTCAGGGATATTTAGATGCAAGTGAGAAAGTGGATCGAGCGCTGAGAGGTGGTGCAATGGCCGTTGGAGCTCAGGTGGAAATAACAACTATCCCGGGATATTTGCCAATGTATCAAAATGAAGATTTAAATGAACTTTATGAACAAAATTCTGTATATTTAGTTGGAGATGAAGCTGTCGACAGATCTAATGTAGGAAGATTTGGTGGATTTTCAACTGATATGGGGGATATGTCACAATTAATGCCAATTATACACCCCTCAGTTTTATCGACATCTGGAGATGGTCATGGAATTGATTATGTTGTTGAAGATTACCATTCGGCTGTAATTACAGCTGCAAAAGCTATGGCTTTAACTGTAGCAGATTTATTGCATGGTAATGCAGAAAAAGGTAAAGAAATTGTAGATAAATTTGAACCATTACTAACAAAAGATAAATACCTAAAATTGTTAAGATCTATGTATAAGGAAGAAAAATTCAAAGATAATTTAGCTAATGTTAAATCTGATTATAACGATTTTCTCTAAAATTAAATTATTTTTTTGTACTTAGGTTATCAGTATTATCCACGGACTTAGAAGCAAGTTTGACTTTTTTTTCACCAATAATCCCTTCAGGTTTAAATATTATTACTAAAGTGATTAAAAGTCCTATCATAAGAAATTTAAGATTTGGATCTGATAAAAATCCAGGTAAAAAATCAGTCCATGTCCAAATGGCCCAAACTATAAACGCGCCTATTATAGCGCCTTTATTATTCCCACTCCCTCCAACCATTAACATAGCCCAAATGATAAATGTTGCCATTAATGGATCAAAAGTAAGTGGATCTAGATATCTTATACCATGAGCATAAACTACTCCCCCTATTCCCATGATACATGCACCTAAAACAAATGATTGTAATTTGAACATAAATACATTTTTCCCACTTGCAGAAGTGGCAATTTCATCTTCTCTTATAGCTTTTAAAACTCTACCCCATGGAGAATTAATTGCTTTTTGGACTATTAAATATAATACAAAAATTAAAGCTAATATAAATAATCCATAAAAGTAGTTATAGTATGCAGGCGGAAACCAATCTCCAAGAAATTTTGGAATTCTGTACATTCCTCTCGAACCATTTGCTAACCATTTTTCGTTTAAAAAAATGAATCTGACAGTTTCTGCTAATCCGAGTGTGGCAATAGCAAAATAATCATCTCTCAATTTCAGTGTAATCCAGCCTATAATTGTTGCTGCTATTCCGCATACTATAACTGCACCAAACATACCCACAAAATACCACATGTCTATTCCCAAGTTAAATATGCCAAGAGTTTCAGGCAGGTTACCTCCCCAAACAAAGTCTTCAAACATCTTAGGCGAAGGGGTGGCTGAANTCAAAATAGCTGCTGTATATGCACCTAAGGCAAAAAATGCAGATATTCCGATATTAAATATACCTGTATATCCCCAATGTATATTTAGTCCAAGAGAAAATATTGCATAAATNCCAGCTATTACAACATAAGTAGATAAATAATTAAAGATTGAGAAAATAAAATCCATTAATCTTTACCTCCAAATAATCCTCTGGGTTTAAATGTAAGTACTAATAACATAATTGTGAAAGCTACACCTAATTTATATGCAGGATTCATGTATTCAGTAGACACTTCCATTGCAACTCCAATAATNACAGCTCCTATGAAAGCTCCGTAAGCATTTCCAACTCCNCCTAGTACTACTGCAGCAAATATTGGAATGAGTAATTTCCANCCCATTTGTGGAACCATTTGAGCGGATCCAACTGCAATTAAAATTCCNGCACAGGCAGCTAATCCTGCAGCTATTATCCAGGTGTTAATTATTACTTTATTTACATTTATNCCAGTAACTAAAGCTAAATCAGGGTTGTCTGAAGTAGCACGCATAGATTTACCTGTTTTAGTGTACTGCAACACGACATGGGTTAATAAACATAGTATTAAAGCAACTAAACCTAAAAATAGTAAATCAGGAGGTACATCTATCCCCCATCCGAGTTCTAAAAATGGCTTTGATACTCTATCATAACTTCTTATTTGTGTGCCAAACAAAGTTGATAAGGCGCCTCTAAGTAAAATTGCAACNCCGAATGAAGCCATAGCAATCATAACNTCACTGCTNCCTCTNTTTCTAAGTTTTCTATAAACNAAAATTTCTAAACTTACCGCAATTAAAGCTAGTATAGCCATAGTTAAAGGTATTGCAAGNATAATTGAATANCCAAAAGTAAATGGCCCTATNCCAACNTGNTCTANTCCTAATAAAGGAAATAATCCAGTGAATGAAAAATCATTAGCNTATGATACGTATTCTATATTTATAACAGAGGCAACTAACGGAAATGCTATAAAAGCTCCTAATGTCATAAAATCACCGTGTGCTACGTGGGCAAAATTTACTATCGCATACAACAAGGTTATTCCAATAGCACCTAATGCAAAAATACTTCCTAACAACATGCCGTGAACATAAAGGTCTTGTACTCCTAAAANAAATGACAGAGTTAAGCTTGATGCAAAACCTATTATTATTTTAAATATTGTTGGTATGNTTGTTATTTTATCTTTAAAATTCATATTATTTACCTCCTAGATATAGGGAGGCTATTTCTTTNTTTTTNAGTAAATTNTTACCAGTATCTGTTGCTTTATTTTCTCCTGTAGCTAAAACATATCCTCTATTTGATATTTCTAGGGCCGCTTTGGCATTTTGTTCTACCATAAGAATGGAAACACCTGATTTATGTATTTTTTTGATTGTATCAAAAACAGAAGCTACTAAATTTGGAGCNAGTCCAGCTGAGGGCTCGTCAAGAATAATTAATTTNGGNTTTAACATCANTGCNCTTGCAAAAGCTANCATTTGNCTTTGTCCGCCAGAAAGCTGACTTGCAGGATCATTTCTTTTTTCGTNTAAAACAGGAAATAATTCATACATTGAATTTATAGANTCNTCCATTCCTTCTTCTTTAATAAATGATCCCATTTCAAGGTTTTCTCTAATTGANAAAGANGGAAANACATTGTCGGATTGNGGNACATATGACAATCCAANTTTAATTAGGTTTTCGGTATCATAACTTTGAATTTCAGTCATTTTATTGTCAATAATGAATTCTATTGCACCAGATGTTGGTTTAAGTAACCCNAAAATNGTCTTCATNAGCGTTGATTTACCACATCCATTTGGGCCTATTATAGTNACTATTTCTTTTTCATAAACTTCTATAGATACTCCATGTANTATTTGTATTTCTCCATATCCGGAAATNACATTATCAACATTTAATATTTTTTTTNAATTTTTCATTTAATTNCCCAAATATGCATCTATGACTTCTTTATTATTNCGAATTGATTTTGCGTTTCCTTCTGCAAGTTTNCTTCCATAACTCATAACTATTATCGGATCACATAAATTCATAATAATTTCCATATTATGTTCGATTATAAGAAAAGTTATTTTTAATTTATCNGAAATTTCTTTAATTCTTTCAACAATATTATTCATTAAAGTTGGATTTACACCTGCTGCAGGTTCATCTAGTAAAATAATTTTAGGATCTGACATTAAAGTTCTTCCAATTTCTAGTAATTTNTTTTGACCCGTAGAGAGATTTCCTGCATATTCGTCAGCAAGATGGGATAGTTTTAAAAATTCTAANGTTTCTTCAGCTTTTTGTANGTTTTGCTTTTCTTCTTCCTTNACTTTCCANGGATTCAGCCAAGTTGTGAATAAACTTTCTCCAGATTGATTTCTTTTTACAAGCATNAAATTTTCTAACACTGTCATTCTTTTCATTTCTCTTGGAATCTGGAATGTACGTACTATTCCTTTAGAATGNGTGATATAAGGTGGAAGATGNTCTATCTTTTCTCCATCCATAATAATATTNCCACTATCTGGAGCTAATTGTCCGGTAATAACATTAAATAAAGTTGTCTTNCCNGCCCCNTTTGGGCCAATTAANCCAGTTATTGAACCTTTTGTTACATTAAAAGTGCAATTATTGACAGCTTTAAGTCCTCCNAAAGATTTTGTTACTTCATTAATTACGAGTAAGTTTTCAGATTGATTCAAAAGTGACATATCCCGCCTTTTGCTACGTATTGTTGATGATACTCTTCTGCTTCGTAAAATTCAGAAGCTTCTACTATTTCTGTAACAATAGAGTTATTATAGTTTGGCTGAAGTTCATCAATTTTNGATAAAGCTTGTTTTTTTTGGCTTTCATTAAGGTAAAAAATGGAGGTTCTATATTGAGTTCCAATATCAGGGCCTTGTCTATTTAGTTGGGTTGGATTGTGGTTTTTAAAGAAAATATTAAGGATATCTTCATATGAAATCTTGTTGTCATCAAAATCAACTTTAACTACTTCAGCATGCCCAGTCATATCNGTGCAAACTTCTTCGTAAGTTGGATTTTGTTTATTACCGCCAGTATANCCAACTGTAGTATTTTTAACNCCATCTGTTGTTCTGTATATTTCTTCTATTCCCCAAAAACATCCAGCAGCTAAAATTGCTGTTTCCATAACTTTCTCCTTTAATGGCACAAATTCGTAGAGTGTTTATGTTAGGTGTTCTTAGTTGTACAAAATGTGCTTAATTTAACTTTACTACAGAGATTATAATATAAAGAACAAAATTTAATAACCTTTTAGATGATAAAAGAGTGTGTAATGACAAATAAGAATATGTTGATTGAACTTTCTGAGGCATTTGGTCCGTCCGGCTTTGAAGAAGAAGTCAAAACTATAATCGTAAATAAGTTTGATAAACTTAAATCATATAAAAAAACTGAAGACGGGCTAGGGTCTGTTATATTTTCTAAAGAAACTGATAAAGACAAACCTACTCTTACTTTAGTTTCACATATGGATGAAATAGGTTATTTAGTTAAATATATAGATAATGAAGGNTTTTTAAAGGTACAAAACCTTGGGGGATGGTTAACTCAANCGATGATTAATCAAAGATGGNTAATAAGGACAAAAGATAAAGATATTATAGGTGTCTCAGGNATGAAAACAATACATGTAATGGATGCTAAAGAGAGAACCAGTTTTTATAAATCTAATAATGAATTATTTATTGATGTTGGAGCTAAAAATCAAGAAGATGCTATGAANATGGGGATAAANCCAGGCAATCCTNTAGCTCCTTNTAGCAAAGTTGTTGAATTAAAAAATAANCGTTTATTAGGAAAAGCCTGGGATGACAGAATAGGTTGCGCTATGTTGATTGAATTAGCAACATTGATTGATGATAGATTGCTATCTTATAATTTGAATTTTGTATTTACTACCCAAGAAGAAATCGGCTTAAGAGGAGCTATGACATCAGCATACCTAACAAAATCTGATATGTGTATTAATTGTGAAGTTGGTGTGGCCGGAGATTATCCGTACATGTCAATGGACGAAGCTCAAGAAAAACTAGGAGGAGGCCCTTCCATTTTTCTTCATGACAGTTCAATGTTACCAGATAAAACATTACAAAATTATATAGAAAATATAGCGACAAAAAATAAAATTGAGTTACAGTATGAAATCTTAGCAGGATACGGCGAGGATGGCTCTATGTATCAAAAATCACGAGAAGGCATCNCTTCAATAAATTTAGGAATTCCAACAAGATATCTGCATAGCCATAATAGCGTGATTGACTTTAATGACTACAAAATCGGCATTAGACTTGCAAATTTAATTCTAGATGATTTAAGTGGAGAAAAAATTAATAATATTAAAAANAAACTTGACTAGAACATATGTTCTNTGNTANNTTATNATNAATTAGCAGGAATGTNAGAATCTTTGGATTTTTGGCTGTTACATTCCTGCTAAGCNAATTNTGCAACNGATANTTTTCCNTCNACTTTNTGTTTNANNATNAGTTCTNTTTACAAATCCGCTTACTTTCATATTCTCTACAAAATCTGCTATATATTTTGATGCTTCTGTATTTTCTTTTGAAGTTCCTATAGCTTGTTGGACTGACATAAAGTACCCTTCTAATAGCTTAGAATCCTTTATGGTCTTTACTGTTTCTATTAATTGTGGTCGCAATCCCGCTAGTGCATCTAAGTTTTTATTAATAAAATTATCGACTGACTTTTCTACCCCGTCTATTGTTAATAATTTTGCATTTTTAATATTTCTCTCTAGCCATAAACCGTATGCTGTTCTGTCTGCAACAGAAATTGTTTTTCCGTCCATATCTACACCTTCTATATCAGATATTGTTGAATTTGATTTTACTAAATATGTCGCTTGAATCTCGGCATACGCAGAACTGAAGTATATTTTTTCAGCTCTTTGTGGTTCTGCGCCAATATTGCATATATCCCATTTGTTTTTATCTGCATCATCTGCGATTTCGCCCGGACTAGAATATGGAATTAATTCAAGTTTTAGATTTAGGTTTTTAGCTAATTCGTGTGCCATATCAGGTGATACACCAATAGGAGTACCATCTTGTTTCTTGTCTGTTACTAAAAGAAAGTTGGACATATTTATAGCAGCTCTAAGAACTCCATTAGCACTTAATTCATTTCTTATTTTTGTAATATTATAATTCATAATTTATATTTGGATTTTTATTTTGGCACGCCTGGTAGGATTCGAACCTACGACCCGCTGATCCGAAGTCAGCCGCTCTAATCCACTGAGCTACAGGCGCTTGGTACCAAATTTGATTTCTATATTATAATCTATTTATCTTTTCTCGTTTATGTTTCCTGTGTACCAAATTTTGTTTTCCACTATTCCCTTAATATAGTTTATTTGCCCTACATGTTGAAGAGTTGCTGCTACCATTCTCATTAATTCATATTCATACGTATTATTTGTTTCTTTGATTTCATTTTTGTAATTGATCTTCAAATTATCATTAAATTCTAAGCACATTTTTTGATATACAGATTCAAAATAATTTACTAACACTTCTAAGTTATTAGGTTTTATAGTTTTTACATCTTCCATCGTGTGCCCTATTCCAAGAGTTGTGTATGATTCTGGTAAATTATAGCTTTTATACCATCCTTCAGTCAGCCATTGTTGTTCATCGTTTAAAATAAGAGAAACTCTTCTGTCATAACCTCTTGTCATGTGCCAAGAAAGCCATGCGATATTATTAGATTGATCTCCTGGTAGAAAAAGAATTTGTTTTAAGTTCAGCCCATTAAGAGATTTGTAATACATTTTTCTAACTCTTTCAATACATGATTTTACAAAACTGATTGTATTCATGGATAGATTATAACCCATTAAAATTTTATAAGTATATAAATGAGTTTAGTTTTCAATTATAAAGAAAAATGGGGCGAGTACTGGGAATTGAACCCAGCTCTCCCGGGCCACAACCGAGTGTAATAACCACTATACCATACCCGCCACGGAGAATAGGATTTTATCATTTATAACAAGAATTATTCAACTGTATGAATAATATTATATTGAAAAAAATTATGCAGAAGCTGACTGATTTTCATCAGTTGGTTGCACATTTAATGTAACATTCAATGCTTTTAAAATCGTTGAAACTTCGATATTTTTCTTTGAATGATGTCGTAAGTGGTTCCTGAAATTAACATCATAAATATTTCTTCTACCTACTTTTGTTTTTTTGATATAATCTGCTTGCTCTAGATCAGTAATGATTTTGTGTGTAGTCCTTTCTGTAATTCCAATTGTTAATGCAATTTCTCTTGCAGTAATGCTAGGATTTTGTGCTATGTGACTGAGGACAAGGCCATGATTTGTGATAAAAGTCCATTTTTCATCCATTAAGTTTTCAAGGCCTCCACCGGTAGGCAAATTTTTGATAAAAAGTATTTGCGCCTCACCATTAAACGTTATTGAATCATAACAGAAAACCTATTAGTCTAGTCAACTAAATTATCATCAATTTATGAAATTTTTTGTTATTTTTTTAATAAATTTAAAATAGTTCTAACACTTATTGCTGTTGGCCCTTTTGGATTGTAACCTTTGTCTTTGGGAGAAGTGATTGTACTTGCTATATCTAAATGTATCCATGATGTATCTCCTGCAAATTCTCCAATAATCATAGCACCTGTAATAGAGCCTGCATCCCTACCTCCAGAGTTTTGTATGTCAGCAATAGAGTTTTTATATTGGCTCGAATAATTTTGATCAACAGGTAATTCCCAAAATTTTTCACCTGTTTCAGCTGCAGACTTTTTAAATTCATCAAGAAAATTTTGATCATTGCCAAACAATCCTGTGTATTCATTGCCTAATGCAACAGATATTGCGCCAGTTAGAGTGGCAATATCTATTATTTTATTAATACCTTTATCAACTGCATAGCTTAAAGCATCAGAAAGTACCAATCGACCTTCAGCATCCGTGTTATCTATTTCTATAGTTTTGCCATTCATAGCTTTTACTACATCTCCAGGTCTTTGCGCACTTCCGCCAGGCATATTTTCTGCAATAGCTAATATACCCATAATATTTTTTTTAGGTTTTTGATGAGCTACAGCATTCATAACTCCTAACACAACAGCGGNCCCGGACATATCAGTCTTCATAGTACGCATACTATTTCCTGGTTTTAAATTTAAACCGCCAGAGTCAAATGTAATTCCTTTCCCGATTATAGCAATATTATTATCAGGATCAGATTTGTCACCTTGATAGTTTAATATAATCATTTTTGGATCATGTGTACTTCCCTTCCCTACTCCTAATATAACTTCCATACCTAGAATTTCCATTTCTTTTACGTTTAATACGGACATTTCAATTGGTCCTTTGGAAGCCACTTTTGTAGAAATTTCTTCNAATGTNCCCGGATGCATATAATTTGGAGGTTCATTNATTAGATCTCGTACTAAATTGATAGACTCAGATTCGTTAATAATATCGCTTAAATCATGGCTAATATTTTGACCTGAAGTATTTAGNAAAGTCAATTCTTGAAGAGAATTTGGAGNTTTTTTAGTCTTGTATTTATCATATTTATAAGAACCAATTAAAAATCCAAGTGATACTGCNTCAGCTGTTTCATTAAATTTCAGTTTGTTATTGTTTTCTCCAGGNATTATNATACTAGCTTTTTTAACATTCATATTATTTATATAACGAGACAAGCTGCCAGTGATTTTTCTTATTTTTTCATAATCTAAATCTGTNTTATTNCCCATTCCATAAGTTATTANTTGCTTTGCATTGATCTTATTTAATGTATAAATATTTGTGAATGAACCTTGTTTGCTTGATATTTGTTTGTTGTTAATTAATTCGTCAATCAANCCATCCAANGCTGTATTTAAATAAGATAAATCATTATTGTCTTTTTGTTCGTAAACAGGAACACATAGTAAATTAGTTTNAAAGTCTGAGATCTTAGAATTTTTAATATTTAACTTCATAAATTACCTCTTTTAAAGTGATTATTTTCGTACGTAATTATATATTAAATTTTGCCTGATTAGAACTTTCAGTTTATAATAATCTGCATTGAATTAAAATAAGTGTGTAAATTTGGAGATTAAATAATGAAATTAGGATCAGCTTCTGTAAATTTAGTAANTGACGGNTATCTGTCTAAAGATGGAGGTGCATTATTTGGAAGAGTTCCTAAAATGGACTGGGAACAAGCAATAAAACCCGATCGGAGAAATCGAGTCAAAATGGGAATTAATTTAATGTTAATCCAAACACCTAAATATAATATTTTGGTTGACACTGGTATAGGNTCTAAATCAGGAGGAACAATCAAAGATACATACTCATTAAACGGAAATAAACTAGCGAAAGGATTAAAGCAATTAAATTTAAGTCCAAAAGATATAAATTTAATTATCCTTTCTCATCTACAATTTGACAGAGCTGGTGGTTGTACAAAATTAGACCGATCAGGAAAATTAGTTCCTGTATTTCCAAAAGCTAAGCATTTAGTTCAGAAAATTTGTTTAGAAGAGAGTAAATCTCCATCAGAAATTGAAAAATCTTTTGTTAATGAAGACGATTTTTTACCTTTAGTTGAAAAAGATTTAATAGAAGAACTAGATGGCCCAACAGAAATAATACCTGGAATTAGAACAGAAGTTACTGGAGGTCCTTCAAAAGGACATCAAATAGTTTTTATTGAATGGGGAAGTGAAAGAATAATTTATGTTGGTTCAGTAATACCAACNAGGCTACATATTTACCCTCAGAACGTTGCTGCTTATGATGTGTATCCTTACGAGACTTTGCAATGGAAACAAAAGTTAATTGACATGGCAGTAAATGACGGATGGCTTTTAGTTTTTGGAAATGAGGTTGGTTCATCAGCAGGATATCTATCCTCTAACTCAGGAAATCTAGCAATACAATCCATAGAGTTATAGTTTCATCATTGATTATATTTCTATAACATCAGAATTTAATTTATTCAATTTAACTTCAGTTATTGTATTAAATAGCGGATTATTGGACTTAGTCATAACCTTTAGGTAGTCTTCTGTATATCCGTAATAAGTTTGNTCATTTGATTTGTTGGATTTTTCCCAAAGAACTCTTCGTTTTTCACCTAATATATTTTTTCTATAATTTACTTCAATATCTTTAATTAATTCTAATGCAATTTGNATTCGTTGATTTTTTACCTGTGGNTCTACTTTGTTTTTAATATAAAAAGATGAGGTGCCAGGCCTGTCAGAATATGGGAATAGATGTATTTTTGAAAAATTTGAAAATTTAATTACTTTTATAGTTTCTTTAAAATCTAAATCTGTCTCCCCTGGAAATCCAATTATTATGTCTGTAGAAATAGAGGGATTTCTCAATTTATCTCTGATTAAATTTACTGAATCTAGAAAGTTTGTTTGTGTATATTTTCTTCTCATGGATTTTAAAATCGAATCACTACCACTTTGTAATGCTAAATGAAAATGATTNCATACCCTNGAGCTATGATTCTTGTATACTTGTAATAACTCCGAGTTTATTTCATGAGCTTGTATAGATGATATTCTCAATCTTTCTACATTTGTTTTCTTTAATATATATTTTATTAGTTCTGCTAAATTAATTTTGTAATTATTTTCATACCCATATGTACCTAATTGNGTTCCAGTTAGAATGATTTCCTTAAAGCCACTATCTACTAAAAAATTTATTTCTTTAACGATTATGTCTTTATCGATACTTTTTTCTCTGCCTCTCACTTTGGGAACAATNCAGTAAGCACAAATTTGGTTACAACCTTCCTGTATTTTAACTGATGCTCTAGTTCTATCAATTAATGTTCCAGGAATTATTTTTTCATTATTGATTTGAGGCATTTGATAATCCATATGAAAAGACAAGNTTTGAACAATTTGCTCTTTTTCAGTATTGTCATAAATCAAATCGGCAATTTTACTATTAATNAGATTATCTTTGTCTCTTTGTGCATAACAACCAGTAAGAACTACAACTGAATTTGGATTTTCTTTTTTGTACTTTCTTAATGATTGTCTCGCTTTTTTATCGGCAATATGAGTTACTGTACAGGAGTTTAAAATATACACATCAGGATTTGGGGTATTTGAATTTACGTAATANCCAAACTCTGTTAGTTTTTTTTGTAATTGAATACTATCTGCCTGATTTAATTTGCATCCGTGTGTTTCAATTTTGACTGAAATCATATTTGGAAATTTAATTAAAATAAAACTTAATTTTACAGCAAGCCAATATAANTTTGATATAATTTTAAGTTGTTATAATTATGTTTTATACAATTAATTAATAAACATTTTATTTTATATTAATACTTANTAGGATAAAGGTTTGATATGCAAAACTTAAATTTTTGGCAAGTTGATGCTTTTACAGCGAAACCATTTAANGGAAATCCTGCTGCTGTTTTTATTTTAGATGAGCCATTGGAAGATAAGTTGATGTTAAATATTGCAAAAGAAATGAATTTGTCTGAAACTGCATTTTTAGTTTTAAAACCTGATTCAAACCCTTATTTAAGATGGTTTACTCCTATGTTCGAAATAGATTTATGTGGACATGCNACTCTTGCNACAGCTCATGTTTATTTTTCNGAATATTTTAGTTCATTNAACGAAGTTACATTTGATACTAAGTACGCAGGTCCTCTTAAAGTAGTTAAGAATGATGATTATATGACTATGGATTTTCCTAGTAGACCAGGTAAAGTAATTAGATTTAATGATGTACCTAATTTCGTTTACAAAGCACTTTCAAATATAAATCCCATTGATGTTAAGCAATCGAGAGACCTTATGTTAGTTTATGANAATGAAGAAACAATTCTTAATATGAAACCTGATTTCNATGCTTTAATGCAATACGATGGATTTATAATTGTAACTGCAAAAACAAAAAATACTGAATTTGATTTCATATCAAGATTTTTCTGCGCTTCAGATGGNATCCAAGAAGATCCTGTTACNGGGTCTNCTCATTCTACTTTAACCCCTTATTGGAGCGAAAAATTAGAAAAGCATATTATGATTGCTTATCAGGCTTCAGAAAGAGGTGGAGTTCTTTATTTGAAAATGAATGAAGACAGAGTCGAAATATCAGGAAATGCTGTAACAATCTTTAAAGGGGAAATGTTTATATGAGTAATAAAAAACTAGATATAGTAAGTTTTGGAGAAACGATGGTCGAAATGTTTAGTGATAAATCATTATCTGAAACAGATTTNTTTAATAAATCTTATGCTGGCGACACTATGAATATTATAAATATGGCNTCCCGTCTCGGTTCTAAATGTGGATATATAACAAAATTAGGAAATGATCCATTTAAAGAGTATTTAGAAAGTCAATGGAAAATCAATAACATTGATTTGACTTGTACTCAAGTTGTTGAAGGATTTAATGCGATACACTTTACTGTATTGCAAGATGATAGTAATAGAGAATTTGTTTATTACAGAAAAAATAGTGCAGCATCAGAGATAGANGAATCAATGATAAATATTGATTATTTAAGATCTACTAAAATATTCCATACTAGTTCTTTAACTCAATGCCTTTCCGATTCTTCTAAAATAGCTGTTGAGAAATTTTTAATAACATCAAAAGAATTAGGTTTAATGACATCTTTTGATACAAATTTTAGACCCAATATGTGGTCTTCGAGAGAGGCAACTACTGCAATTGAAGATATTATTAATTACATCGATATATTAGCTCCTTCATACCCAGAAGAAGTTAATCAGATTTTTGGATTAGAAACACCAGAAGAAATGATAAAATANGGTATTTCTAAAGGATGTAAAATAGTAATTGTAAAATGTGGTGAACTCGGTGCTTACGTAGGAACAAAGGATAAAATCATACGATCAAATGCTTATACTCCTAACGGACTATTAGATACAACTGGAGCAGGTGACGCTTTTATGGGAGGATTTTTAAATTCGTATATATCAGGAAATCATATGGAACTAAATCTAAAATATGGTGTCATCTCAGCAGGACTAAAGGTCTCAGGCAGAGGAGGTATTCAAAGTCAGCCAACTAAAAATGAGGTAGAAAAATTTGTGTCGCTCCCGGAGATNGAATATTTGTAATTTTTTTAAAATATATCTTGAAAAGAATTTTTTCTTATTTGATTTTATGATTAAATGTATGAATGAATTTTAGGAGAATAATATGGCAAACGAAGTTGTAGTAACAGGAATGGGAATGGTTTCNCCTGTTGGAAATAATATTAATGAATCATGGAATAACCTAATCAATGGTAATTCAGGAATAGATTANATNAAATCCTTTGATCCCGATGCACTTGAAACAAAAATTGCCGGTGAAATTAAAAACTTNGATCCAATAGGAATTNTTGGCAAAAAAGAATCAAGAAGAATGGACCGATTTTCTCAATTAGCAATGGCAGCATCTCTCGAAGCATTAGAAAGTGCAGATCTTTNAATTGATAGCTCTAATGAAAACAGAATTTCTGTAATGATAACTAGTGGTATTGGTGGAATCATAACACTTTCCGAACAAATGATTGTAATGCAAGAGCGTGGCCCGTCTAGAATAAGTCCTTTTTTAGTNCCTATGATGTTACCAGATATGGCTTCAGGTCAAGTTTCTATGTCTATTGGTGCGAAAGGACCTAATTTTGCAGTTGTTTCAGCCTGTGCTAGCGGAGGAGATAGTATTGGTGTAGCTTCTGAATTCATTAAATCAGGAAGAGCAGATATTGTCCTTGCTGGTGGTAGTGAAGCTGCAGTTTGCCCAATTGGAATAGCAGGATTTAATGCCTGTCATGCTTTGTCAAAAAACAATGACGACCCAAAAGGTGCTTCAAGACCTTTTGATGTTAATAGAGATGGNTTTGTTCTAGGTGAAGGCGCTGCTATTTTAGTATTAGAATCTAAAGAAAGTGCTGAATCTAGAAATGCAAACATTTTAGCTACCCTTTCAGGTTACGGTTCTTCGGCTGACGCAAATCATATTACTCAACCTGCCCCTGGAGGTGAAGGAGGAGTNAGAGCAATGAATGAAGCAATTAAAATTGCTGATATNTCTCCTGATCAAATAGATTATATAAATGCTCACGGCACATCTACGCCATTAAATGACAAATTTGAAACTATGGGTATGAAGACTGTTTTTGGTGATCATGCTGAAAAAGTGTCAATAAGTTCAACAAAATCAATGACAGGCCATTTATTGGGTGCTAGTGGCGCTATTGAAGCAGCGATATCTGTTAAAGCATTAAATTCAGATATGATCCCTCCAACTATTAACTTAAATGATCCAGATCCTGATTGTGATTTAAATTACACTGCAAATAAATCTATTAACAAAGAAATAAATTATGTTATGAGCAATTCATTTGGTTTCGGCGGGCACAATTGTTCTTTGGTATTTTCTAAAGTAAATTAAATTTTAAGATATTTTGAATTAGGATCATTAATAAATCTCCATAGCCATAATACAGCTCTGAAAGTTATNAAGTGCTTTGATATGTCATCTACTTGCTTGTATTCATACCCGGTTTTGCGTTTTTCTACTCTTAATACACCAGCGCTATTTATTTCTTTTCCGGTTAATTCAGAATATGCGTTGGCATANGCGGAAACTTGTAATAAATTTTCAAGATATAAATTAGTTGATGTTTTCCAATCTAAAATAACTAAATTNTCTCCAATAAAACCTATCGCATCTGCTGTTCCTGCATATCCATATTTAACAGAGTGTAATGATTTTTCTAATTCAATACTTTTGAAATTATAATCATTTAGCCATTTGGTAAAATTTGTATGCACCCATTTCATATTAGATGGAATTTCGTCAATTTTACCTGATTTTAAATAATTCTCTATGTATTCATGTGCTTCAGATCCAAATTCTCCTGCTTTATTCTTTATAAAATCAGGATGTTTGCTAGCTTNTTCTATTAAANTTTCAACACTAATATCATTTGAATCTGCTGATTTATTATTTAACTTAGAACGTACATAGTCTAATGCAATGTTTTTTTNCCATTTGATTAATCCTGGTTTGGCTACTGTAGACAAAATTGAAGTTACACTAGGCAAAGGTTCTTCTACGCCAGGAATCAAATAATATCTACTTCCTTTGTCATTAATGACTGAAATTTCAGATTTATTTGTCATTTGTTTTTACTTTTAGCAGATCTTCTACGCTCAGCTCTGGTTTTACCTTCATTGGTCATCAATTGGAAAATATTNGACTTAGAGTAATTGAGATTTATAATAATTATTGGTAGGCACACGACAATACAAACAACAGCAATCCATTGTGCTTCTGTTAGACCCATAGCCCAAATTCGATCATATCTTAAAAAAGATATAAAAAATCTACCTGCTGAATATAAAAGAATAAATAGTACCCATGTCATACCATGTGGGTATAATCTGAATCTGAAGTACCAAAGTATATATACCGAAATTAAATTCCAAATCATTTCATACATTATCGCAGGTTGTACAGCCACACCTATTCCAGATCCTTTCATTTTACAACTAGAAACATCTGAGTTTGGATGATCCCATGAAAACGCAAATATACCTTCATATGCTTTAGCACAATGTTCTCCGTTTACAATATCTCCCAGTCTTCCTATTACCATAGCAAATAATAATGCAGGAGCAGCAATATCAGCCATAATAAATTTTGGATATTTATTTATGTGTGAACATAAAATTCCACCTGCGAATCCACCTAATACTCCTCCCCAAACACCTATACCGCCTTTCCATATTTTGAAAATTTCTAAAGGTTGATCGCCGTAAAACCACCAATAATCAATAACGTGCACAATTCTTGCTCCAATAACTCCGCCAATAATACCCCATACGGCTACATGTAATATATCTTCTTTATCGATTTTGTAATCTCTTGCCCATTCTCCTACTAAGGATACTGCAAAAACNACACCTAAGAAGCTAAAAAAACCATGCCAACTTACAACCCAGTTACCAAAGCTTGCTAGAATAGGATCTATGTTTACATTTATTATATTTTCCATATTTTNAAAATTAAGAACTCTATATATATAGCTTATACATTTATAAATAATAAATAATAGTAAATATTTATTATTTATATAATATGTTTAATAAAACATCAACAAATTTTTATATAGATGAATTTATAAATTATATTGTCTTAGAAAAAAATTTATCAAACAACAGNGTATCCAATTATAAAATTGANATTGTTCAATTTTTGAATTATTTATTAAATGAAACTAANAATATTTNTGAAATNTCAGCANTNATAAATTCCAAAANNTTTTCAAACTATATTAAATTTTTAAAAGANAAAGAATATAAANCNTCNACNATGAATAGGAAATTATCTTCNTTGAAAGGTTATATTAATTTTTTAGANGAAGAAAANATTATAGACTTTAANCCNTTNAAANANATNAANNTACCNAAAAATCCNAGAAAAATACCTAAAACNNTAGATGATAANGATATAACTAAATTATTAGAAAATCCNNANANNTTAAATCTAAGAGAAAANACAATAATNGAATTNATGTATGCTACGGGNTTAAGAGCNAGNGAATTGANAAANNTNAAATNTTCNGATATTAATTTCAACTCNAAGAGTGTAAGNGTTTNNGGAAAAGGATCTAANGAAAGAATTNTNCCTATTCATCAAAATGCTCTNCTTCTNTTGAAAAAATATTGGA
>PAZO01000014.1:0-30169 GCA_002715665.1 Chloroflexota bacterium | reverse complement strand
GAGATTNNAAANCATAATTCAACTGTAAAAANTAAAGGNAAAATNTTTATAAGAGAATATTTNTTTGTTAATAAAAATAANTTAAANCTTACAAGNCAAGGNCTTTGGTATATANTAAAACAAATTGCNAANAGATTNGGTATNCAGGAAAATAAAATAACTCCNCANNTATTNCGACATACATTTGCTACTCANCTTNTGTATAACGGNGTNCCTTTAAGNCATCTTCANGANATGCTTGGTCATTCTAGTATTTCAACAACNCAAATATATACTCATTTGTCAGATANNTTTGTNAAAAACGAATATGATAAATTTAGTCCTAGAGTTAATTNATAGTTTAATGTTAAAATAAANTATGAGTTCAAAAAGAAAAAAATCTAAAAACAANTCTAGAGCTAAAAGTAGCTTAGGTATATCAAGAAANAAAAATTATACTAAATCTNCNATAANNANTNNNCCNGATANAANTNNNGAANTNCNTNANNNAACTTCAGATACTAACGNACAAAATATNTCTCAGAATACTGAATCCACNTTACAATATCCNTATCTAAANAGAGAAGTATTTCAAATAGGATCTACATTTAGTTTAATTATTTTAATATTATTAGGATTTGCGTTCNTAGTTTAATTTGAATTGGTAAANCCNACTACAATNAGAAAAAACTTTNTNAATAGACTGAAATNTGTTCCTAAGTCANCTGGTGTNTATTTTTTNAAAGATATTNCTGNCACNGTGATTTANGTTGGTAAAGCTAANAATCTTCAAAATAGAGTTTCTAGCTATTTTGGTAANAAATCTTATGATTCTAGAATTAAGCATTTAAAACAAAANATNCATGATTTNGATATNAANATAACNCAAACNCCAAATGATGCTTTGATTTTNGAATCTTNNTTNATAAAAAAATANCANCCCAAATATAACATTAGATTAAANGATGACAAGTCNTACCCNTATATTGTTATAAANACNNANGATGATTATCCTAAAATACAATANACNAGAAANATCAAATCNNAANCTGAAANAAAATNAAAAATATTNGGNCCNTTTTCTAAAGCAAAAGAAGTANGAAGAACTATAGATGTACTAAANAANCTTTTTCCATATTGNACAACTCATGTNCAANGNTGNAGNGANAATTGNGAAAACGCAGTNANNAAANATGAATANAATGCTATTNTNNNNCAAATAATNAATTTTCTTNAAGGAGATCACAAATTAGTNATTGATANACTNAACAANGAAATGNTAACAGCTTCNNANAATAAAATGTATGAAAGNGCAGGAAGAATAAGNGATCANATAGAATCAATAAATGAATTTTTCAAATTATCAAACNCNAAATCNAGTANTAANNGNAANATAGATTACATAGGATTTACNTTGTCAGATGANATAGCNAGNTTTCANTTGTTTGAATCNAGNTATACAAATATAAATAATACATTTAAATTTATNATGGAAGGNGTAAGNTCAAGAACNAATNCTGANNTTTTAGATGCNTTTATTAANCANTACTATTTTCAAAAACACGANAAACCTGAAATTGTAGTNGNTTCANTTTATCCAAATATAAAAGAAATTAATACTGATGTNTTAAAATTNAAAAATAAAATNATGAAATTCNTANTTCCNAAAATTGGTGAGAAAAAAAGAATATTAGANTTNGCTNTCAANAATNCNNAATTCAATTTGGAACATATTAAACGNGCTGANANCGATATATCAAATACATTAAANANATTAAAGACAAAATTAGAANTNAAAACNNTGCCTAANCGAATTGAATGTTANGATATAAGTAATATACAAGGNACNAATCCTGTNGGNAGTATGGTAGTGTTCATTAACGGNTTNCCAAAAAAATCAGAATATAGAAGATATAANATTAAAACTGTAAATCANGTTNANGACTATNAGATGATGANTGAAATGTTACANAGGAGATTACAGAAACTNAATATAAATGAACCANANAANATCCCNGACCTTATATTAATCGACGGAGGTAAAGGTCANNTNTCTTCTNNTTANAAGGTTTTACTNAANTCAAATTTTCCNAAAATTCCAATNGCTTCATTGGCAAAAAAACATGAATATGTATATTTACCAAATTCATCTGAGCCNNTAGANATTGAATCNTTGTCNAATGAANCNATNTTNNTACAACAATTAAGAGATGAAGCNCATAGATTNGCTATACAATTNCATAGAAATTTAAGATCNAAAANNTCNTTANANCACCCNCTTGAAAATATNNATGGNATTGGNCCTGTTATTNTAAAAAATCTACTTATTAAATANAAAACTGTTAAAAATATAAAAATGTCTAAACATGANGATTTAATNAAAATTAAAGGGATTAANTCAAATCTTGCAAANAAAATTTTATCTGAACTAAACAAATAATTAATTTTTAAATATACTGTTAAGAAAGGAGGNTTTNATGNTAGATNNTTTGAAAGATTTGTATACAGGTGTTGTNTANGANACNNTAAGAGATATGGGAATTACAAATTGTGTACTAGATAATGATATNAGNCCNGNNTATCCAGTAAATAAATTNTATGGGAAAATATGGACTTGNGANGGNCANTANNCAGANAATATNANTATGGATGAATCNCTATCNAGTTGGTCAAAAATGTTAAGNAATGCACCTAATGGACATATNGTAATTTGNTCTGCAAATAANGNANAAGACNANAATATTAATTTNCCTAAAGTATCCCATATGGGNGAATTGTCAGCAGAAGTACTNAAAATGAAAGATATNAAAGGTTTTATTACTGANGGAGGAACAAGNGATGCNGAATTTTTAGAGAAAATNAATTTACCTGTTTTTTGTANNTATGTAACTCCTAAAGATATAGTCGGNCANTGGAAAATNANNAGTGAAGGCAACCCNNTTTCAATAAAATCNTCTTCNATATNTNCNGGGAAAAATATNAAGCCTGTAACTNTTAAAACAGGTGATATTNTTNTNTANGATTCAGACGGNACTGTAATTATCCCATCAGANTGCTATNAAGAAGTAATTAAATTGGCTNNTGAAAAAACNAATAAAGANAATAATATGCGNCANTCAATTCTNNATGGAATGGATCCNTATNANGCTTATAAAAAATTTGGNATNTTNTAGTATGAAAATAAAAANGTTAAGTAGAATNTTTATTTTTTCTATTTTATTAATTAGTGTNATNATAATAATAATACAAAGGATNTAANTTTTGNGTAAAAGATTAACAGGTAANCANGCNATTGTTACAGGAGGNAGNTCTGGAATTGGNAAAGAAATNGTTAAAGCNTTTGNAAATGAANNTTGTATNATTTCNGTTTTTGATATTAATCCTATANAAATNAATTCAGANAATATCAAATATTTNCACTGTGATATCACTTCAGAAGAATCNTTNATAANATCTATNAAGCAATGCTNTTAANTTTATGGGATCTTTAGAAATACTTGTTAATAATGCNGGNATAGGNGTTGCNGGAGATATAATGTCTACAAAAATTGATGATTGGCATAAAACATTAAATGTTAANNTGACTGGTACATATCTTNCAACNAANCATTCTNTNAATNATTTAATNGATTCCNAAAATGGATCNATANTAAATATTGCNTCNGTNGCAGGNGTNGTAGCNGTTAAAGATAGNTTTGCATATACNACTTCNAAAGGTGGTGTTATANCTCTTACAAAATCNGTTGCNTTAGATTATGTAACTAAAAATATAAGAGCAAANGCNATTTGCCCNGGAACNGTTAANACTCCTTGGGTAGANAGAATTACNAAANATTANNNNAATCCAGACGANGCAAANGAANTAATGAGACAAAGACAACCGTTAGGTAGATTAGGNGAACCGGAAGAAATNGCGATG
Source organism: Chloroflexota bacterium (assembly GCA_002715665.1). The sequence continues at coordinate 26,271 of PAZO01000014.1, read as the reverse complement.
GCTGCAGTATANCTTGCATCCGANGAATCAAAATTTATAACNGGNNCTTCGTTNATTATTGACGGTGGACTTACAATGTCGTAAATTAAATTAACACTTAAATTTAAAGGATATTAATATGAAATCTATGGCAGCTATTCAAACTGAATTTGGTAAAAACGTGCAGGTAGAAGAAATTGATATCCCTGATCCTTTAGATGAACAGGTAGTAATTAAATTAAAATCAACAGGTGTTTGTCATTCTCAGTTACATCATATGAAATCACCTTCAGACAAAACACAAAGACCCTTATCATTAGGACATGAAGGTACTGGTTATGTTGAAAAATTGGGTAAAAATGTGAAAAATCTAAAAGAAGGGGATAAAGTAATTGTTACTTGGGTTGGNAAAAATTCTTATAAAGGACCACTTAATGTTCCTAAAACAACCGCAACTTATAATGGAGTAGAGTTATCGGGATTAACTTTCACATGGAGCCAATACACAATAGTTCATGAAAACCTTGTTGTTAAAATAAAAGATGAATATCCAGATGATGTCAGTTGTATTGTAGGTTGTGCAGTTTTAACTGGAGGAGGAGCAGTTTTACATACAGCTAATGTAAAGCCCTTTGATTCAGTTGCCATATATGGAATGGGTGGAGTAGGTCTCTCAGCTTTAAAAATGGCTGCTATGCTCAACGCGTACCCTATAATAGCAGTTGATATTGTAGATGCAAAATTAGAATTCGCTAAAGAATTTGGGGCTACTCATGTAATAAATTCTTTAAATGAAGATCCAATTCAAAAAATACAAGCAATAACTTCAGGCGGAGTTGATTATGCCTTTGACGCTATAGGAGTTAAGCAAACTATGGAACAAATTTTACCATCAGTTCGTAAAGGAGGATCCGGAGCTGAAAATATTGGTGGTAAAGCTGTGTTAATTGGAATCCCTGCGGTAAATGAAATCTTTGTAAATCCAGAAAATTTTATGTATTTTCATAAACAATACATTGGAAGTTTAGGAGCAACTTATCCCGAAAGAGATTTTGATATGTACTTACAATGGCACAAAGAAGGAAAATTCCCTTTGGACAAATTAGTTACTGACAGGTATACTCTTGAAGATATAGGGATTGCTTGTGATGATTTGCATAATGGAAAAATTACAGGTAGAGCTATAGTTGAATTTTAATTTAATATTTAAATTTTACTCTCCAAAAAAAAATATATTATTTATATTTTCAAATTTAATAATAATCATTTTACTAATTTCTTGTTCCACTGAAAAAAATGATCAATTTTATGATCATACAAATTTGCCAAACAATCTTTCCAATTCGATTATATATAAAACATTAAATAATGACGTAAATATATATACTGATTCAAACCATCATTCAATATTAATCTCAGATACTAATACCAAATATTATTGGCCAACTATTACTGACGATAATGAATATATTGCATATAGTTATGTTTCTGAATTATCCACCGAATATCAAATAGGTATTGATTTATTAGATATCGATAAAAATACAAAATCAGAAATATACTCCACAAAATCGAGCACTAAAAATCTTTTATCCAATAATATTCCCCATTATATGACTTGGGCCCCAAATTCAAATATTCTTAGTTTTGCTACTCCAACTGAAAACTACCCTGCCCTTTATATNTATAAACATACAAATACAAATTATGAAAAATTAATTGATTTTGGGCCATTATGGATAAACTGGAACGCAGATAAGCTTTCAGTTCATAGAAGAGATAAAAGATTTGTTTATGAAATCAATGATTCAATTTCAAACCTAGTAGATACAACTAATGTTAGTATGTATTATAGGATTGACCCTTGGATAAATTCGGATGAATTACTTTCCATCTTTCAGGATTTTAATATTGTTACTATTGTCAAATCAAATATATCAACAGAAATTTCTGAAATACTTTTCAATGTAAATCAATATTCTATGTTAAATATTTCTCCAAATAAAAAATATCTTTCAATTTTATCTTCAGATACATATCCTACATCTGTATATGACAGTCTTGCGTTATATGATTTGGAATCAAATCAAATTGTATTCCAAACTACGGATTCTCCTATTGGATATTTTTGGTCGCCTGATTCATCAAAAGTATTAATCATTTCAACAACGAACGAGCCAAGTAATTACAATGTAAATTTATTAAATGTCAATAACTATGAAATTACTAAAGTTCAAACTATGCAATTTACAAGTGAACAATTAGAAATGTTTATATTTGCTGATCAATTTGCAAATTCTCACAAATTATGGTCTCATGATTCCTCAGAAATTTTAATTGCTGGATCTATAGAATTTTCAAATATTGAATCAGAAGATCAGATTGTAACACCCAAATATAATATATTTAAAATAAGTGACTTAGACACAAAGCCCGTGATGAAAAAACTATTCCCTGGGCTAATAGGATATTGGACAAATTTACAAAAATAAATATACTATAGTAAATGATTATTTATTTATTTGAGAGGATACCATGAATTCAAATGATTATTATTCTAAATTAGGTATAAAACCAGTTATAAATGCTGTTGGNAACCAAACTATTTATGGAGGTTCAACTCCTACAGGCGCAGTTAAAGAAGCAATGGAATTATCTGAGACCAATTATGTTGTNATGGAGGAATTATTTCAAAAATCAGGTGATCATATAGCCAAATTATTAGGAACAGAAGCGGGCTATGTAACATCAGGNGCAGCTGCAGCAATCACATTAAGCGTAGCAGGATGTATGGCTGGTACNGATAAAGAAAAAATAGCAATATTGCCCAGGACTGATGGAATGAAAAATGAAATAATAATTCAAAAACCACAAAGATACACATACGATAGATGTTTTGAATTATCAGGTGCAAAATTAATTGAAGCAGGAACAAGTGATGTATGCACTGAATCCGATTTAGAAAAAGCTATTAATGAGAATACAGTAGCAATTTCTTATTATATACAACCTGATGATTGGAAAGGAAAAGCTGTTTCCGTAAAAAATGCCTTAAAGATAGCTCACAAAAACAATATCCCACTAATAGCTGATGCCGCTTCGCAAATTTATCCTATAGATTATATGCTAGAAACAGCACAAAGTGCAGATTTAGTATGTTTTGGAGCTAAATACTTTGGAGCTCCNCATTCAAGCGGATTGGTAGTTGGTAAAAAAGAATATATNGACAAAGTCAAAGCACAAAGTTTTATAGCCTATCAGTTAGAAGGAAGAAACGCTATGGGAAGACCGATGAAACTTGANAGACAAGAAGTTATTGGGGCAACCGTTGCACTAGAGCAGTGGTTAAACATGAATCACGAAGATAGAATTGGTGAATATGTATCAAAACAAGAATCAATAAAAANATTGATAGATAATATTGAAGGNGTTAGTGCTGAAATAGTTCCGATTCCAACTTTTTTTAAATATTCATTAAAAGTTTCTGTTGATCCTGAACTTATTTCTATTTCAGAATTAGTTGACAAATTAGCTAATGGAGATCCTCGAATAATGGTAGCTGAACCAGAAGANCCAAATGCTCATTTAAAAAAAGAACATATGGATAATACTGATCCAAGTTTGCAACCTTATNTTATGATTGGAGTTTCTGAAATTACTGAAAATCAGGCTACCCAGATTGGAACAAGAATTAGGGAAATACTTTCTTGAAAAGTAAAATTTATGAATTTGCTGTAATTGGTGCAGGATTAACCGGATCTGCAGCAGCAAAATATCTATCAAAAAAATACAACAATGTAGTACTAATTGGGCCAAGTGAACCTTTAGATAAACAGAACCATGATGGAATATATGGCAGCCATTATGATGAAGGAAGAATAACTAGAGTTTCTGATTCTTATTTTGGATGGTCTTATCTTGCTGATAAATCTATTGAAAATTATNATGACATTCAAAAAGAATCTGGAATTGAATTTTACAATGAAGTAGGTACATTATCTATNGGAACTCAAGAATATTATAATGAACTGATTTCAACCTACTCCAAAGTACCTTTTGATTATTCAAATCATGAAGATTTTAATTTAAATGAAAATTTAAGTAAATTTAATTTTCCAGAAAACTCTAAATTTATATTTGAACAAAATAACGCAGGTCATGTTAGCCCAAGGAAGCTTGTTAATGCTCAAAAACAAATATTTATTAATCATAATGGANATTATGTAGATGATTATGTAATATCAATTAAAAAATCNAGTAATANATTTAATATCCAAACAAAAACTAACTTAGATATAAAATCTAATAAAATATTAATATGTGCTGGCGGATTTACAAATTTTACAAATTTGTTAGAAAATGATCTACCTACAAAAATTCGAGGAAGAACTATAGTNCTAGGAGAAGTTAAATCNCAATTCATTAATGAATTAAAAAAATATCCCAGTTTTATACATAAGCCAGACCAAACAAATAATAACAGGGAATATACATATTGCCTTCCAGCCATTACATATCCCAATGGTAAAACATATATAAAAATTGGNGGNTCCAAACATTATGAAGACATCAATTCATATNAAATGGCAATTGATTGGTTTAAAGGCAAAATCAATTCAAAAGAAATTGAAGCNATAACAAATGAATTAAATTTAATTTACAAAAGTGATACATTTAATAATTACCATACAAATACATGTGTGACTACTTGGACAAAAACAATTTATCCNATAATTGATGAAATTGAAAATAATTTATATGTGTCCGTTGGAGGAAATGGTTCTGCTGCCAAATCATCTGATTATATCGGATATATTTCTGCTAATTATTTTGCTGAACATAGTTGGGATACAAATTTAAATAGAGATTTGTTTACACTCGCATCAAATATAATAAATTAATTTAATATATATATACTATTTAAAAACCTATACTTGTTATTGTAATCTAGTCCNTAACCCACAACGAATTCATCTGAAATNTCAAATAACGCAGTGTTGGCCTNATATTNTTTTGATTTAATTTGTTTATTTAATAAAACTGCAGTATTTATGTCTTTNGGATTATGTTTGCTTAATAAATTAATAACATGAATGAGTGTATGTCCNGTATCACAGATGTCATCAATAATTAAGATATCTTTATCTTTACAATTAAATTTGATTTCATCTGATGTTATTTTTTGNCTTTTTGTTCCTTTATAAGANTTAACNTCTAAATATTCAATTTNATAATCTATATTAAGGATATTTGTTAAATCTTTTAAAAAAGGCACAGCACCTTTTAATATGCAAATTATAGTTAAATTACTAGAAGAATATTTTTTATTTAATTGATTACCAAATTTAGTTATTCTGGATTGAATTAAATTTTTGTCGATCATGAGAGTTAAATCATGACACATAATGTTACCAATTTTGTACAAACATAGGCATTACAATATGNGTNTAGCTATTATCTTCTGAAGGTTTAATCAATCCGGGGTTGGAATCTCCGTTTATTTCAAGTATCACGTTGTCAGAATTTATGACATCAAGAACATCAGATAAATATTTACTGTTAAAAGCAATTTTTGAAGAATTACCTGTTGTAGTTACAGAAAGAGTAACACTGTTCTCTCCTAGTTCATCAGTTTTTGCAGACATTAATAAATTACTTGTNGANTGTTCGTCAATTTCTAACTTTATTATTCCATTACCATCCTTAGCCAGAACACCTAAGCTTCTCACAGCATTTTTGAACTCTGATTTTGGTATTTCACATTGCGTTGTAGTGTTATCAGGGATTAACGAATTGAAATCCGGAAATGATCCTTGAGTTAAAGTGGTTGTAAGTTGGTAACTATCCATCATAAATATAACTTGATTTGCAGCAGNTGTNATANAAATTTTTACAGTGTTCTCTGNAATTGGCAATATACGCGCTAATTCAGCAAGAGATTTTGATGGGACAATAAAATCTAGATCANTAACATTATTTTCAAATTTGTAATTAATAATTGAGAGTCTAAANCCATCTGCAGATGCTAAGGTTAGTGTGTTGTTTTCTATTGAAAACTTAATTCCGGTTAGCACGGGCCTGGATTGATCTTGTGCTGCAGAAAAAATGACACTATTTATCAATTTTAACAATACATCAGCGTTGATTTCAAATTGAGGTTCCATGTTTTCTAATTGAGGGATAGGTGGNAAATCTTCTGATGGTTGTGTGATTAAATTAGAATCAAAAGGACCACACTGAATATTAATGGTATTANTGGCATTATCGGATTCTAAATTAATATTTTGATTAGGGAAAGTGCGAATTAAATCAGTTAACAACCTAGCTGGAATAGTTGTTTCACCATCTTCAGTTATGTTAGCTCCAATCCATGTGTTAAGTGCCATTTCTAGGTTAGTGGCAGATAATTGTAACTTTCCATCAACAGCTTTTAATAGTACATTTTGAGTTATCGGTAGAGTAGTACGTGTTGATACTGCTCTTGAAATATGGCTAAGAGCTTTATCTAGGTTATCTTGTGTACATTCTAATTTCATAAATCTTTTTCAAATTATAAATTTTATAANCATTCTAGTCAANAAACAAATAATTAGTCTAAGAAAGCTTTTAATATAGACTNNAATGATTGATTAAGAATTGAGATATTAATTCGAAGNTCAACAAAATTTGATTTTTTTACAATTCCGTAACTTTCAGCATCTAAATTAGGCAAATATATATTATGATCAATTAATCGGGATCTTAAAATTTTATAAGCCTNTGTGTTTAGATATTCCATTTCAAAAACATTACTGTGATTTTTTTTAATTAATATATTGAATTTTTTTGAATCATTTAATTTAGTAAACAAATTTAATCCCAAATCATATGCTTGATTCATTTTCTTTTCAAAATCTTTAACATTATTCNATATTAAAGCTGCATTCAAACTACTATTTGGAATACTTCCGCCAAACATCCGTCTATCATTATATAAATTTCCGATTATTTCTTTAGATCCAGATAATATCGCACCCCATGGTGCACCGAAGTATTTCCATAGTGAAACATATACTGTGTCAAAATATTTTGTGTATTCATATATTGATATCTTTGATGCTGCTGTCATCATATATAACCTTGCAGCATCCAAATGTAATTTAATACCATTATTTGAAGCAAACTCAGATAATTCCTCTAAGAAATCAATTGTGATTATCTGACCTTTTTGTCTTCTTACAGGAGTTTCGAGNGAAATGCATCCTATATTTTTAGGTACACGTGAAACAGAATTTTTTCTAATAACTTCTTTTATTTCATCTATTCCAAAAAAAGGTTTGTCNATTCCTAGTGGGATTAAATTTATACCGCTTAGAGTTTGTAATGTATCGCCNGAATCTTGGTATATATGACTTTGTTCTTGTACAATTGCTTTAGAATTTTGGCCAGACAAAGATCTTATTGCAAAATGATTTGCCATNGTTCCAGTTGGAAGNAAAATAGATTGNTCTTTATTTAAAATTCCAGAAAATTTATTTTCAAGATCAGCAACTGCTCCTCCTACAGAATATATATCTTCTTCGATGTTTGCTAGATTTGGTAGATTNGCATAATTTTCTGCTATGATTTGTGAAGATGAAGGTAATCCGTCACCTGAAAAACTTATTGAATTCACNTTTAAGNTCATATTANCTTTTCTTTTTCAAAAATATCAGCCAAAAGTTTTATTCCGTCATGAATTTCTTGNGGAGAATTGTAACTATAAGTCAGNCTTAGGTAGTTATTCCGGTCTCTGTTTGCACGAAAAAGCCCTCCAGGGTTATACTTCACNCCCCTGTCAGCAGCTGTTTTTAATACATTCCAAGAATCTGCTCCCTCTGGTAATTTCATCCATAGCATCATTCCNCCATTAGGTTCCGTCCATTCACAAGTATCAGGGAAGTTTTCCTTTAATGCTGTTAACATAGCATCTCTTTTCTGCATTAAAGATTTTTCAACTTCCAAACCATGATCATACCCATGTTGTTTTAAAAAACTATAAGCTGCCATTGTAGCTAATTGGCTAGGNCTAGTNCCAAATCTAATGGTTTCTAACTGGTCTTTTATTGCNTCTGGAATAACAGAATANCCGATTCTTAATCCACATCCCAAAAATTTTGTGTATGCAGATATATATGTGACTGAATCTTGATCGTCAAGTTCATACATAGGAGCAGGCAAAGGATCCCCNTCAATTCTNAAATCAGCATAACTTTCATTTTCAAGAATTGGTACATTATATTTTTGAGCTATTTCAATAATTTNTTTTCTTCTCTNCAAAGGAATAGTTATGCCAGTTGGATTTTGATAAACAGAAATTAAGTACATAAATTTAGGACTAATTTTTTCTTTTGCTANTTTGGCAAGATTTTCTTCTAAACTTTCTGGAATAATTCCTTGATCATCACAATCTATATGAACTACATTTGCTTGTCTTGATAGCAACATAGCCAAGGTACCTAAATAGCTAAATTCTTCAATTAAAACTGTGTCTCCTGGCTCAAGAAATATATCCAATAAATTTTCGATTGCACCACCTGCTCCTCCACTTATATATATAGANTCAGGGTCTGTGTTTAATCCTCTTAAAGCAGATAGTCTTTCAGATATTAATTCTCTTAATTCAGGATATCCTTGNGGGTCNGGATAAGGAGCTAAAGAATTTCCGTCTTTTAATATAATATCTCTAGTTGTTTCTGCAAATTGATCGTAATTCATACTATGCTGATCTGTGTATGTTATTGAAAAAGTATATTTTGTATCATCTCTTAATCCGTCTGGAAATGTAACTTCTGGTTTGTTATCTACTATAAATTTTTTNNCATAATCCATTTCTTNTACTCCTCAAAGTAATTGTTTCGAAAATTATGATAACATATATAAAATCATTATTATTGTTTCAATTTATATAATTTATTAATTTCATTTAATTNNTTTATTATGTCAAAAGTTTTTGTTACAAGAAATTGGCATCCNAATGCGGTCAAGCTTCTATCTGAATATTTTAATGTAAAAGTATGGGATCAGCCTTCCATTCCTACTTCAGAACAATTAATCAATTCTGCTCAAGAATGTTTTGCTATAATTACNGAATTTGATGACAAAATTACTTCTGATATAATNAAATCAATTCCAAGTTTAAAAGTTATTTCTAATCGAGCGGTTGGATATGAGAATATTGATTTAACAGCTGCTAAAAGTAATAACATTAAAATAGGAAATACGCCAGGTATATTAGTAGAANCGTGCGCGGATTTCACTATGGGCCTGATGTTAGATTTAGCAAGAAACATAACATATTCAAATCGTAATGTATTAGANGGAAAATGGATATCGTTTGATCAAACACCNTATTTAGGTACAGACGTTTATCAAAAACGTTTAGCTATAGTTGGTTTGGGTCAAATTGCAACTTCAGTAGCNAGAAGAGCTGTTAATGGTTTCAACATGNANGTATCGTATTGGTCCCGTACCAGAAAGACTNAAATTGAATCAGAATTAAATTTAAAATACGTAGACGATATAAATGAACTAGTACAAAATTGTGATTATCTATCTATCCACTGTGCTTTGACAGAAGANACTTACAGGATAATCGATAAGGAACAATTTGATTTAATGCAAGATGTTAAATTAATTAACACTTCTCGCGGACCTACTATAAACCAAAATGAATTAATAAATGCGATTAATAATGGGAACATTAATTCAGCAGCACTAGATGTTACTGACCCAGAACCGCCAAATCATAAATCAGAAATTGTAAAACACCCAAAAATACTAATCACTCCCCACCTAGGTAGTGGTAGTCAAGAAACATTTAATAAAATGGCAATAATGGCAGCAAAAAATATTATAAATGTTTATCAAAACAAGAATATGATATCTGAAGTTGTAATTGAATAATCAATTAATAATTTACAAGTATTAATGAATAGATTTAACCTACAACTTCCTCAAATACTCTAAGATAATTTAGTCCTAACATTTTCTTTAATTCATCTTCATTGAAACCACGNTCAGCAAGNTTGATGGTTAAATTTGGCCAATCAGTAAAATCATTGTACCCTTCAAGTTTTATATCAGTTGCTGTTGGGCCGTTTACTCTGTGTTTTTCCTGCCAACCTTGCCAAGAAAATTCGCCNGGTTTAGAAAATGGCATTTCAGATGGATATTCAAATAAAGATTCTGTACCAGGGCCAGGTCCCATTTTATCAGTCCCAATACACACATNATCAATTCCCATTACATTAACCAGGTGCTCTATGTGCTCAGCCCAATTATCTAAATTTCCTACATTTGTCCCTTGAATAAATCCAGGAATAATAACAACACCAAAAAATCCNCCATTGTCTGCAATGGCTTTAGCTAATTTATCAGTTTTACCTCTATCATGCTTAAATACAGACGCGCTAGCAGAATGGGTNATTACAACAGGAGTTTTTGATGTTTCTATAGTATCCCANCCAACTTGTTCGCTACAATGACTAACATCAANCAATATATTTGAATCATTTAATTTACTGACAAGCTCTCGTCCGAAATAAGTTAAACCACTTTGATGATATTCTGTACATCCATCTCCAACTAAATTTCTTAGATTATANGTTAGTTGCACTACTCTAAGCCCTAAATTGTAGAAGAAATCTACTTTAGATAAATCAGTACCAAATGGCAAAGTGTCTTGAAAATCAAATATGACTCCGTATTTATTGGNTTCATGTGATTCTCTTATATGTTCTCCTTTAGTAACCAACATTAATTTTTCAGGAATTGAGTTAATTATAGCAATTGCATTAGATATTCCATTTACTGATATATCATANGCATTTTCTATTCTCGAAGGACCAGCGTAAGTTCCACTTGCTACATTTACNCCTGATTTNTCCCACATTTCTATATATTGATTTTTTGCATCCTGACTGTTTTGTATTTCATCTGCCATCATGTTTGATAATAATCCTCTAGCTTCTGCTCTAGTCATTCCTTCTTTAAACCATTCATCGAGAGATTTACGCATATTATCAGTAAACAAAGCNCCTGAAGTAATAGGNGGCTGTTGTGAATCTATTACTAAAGATTCATTATGTAATTGAATAGCTTCTTCTTTGCTTAATGTAGGGTTTGATCTATAAGTCATNTTTNTCACCTTTATTTAATTTTTTAAAAAATTCGTTATTGTANTATTTACCGGTTGAAACTTTTTCATTAATTGATTTGTTTTTAATATAAGTTTCTTGCTTTTTGTGCTCTGTTGACCATTCTAACACTTCATTGATTATAAAATTAGGAACTACCACTACCCCTTCAGANTCNCCAATTATTAAATCCTCAGGTTTTACTAAAGTTTGACCGCAAGCAATCGGAACATNTGATTCATATGGGTAAACATGAGGTATTCCAACTGATGCTGTTCTTGATCCNGAAAATATACTAAAACCATATTTNGTAACATCTTCCAAATCTCTTATTGCCCCATCAGTTACTAATCCTGCAGCTTTATTAATATGTAAATTTAAAAACTTNACATCACCACCAACACTTGCAAAAGACAAACCCATTGCATCTATNACTAAGACATTTAATTCATTACATGAAGACATTGCTNAAAATTCNGCNGAATTNTCACCNCCTGGTAATTCNTTAATTAANTCCATTCTTGGTGGTANCATTCTTAANGTTTTTGCAAATCCAACCATTGTTCCCTTATTCGTTTGACTATAAACATTGGNCATATAAGANTTTTCNTANCCAGTAACATCNTTGTAATTTTCTTTTGATTTTNTTATCAATACAGANCGAATNCCACTAAANACTGTAGCTGCATCTAATTNTTTGTATTTAGAAATTATNTCTNNTTTATTCATTTATCTTTCTATNATNGGTAATNTGATATTTGAAGGATAATCTTGNGAAAAATANACNGAGTTATTCGCAACTNTTTGNNTTGTATTTAAACCTATAGGTTCGCCTGTATTAGGATTGTAATCAAATCTAGGATAATTAGAACTTGAAACATCTACCCTNATTCTNTGACCTTTTTTAAATATATTACTAGTCGGATATAAAACAATTGAGATTTCATATATCTTATNTTTTTCCATAAATTCTTCTTTNGTGAATGAATTTCTATATCGCATTCTTATCATTCCATCAGTAAGGTTNAAAGAAAATCCATCCGGNAAATCTTTAGAAGCTGGATATACATCAATAAGTTTTATAGTAAAATCTGTATCAAGGCAATCAGATGATACAAACAATTTAGCTTCAACAGGCCCCGTTACTTCAGTATCTTTGGTTAAAGTATCTGTTTGAAAAGTTAATACATCTAATCTTTCAGATAAATTATTGAAAGGTTTTTTAGTNCCGAAAAATCTTTTTTCTTGTTTTTGATTGAACCCACCAGGTTCAACTATATTATATCTACGAGCAGCAGCAGGTATATCATGTGGAGATTTAAGCTTAGTGTCAACTGGTCGAAGNCCAGATAGNGACGAAACATTAGCTCCAATTGTTGGAACNGGATTAGCAGGATCGTATATATAAGNTATNGATTGATTTTTTGATTTNGATTTATNTNCAGATAAAANGTTTCCTGATTCAAGATAATATTTTTTAAAATTAGTTCCTTTTATTGGCCAAGAATTTTCTTCTCTCCAATAACCACCATGAAAAATTCTTCCCTCTTTAGTTTTATGCCCATCACCGGATCCCATAACAAAGATTTTAATAGGATTTGTAAATAAATAATCATTTTGATCTTTGTTTTTAAACCAATTATCGAACCATGCCAAATGAAAATCACTGAAACTACCTATAGAAGCATCTTCACCGAATTCTAAATCACCTGAATATGACAACTCAGGTTGGGATGTACCGTGAGTCCACGGACCTATGATGACTTTAATCTCAGATTTTTTCAAATTACTTAAACCAACGTAATTTTCTAATGTAGCTCTAGTGTATGAATCATACCAGCCACCAACATACATCATTGGTATATCTGGATGCTGATCCCAGTATTCATCTATAGCAAAACCTGGTTGTTTCCAATAATTATCATATTTTGATTTAGTAAGAATATCAAATGCCCATTTTTCATANCTTGGTACCAAACTAAGAGGAGTTAGACCTTTTTTTATGGGCCAATTTTTAAGTAAATTTTCGAAACTATAATTATTTAAAGCAAAATCAGTATCAAGGTTTTTTAAATTTTTGTTTGTATTTAACGCAGAATGCCAAAATGCCCATGCAATAAATCTTAATTCCATGGCACCACTTTGCCGTACACTTGAAGTGTATGCATTNCTACCACCCATATTAACAATCATTGAATCAAGAAATTTAGGATTTTGTGTTGCTGCAGCACTTTGTGTCCAAGCCTGATAAGAAGTCCCAAATGTCCCTATTGGTCCTTTGAACCAATCTTGCATCCCTATCCAATTNAATGTATCTGCTCCATCTTCTGCTTCTTGAGTAAGAAAATACAATTCTCCNTCTGAGGCATAACAACCTCTACAATCTTGACTAACAACTATATATCCGTTTTCACAAAANTAATTATATCTTTGAGTTAAATTTAAAGCTTTTTTGTCGTATGGCGTTCTTTCAAGTAAGATTGGCAAGTCATATATCGGATTATGATCTTTGTCGGANGGGAAATAAATGTCTGTTAAAAGATTAATATCATCTCTCATTTTAATCTTTATATTTTTTTTGATGGTTATATTATATTTATCCATGTATTAATTTATTGATANTAATAAAAATAATATAACCTATAGAAATCAGATCATCAATCCGATTTTTTTTGTTTACATATAAATATTATTTATATAGAATCAAATTATGAATACAAACAATAAATTTGTTAGCAAACTTTCTGATATAGACTCTAANTCCACATCANTTTATGGAGGCAAAGCTTCTAATTTAGGAGAATTAATAAAATCCGGAATAAANGTACCTCCTGGTTTTGCCTTAAGTAAAGATTTGTATTTTGATTTCATAAANAATTCTAAAATTCAAAATACAATTNAAACNCTTTTAATAGATTCTGAAAANATGGGAATTNCCGAACTTCAAAAAGTTTCAACACAAATTAAAAACTTGATTGATAAATCTGATCTNGATGTATCTATCATTCAACAAATTTCAGATGAATATAAAATTTTGGGNTCACCAAGAGTTGCTGTGAGATCGTCAGCTACATCTGAAGACTCTATGGAAGCNTCTTTTGCAGGTCAACAAAACACATATTTGAANATTCAGGGTCTAACTTCGTTAATGGAAGCAATNAAATCTTGTTGGGCNTCNGTTTTTGAANCAAGAGCNATTTTCTATCGTAATAGCCAAAACTTACCACATTTTGATTCTGGNATGTCTGTTGTTATTCAANCAATGGTTCAACCTGATGTGAGTGGTGTAATGTTTACCTTAGAACCAACAACTCTAGACAATGAAAAATTAGTAATTGAAGCAGCTTTTGGTCTTGGTGAAGCAGTTGTATCAGGTTTGGTCACNCCTGATTATTATGTAATAGACAAANCATCACAAACTGTCATCCGNCAAAAAAATGTACAACAAGTCTTCAAAATCGGTTTGAATGAAGAAAGTTCTGGNGATGGAATTTTCAGTAGTGATATTGAAAATCAGAATATCAACATACCATTAACTCCAGAAGAAAGTGTTAAACCAAAATTAAATTTGGATGAATTAAAAAAATTAACCGAACAAGGATTGTTAATTGAGCAACATTATGATTATCCACAAGATATAGAATTTGCTGTCAAAGATGGTGAAATCTNTCTATTACAAAGTAGGCCTGTCACTAATTACTCAAGAGGAGTATTAAACACGGATCAAGTTAATTTGGATGTATCTAATGCTACGATGATTATTAAAGGNTCTGGCGCAAGTCCAGGCTTTGGTGCAGGAAAAGCAGTTGTTGTTAAAGATTTAAATGAATTGGATAAAGTAAAANAGGGAGANATTCTTATTACTGAAATGACTACCCCCGATTTTGTGCCCATAATGAGAATAGTATCAGGGATTATCACAGANAAAGGAGGAAGAACTTGTCATGCAGCTATAGTAAGCAGGGAATTAGGAGTTCCATGTGTTGTTGGTGCTTACGANGCTAAAAGNGGCAAAGCAGCCACAACAGAGATTCAATCTTCAGATAATATCACTATTGACGGNACTAATGGTTATGTTTATGAAGGAATAATTGAGATCCCTGAAAAAGAAATTGAAGAAGAATCAAATTTTAAAACTAACACTAAAATTTATGTTAATNTAGCTGANCCTATATCCGCACCAAAAGTCTCAGAAAGAAATGTTGACGGAATTGGCTTACTAAGAGCTGAATTTATTATTGCTAATATAGGCGAACATCCTAAATATGCTATACAAAATAATCAATCTGAATTATGGTCAACNAAATTAGCAGANAACATTTCAATATTTTGTGAAAGTTTCGGAAATAGGCCTGTTGTTTACAGGTTAACTGATTTTAAAACTAATGAGTACAAAAATCTTAAAGGCGGTGAAGAATTTGAGGATGATGAAAATAATCCTATGATGGGTTATCGAGGAGCTATAAGATATATTAATGACACTGAAGTTTTTCAACTGGAAATTAATGCAATTAAAAATGTACTAAGAAAATACAATAATTTAATAATAATGGTACCTTTTGTCCGAACACCTGCTGAGTTAAGACAAGTTATGGACATTCTTAATCAAAACGATATNTCNGCAAGNTTNGGTCATAAAATTTGGATGATGGTAGAAGTGCCATCTAATGTNATTTTAATNAATCAATTTATCAATGAAGGNATAACTGGTATTTCTATAGGATCTAATGATTTNACAGAATTAACTTTAGGAGTGGATAGAGACAATGAAAGNTTAGAAGAATCTTTTGATGAAAGAGANCCTGCTGTTTTATGGGCAATTGAAAGAGTTATAACAGCCTCAAAGAAACAGGGNATTACATCTTCTATTTGTGGTCAAGCACCATCATTTTTTCCAGATTTAACAGAAAAATTAGTACAATGGGGTATCACTTCTGTTTCAGTCAGCCCAGATAGTATAGATAAAACTCGTAATTTAGTTTATAGAATTGAAAAAACTTTATAATGAATAAGGGTATGATCACATGTCCNCAACCNATAGCTGGTGAAGTAGGGATTAAAATTTTAGAATCAGGTGGNAATGCATTTGATGCNGCTCTTGCNGCAGCTTTTTCACAATGGGTNCTAGACCCTTTTATGTGTGGTCTAGGTGGCATGGGAATAGCGCAAATTTATGATAAGTCTAATGAANAAGTAATTTCAATTAATTTTGCAGGCGTGGCTGGAAGTAAAGCAAAGGAAGATATGTGGGCTAAAGACAAAGTGACAAGAAGTGAAATTTCTAATTTGTTTCAATTTTCAGACTTTAGAAGTGAAATTGGATACACTTCNGTGATGACTCCAACAGTTTTNGCAGCATTTGATCAAATATATAATAAATATTGCTCAATGCCATGGAACGAATTATTATCCCCTGCTATTAATATTGCAAAAAAGGGTTTGGTAGTAAANTCAAACTTAGANCAATATTTNCAAACAGGNTATGCAGGGGGAGACAAAGATAATAACCCNTTACAACCTAATACATATCAAAGAATAACNGCATCTATAGGAAGTAAAAGTAAATATACCAAACCCGACGGTTCTGTATATACCTTAGGAGAGACTATTGATATGTCTGATTATGCTAATACACTGTCTTTGATTGCTGATAAAGGTGCTAAAGAATTTTATGAAGGCGAATTATCTGAAATTATTATCAAAGATATTGCTGAAAATGGTGGTTTTGTAACATCTGAAGATTTGAAAAATTACAAACCTGATTTCGAANAACCNCTTAAAATTAGTTATTTGGATTATGAAATAACATCACCTCCCCCTCCAAATACTGGAATGTCACTATTNCAGATGTTCAAACTAATTGAACCATTTCAAAAAGAATTAAAGGANCATGGTTCATATGAATACTTAAAAATACTAGCAAATGCCATGTCTATATCTCACCAGGATAGATTAGATTACAATGCCGATCCAAAATTTGTAGAAATTCCTGTACAAAAATTATTAAGTGATTCTTATATTAAACAAAAAACTACAGACATAAAAAATGGAGTAATTCCAAAGTCAGGGAACACAGAGCCNGGTTCAACTACTCACGTTAACGTTGTTGATACAAAAGGAAACTGGGTTGGAATCACACACACATTAGGATGGGCATCTGGGGTAGTAACACCTGGATTAGGATTTATGTATAATAATGGTATGAATCTTGCTGATCCAAGACCTGGNATGCTAAATTCTATTGCACCAGGNAAAGCAAGAGGATCAAATATGATTCCTACTATGGTTTTTAAAAATAATAAACCAATTAAAATATGTGGTGCCCCTGGAGGTGCTGTTATCGTAAGCGCTGTCTTCCAAGCATTATTAAACTCTATTAATTTTAACATGACAGCGACGGAATCTGTTTCTGCACCTAGAATTCATACAGAAAGNGGTAAAGTTTTTTTAGAATCGCGATTTAGATCTGATTATAAAGATATTTTATTATCAGATGGGTTTGATGTGGTTCAACAACCTTTTCCGTTAAATCCAATGATGGCTAGAGCTCAATTNATTACTTATGATGANCTAACAGATCAATATGACGGAGGAAGCGATCCTCGCGGNGGCGGAGTNGTATTCAAATCATAAAATGAAATTTTTCCATTTAATAAATTATAATAGTTTAATTATTTGTATTGGTCTAATATTCATTTCATTATTATTATTTTCATTTGTATACAGAAGTAAACTATTNATTATTGTGACATTACTTTCATTAACCTTTGGAATACTTNTTATTACTTATGTNAAAATACAATCAAATACTGATGATCAAAAATATATAACTGAGATAATTAAAACAAATGATCACACAGTAGTTTATTTATATAGCAATTTTTGAGCTGCTTGCGTTGCATACAAACCTCAAGTTTTGAGGTTAAAAAACAATGTTAGTAATATTCAAGTTAATTACATTGAATACGAAATAAGTACTAATCAGGCTAAAGATTTCATTGAGATATACAATTACAAATCCGTTCCTCACATTATGCTTATAAACAAGCAAGGAANAATCGTNAATAAATGGCAATCAATACCAGACATTACNGAAATTAATAAATTTATATCTAAATAGATTTCAAACCTGGAATGTTGCTTTTATCAACCATNTCTTCAAAATCTGCNAAACCTGATTCTTGCATAGCTTTTAATTTATCCAATTGTTGGTCTACTTCATCTCCTATTTCATTAAANACACCAATTGACTGATCTGTTGGTTTGAAATCTGCNCTATCAATTACCGGGATCAANCCTGCTAATTTAGCATTTAAAACTACTGGAAAATTCAGTCTGTCTCTNGCTCCTCTGTAGTCGCTAAATACTAAAGACTGTTCTATTGCATTTAATTCCGNAATTAATTTTTCACCATCATTCTTGATTTTTTCATGATTACTAGNATTTTCCGATCTAGATATCCATCCACGTATTTCTTCTTGGTTAATTCTTATAACTTCAACGGATGTATGGATTTCAGATAATTTAGAATTTATGTTTTGTAATAAATTGTATTGATCATCTAAATCTTTATCAGATGCACTAACTCTAGGGTCTTTAACAAGTGTTACATTTGTTTTAAGAGATGTTGTTTTATTGCCTTTGNTTAAAATTAATTCGATGTCATAATCTCCAGGCGTAGCCATCGGGCCAGAAACTCCAGCCGTTAATTGCTCTCCCTCAAGTTTATATGGATCATTTGAATACATATCCCATATAAATTCATTGAATCCTTTATTGATTTTCAATTCAGACTTCTTTTTACCAGGCCCTTTAACTAAAGGTTTTTCNTCTTTTGAATTATCTTCAGTTGATAAAGACCTNANAGTATTTCCATTTGCATCAGTAATAATCATTTCTGCATTTTCAAAATCATCATTAAGATAAAATACAATAGGAACTCCCATTGGAGGATTTTCACCAGAATCTAAATACTCTGTATGAACAATTCCATTAGCGTCTTTTGTTTTTTCAATCAAAACNGGGGTACCAAGAGAAGCCATGTAAGCTTTTGCGTTATCAGGNCCTCCTCCAAATAATCTAAATCCGAAAGGTGGNAATATTCTGTATGTTGGNGCAGGTTTAAATATTACGTTATCGTCTTTNGTATTTGAATTAAGTTGTGATATTACTGTNATATCATCTAATATCCAAAAAGCACGGCCATGAGTTGCCACAACCATATTATTATCTTTNATATCTATGTCATAAACTGGTACAACAGGAAATGTTGAAGATTCTAATTTGGTCCAATTTGANCCATCATCAAATGAAANAAAAATTCCTGTCTCTGTTCCTACATAAAGAACATTAGGATCATTTTTGTCNACTCTGATTACTCTTGTGATTTCATGTTGNGGGAAAGAATCNTCAATTCTTGTCCATGATTTTCCATTATCTGTTGTTTTATAAATAATAGGAGAATAATCATCAAGCATATTTTTTGTTGCAACAACNTATGCAGTTGATTTGTCATGTGGTGACAATTCTATAGTGTGGATTCNAGCCCATTTTGGGAAATCTTTAGGAGTTACTTCTGTCCAACTTTTTTCGTTAGATTCTGCTCCGTCAGTTGAAATGTGGATCTTGCCATCATCACTTCCAGCCCACATTAAGCCTTTTACATACGGAGATTCGATGAAAGAGTATATTGTGCAATAGGTTTCAGCAGCTGATGTATCTTTTGTAATCGGACCTCCTGATACTTCTTGTTTGGATTTATCATCTGTTGTTAAATCTCCACTAATTTCTGTCCAAGATTGTCCTTCATTAGTTGATTTGAAAACCTTGTTTCCAGCAACATATAAGGTTTTATCATCATGAGGAGAAAATTGTATAGGGAAAGTCCATTGGAACCTATACTTCATTTGATCTGCGCCTTTCCCTGTATTCATTACAGGCCAAACTGTGACTATTCTTACCTGCCCTGTTTCATGATCATATCTTAAAAGGTTACCTCCACCTCCTGGTGAACTACCTATTGCACCAGAATATACAATGTTTGGATTTTTGGGATCTGTAACAATATAACCACTTTCTGATGTACCTGTAACATAGGCATCAGACCACGTAATTGCACCTTTTTCTGTTCTGTAGGGCACACTGATTGCAGAGTTGTCTTGTTGTGTACCATAAACTCTATAAGGAAATTGGTTGTCAGTATGTACATGATAAAATTGAGCTGTTTTTTGGTTATATATAGTAGACCAAGTGTCTCCTCCATTCAAAGAGACATTAGCGCCACCGTCATTACCTTGAATTAATCTATTACTATCATTTGGATCTATCCATATATCATGGTTGTCACCGTGTGGTGTAGTTACTAAATCGAAATTTTTACCACCGTCAGTAGATTTGTAGCAACTATAATTCATTATCCATACAGTATTTTCGTCGGATGGATCAGATATGATGTGCTGGTAATACCAAGGTCTGCCTTGTAAATCCTGGTTATCTGATACTAATTCCCAATTTTCTCCGTAATCTTCTGTTCTATAAACTCCTGTGTCGATCTCTGATTCAATTGTAGCCCACATTCTTCCTTCTTTAGCAGGAGATATAGTGACTCCCATTCTGCCTTTCAACCCACCTGGTAACCCAGGTTTGGTAGTTATATTTTCCCAATTTTCACCAGCATCAAAAGAAATATAAATACCTGAATCAGGACCTCCGCTTTCTAAATTCCAGAAAGTTCTTTTAGCTTGCCATATAGCAGCAATTAAAATTTTAGGATTGCCAGTATCTATTGCCAAATCTGCAACACCGGCTTTATCACTTACAAATAAAACATTTTCCCATGTTTCTCCGCCGTCTGTCGATTTATACACTCCTCTTTCTTTGTTTGAACCAAATGCATGGCCCAAGGCTCCTACATATACTGTATCAGGATCAGTTGGATCTATTCTTATTCTTGATATATGCATTGTTTCAGATAAACCTACATGTTTCCATGTCCTTCCTGCATCAGTTGATTTATATACTCCGTCTCCAGGTGAAACGTTACCACGTATTTGCGACTCCCCTGTTCCTGCATATATTACATTAGGATCTGAGTCTGCTATTGCTAATGCGCCAATAGAAGATGTGTTTAAAAAACCGTCAGTTATATTTTTCCATGTTGTTCCAGCATCATCTGTTTTCCATACACCTCCAGCACAAGCTCCAAAATAATATTCATTAATATTAGTTGGATGACCTGCTACCGCAACAACTCTTCCTCCTCGAGGTGGGCCAATATTTCTCCATTTTATATTATTTAATACATCATTTTTCATTTTTGCTTTCATTTGTTACTCCTCATTAGTTTTTAGATTCCGATTGCTTGGCCGTCTTTACGTGGTTCTGAACCACCTATAAATATATTACCATTTACTTGAATTATTTGACCACCTCCAAAATTTGGAGTGGGGTCACTAATAATGATATTATGACCAAATTTTTTTAATTGTTCTATTAATTCATTAGGAAATGTTGATTCAATTAACACTGTGTCTTTTGTAATATCTTTTTCATCGTCATCCCATGGTGTAACACTAAACCTTGGGTAGTCCAATGCTTCTTGTGGTGACATTTTTTTATCAATCAAATTTGATAAAACCTGAAAATGTCCTTGCGCTTGTTGCATTCCTCCCATAACTCCGTAGCAGTATTCTAGGTTATCATCTTTTGTTACCATGCCAGGTATCAGGGTGTGGAAAGGCCTTTTGTTAGGTTCTAAATAATTTGGATGATTTTTATCTAAACTAAAACTAGAACCTCTGTTTTGCAAAAATATACCGGTTTCTGGCACAACTATACCTGAGCCAAAACCTTGATACAAACTATTTATAAATGAACATCCGTTTCCTTCTTCATCAACAACAGTTATGTAAACAGTATTACTTGTGTCAATTTTAATTGTAGGTTCGTATTTATTTGCTTTATTGGGTTTTATCAATTTTCTTTTGGATTCTGCATAAGATTTAGATAGCAGTTCAGGTAAGACTTCCCTTGAAATTTCAAAATCTGTTATATTAAATAGTCCATCACTAAAAGCAGCTTTTACAGCTTCTATTTTTAGATGAATTTCATCTTTAATATTTTTGGTATCATTACTGTTAAAACCCTCATAAATATTTAACGACATTAATACATTTAAACCTTGGGTATTTGGAGGACATTGCCATACAGTATAACCTTTATAATCAGTATTTATTGGGGTCACCCAGTCAGCTTTATGATTTGATATATCTTTTTCATCAATCCAACCTCCAAGTGATTTTATATGTTTTGAAATTTTAGATGCAATTTCACCATTGTAAAATGCATCTGGCCCGTCTGTCATAATATTTTTTAATGAGTTAGCAAGATAAGGAAGTGTTTTAAGTTCACCAAATTTAGGTGCGTTAGGTGTTAAGTATTCAGGAAATTTTGAATCTTCTTGAATTTTATTAACAGAGCCATTCCATCCTTCTGCAATAATTTCGCTTACGGGAAATCCATCTTTTGCATAAATATAAGCAGGTTCAATAACATCAGATAAATTTAAATTGCCAAATTTATTAACTATTGCTTCCCATCCTCTTACTGCGCCTGGAACAGAGACTGAATATGGTGAAGTTGCTGGTATGGATTTATAGCCTTTATTTATTAATTCTTCAGGGTCTGCTTTAGAAGACGATCTTCCGCTAGAATTTAATGCATATACTTTTTTCTCACTAGCTTTATAATACAGAGCAAAAACATCACCACCAATACCCGTAGACATTGGTTCAACTACATTTAATACTGCAGCGGTTGCAACAGCAGCATCTACCGCATTACCGCCATTTTTAAGTATTTGAATCCCTGCTTGGGCAGCTAAAGGTTGACTTGTAGCTACTATCCCTTTATTTGACAAAACATTAGATCTTCTTGAATTGAATTTCATATATCTCCTTTATATTTTTATTGTTGATAATTCATTTATAATCCCAACAATTGCATTTACTATTCCATCTTCAGATAATACTGGTAATTTTTCTTCATTAATTAATGGTTCTAAGTTTTTATATTTATCAGTAAAAGGAATATGAATAAACACATATTTTGTATTTAAATTTTGTGTATTTATTTTATATTGATTCCAATAAAAATTCGCATTACACATGAATTTGCCTGCATTGGTAGAAATTTCAGATTTAACGTTTTTATTGGAAATGTTATTTAGATTATCTAGATCCAATGTATTTTTCAAATCATATCCCATATCTATTATAGGCTCATTTTGAAGCAAAACTCCCTCATTGTCTGGAGAAAGTGAGCTGTATTCATTTTGAGCTAAATATTCCAAATTAAGAGATTTTCTTGATGCACCTAAACCTAAACTAATAATAATATCAGGTTTATATTTGTACAAATCGTAAACTTCATTTTTTATAGAGGAATATTTGCATTGCAATATTTCAGAAATGACATTGAAATTTTCATCTTTATTAAATATAGCAGAAACTCTGTCAGCGACTGAAATTGTCGGATTATATTTGTACTTTGAAAATTGTTCAAAACTAGTAATTATCAAATTAGTCATATTATATTCCTAAAAGTTCATAGATTTTTTCTTGTATCGAATTTTTATCAAAACCATAATATTCATATAAATCTACCTGATCTCCTGATTGCCCAAATTCAGAAATTCCAATAGTTTTAGATTTTGTTCCTAGAGCAGAGCCAATCCAATTAAGTGAATGTGGATGCCCGTCAATTACACATAAAGATGGCAAGGAGAAATCTGTGCCTAAAATAGATTTTAAATGAAAATTCTCACTGTTATCAATATAATCTCTATATAAAGGTCCTGGTCCGGTTATGTTAATAAGATTTGAAGAAATCCCTTCATTAAAAAGTTCATTTTGAGCTTTTAATGACTCATTAAACACAGCACCTAATGAAAATATGTTTACTTTTAATTTGTCATTTGCATTTATATTGGAATTAAAAACATAAGCACCTTTAATAACATCTTTTCTTAATGTCTCCTGATTTTTATCGCCATTATATTTATTAAATAAATCTTGATCTAGTTTTGTAGTCGTTAACCTTAAGTACATTGATGAAGTTCTTGATATGACATGTTTAATACCAGATAAAAATATCCACTCTAATTCTTTTCCAAATGTTGGTTCGTAATAATCAAGTTCTGGCATTTCTAATCCAATGGAAGGTGTGATCATGCTTTGATGTAAACCACCTTCAGGGCTTAGTGATACACCTGACGGCGTACCTATCATAATAAATTTTGCTCCTGAATATACTCCATAAAACAGTGCATCTAATCCTCTTCTAATAAACGGATCATACAAGGTACCTATAGGAATTAATGTTTTGCCAAACATTTCTTCAGTCAATCCTAATTGACCTAAAGCCATAAACAAATTATTTTCAGAAATTCCCAATTCAATATGTTGTCCAGTGTTTGAAATTTGCCATTTTAAAGCACGAACCAAATCTTCTTCTGGCAATTCTGTTGATTCCATAGATTGCCAAATCCCCATTTTATTTATCCATCCACCTAAATTTGTAGAGCTAGCAACATCTGGGCTTATAGACACAAATCTATCTCTTAAATCAGAATTTAATCGAGAATTTTCTGTCATCATTAATCCAAAAATTTGTTGGCTTGACATCATATTTTTGTAATCATAATCAAAAGAGTTTGGTAAACTGTCTTTTAACAAGAATCTTGAAACGTGTCTTTGTAATTTTTGTTTAGTTTCTTGGCATTTTAAATATTCGGGAGAATCTTCTTTAAAATTTGCCCATATATCATTTTTGTTTACATTTAGTTGGTCTGATAATTCGTCAATTTGGTTTTCTGTTAAAATAACAGAATGGTTTTGAGGATCACCAACTGAAGGCAAGTTCCAGCCTTTTAATGTATAAGCAAATATGACTGTTGGCTTATTGGAATTAAGAGCACCTTTGAATGCTTTGTCTAAAGAATAAAAGTCATGTCCGCCTAAATTACTGAAAATATCATATAGTTGGCTTTCGTCGAAATCCGAAATCAATTTTTCCATTTTTTCTTTATCTTTAACACTTTTGGGTAACCATTCTCGTAATGCTTCAGATTTTCTTAAAAGTCTTTGATATAGTTCATTTGGCATGTCATCTATAGCATCTCTCATAAGATGACCGTTAGGTAAATCAAATACATCTTCAAGTTTTTTACCGTATTTAGCGTCGATCACATTCCATCCATTTGCTTCAAACATTTGCCGCCAAGTTTTAACTCTTATAAAAGGTATAATTCTATCTAAACTCTGACGATTTAAATCAACAATCCAAATCAAATTGTTAACACCTTGCATTGCCGGATCAGCTATTGCTTCCCAAATTGTCCCCTCGTCTAATTCTGCATCGCCTAGTAAACTTATAAATCGAGCTTTTTTAAGATTATCATTATCTTCAAACATTGAATGATCGGACATATATTTATGAGCCATAGCTGCAAAGTTTGGTGCAATAGATCCTATGCCTACTGATCCACCTGAGAAGTCAACTAAATCCGGGTCTTTTGTTCTACTTGGATATGATTGCAATCCGTGTAGTTGCCTTAAGGTTGTAAGATATTTTTTATCCAAATTACCCAGTAAATATTGAATAGCATGAAACACTGGTGAAGCATGAGGTTTAATAGACACATAATCATATTTTTCAAGTAATTCAAAATACAAATAAGTTAGTATAGTTACTACTGAGCTACTTGAAGTTTGATGTCCACCAACTTTTAAATCACTACGATTTGTTCTAACTGTGTTTGCATGATTAACTAATTGTATGGAAAGCCAAAGAATTTTATCTTGTAGATTTTCAAGTAATTTGATATTCATATTGTCTCAATGAGAAACTAATACAAATAATATAACAAATGGGTTATATATTTTCCATATTAGACAGATTCTTTTTGTAGTATTGCATAACCAAATGGACCTTCAGGAAAATCAGCTGTGATAAGCCTGTCTAATGAATAACCAGCATCATCACCACAATTAAGAAGGTGTTCAAGTTTTTTGTCAAACCGTTCTTCTGGATAGTCTTCATCATCATACATTGGACCAATAGCAATTACTACAAAAAG
>PAZO01000013.1 GCA_002715665.1 Chloroflexota bacterium | reverse complement strand
TGATTGAGCTATGCAATACCTGCTAGATACTTCTATTATTTCTCCGATTATTTTTCCGTTTTCCATATTTTTTTACCTTTAATTAAATATTTCTTGTTTGTTTAGATTGTTGTTTCTGAGAAGTTTTGTAATTTATATTTAAAAAATTTAACTCTTTTTCAATCAGGGTATTTAAAGCTGCTCTGTCTGATTGTGAAATAACTGCATGCTCGTGACTTTCAATTAGTATTTTTGGATATCCTTTACCTTTTTCTACCTGCGAAATAATTACAGGAAGAATTTTGTTCATCACTTCATTATCAATGGATCCATTTAAAAATTCTATTTTTGATAGTTCTTTATAATTTTTTATGAAAGAGAATGATACTGGTTTCAATTCACTTGTTTCTTCTTCAGAAATTTCAGAAAATATATCTGACCTTTCATTTATATTTAACAAATTTTCAAACACTCCAGAATCATTTAATTCAGCTGCGTATTTACCTTTCAATTTAGATGAAATGTGTACCGAATTAGGATTACTGTTGTATGAAATTATGTAAGTATTATTTTTTGATAAATTAATTATTTTCCCAGTTATTTCATCTAATCTTTTATAAAGAAATTGTTTGAAAGTTATATTCGTTATATGAGACAAGGCAAAATTTGGATAGAGATTTCCATCTACAAATCCAATTTTAATATTAGAACTTTTGCTTTGACTCATTTTTTCAATTAGAAACTCAAGTTCCAGTACATGTCGAAGTGCACTCATTGCATTTATATCTGATAATAATTTACTATCTACCTCAGGAATTTCTTTATTATCAGGATAAAATGTAAGTGATTCGTCAAATTCAGCAGAAGGATTTTTTCCATAATTGATATTTATAAAACCAATATTTATTGCTGAAAATTCAAGGGGCAAATCACGATCAGCTTCTATACTAGATCCGTCAGCCCCAAACACAGAAATATTTTTTTCAACGGCCCCTACAGATATGGAAATATTTAAATTTGCATATGTAGCTTGTTCATTATTTCCGTCCTTGATGTTCTCAAGAATTGATTTTGAATTTGTATTTATTTCATTTTTCAAAGAACCAGCAACATTGTTTTTTATAGAAATTTCCTGTTGCAGCTGTTTTGCAAGTCCTGATATATATTTAACTGTCTTTTCTATTTTCATAATATATTGTTTATCTTAGAACAAATGTTCGCTTTATTCAATTGGCTATTTTTTTAAATTTTGAAATAAATTCACCATCATTACAAAGTTTAATTTTCCTGTATTAACATTTCTGGGACTTGGGTGATAGCAACCGATCAAGTTTATTCCATTAGGCATTTTGTATGATTTTCCATGTCCGAAAGGGAAGTCTTTTGTTTTCAAATCATGGAATTGCTTAAAGTATTTCAGTGTCCCGTCAAATGCAATTTTGCCAAGTGCTACTATAATTTTAAGATTTTCTAGTAATTTCATTTCCTGATTAAAGTAATTAAAACAGGTTTTAAGTTCTGACACCGTAGGCTTATCTTGTGGAGGAACACATTTTAGCATTGCTGTCATGTAAGCATTGTTAAGTACTAATCCATCATCACTATAATCTGAATTAATCTGATTAGCTAAGCCTGTATGATGCATGCATTTCATCAAAAAATCTGCTGATTTATCCCCTGTGAAAACTCTTCCGGTTCTGTTGCCACCATGAGCAGCGGGTGCTAGTCCTACAAATAATATTTCTGCATTTATATCACCATATCCAGGAATGGGTTTCCCCCAGTATTCTTCATTCTTATATTGTTTTCGTTTTTCGGTAGCAATTTTTTCTCTGAAATTGACTAGCCTGGGACACTTTGTACAGGTGATCATTTCGGAGTAAAATGTATCAAAGTATTTTTGTACTGCCATTTTATAATTCCTTATGCATTTTTCTATGTTCCATATCTTTAATGAATAATTTGTCTGCCCCTTCTTTTTTAGCTATATCTATTGGTAAGTCATCAAATTTGATCCCTCTTCTGTCATATTCTAATATTAGATAATTATGATATTCATATCTGTCCCATGATATAGTTTCACTGTTCCCTATATCCCATCTACCTAATTTACTCTTAGAATATTCTTTTGGAGGTTCGTTAAATCCATGTTTTTTCCAATCTTGATGTGTTAAATAAGTATCTATTAACATTTCTTCTATATAAAATTCTTGGTGCATTGAGTGATCCCATGGTGGCATGGTAATAAACTCACTATCACTATAGTTATANACGATTATTTCTTTTTCTTTTCTTCCATTTAAATATGCTACTGCCTTTGGGTAATCTCCCTTATTTTTAGGATATGGGGTATTTTTATGTACTTCCAATTCCAGTACTTTAGGTTTTTTATTTTCAGTGAATCTTGTAGCAAACCATTTTGCTTTTTCTTTTGACAAAGTCCATGAAATTCCTTCGTCGTAAGCAATATTTTCTGTGCCAGATTCATTAATTCCTCTATATACTTTAAACTTGTCAGGCAGATTATTGAATATTTCTAATTCATCATTATTCATCATGAAATTCATATCACTATCTCTGCATATAACCACAGGATCTTCTTCTGCATAGTAAGGGCTCGGTCTCATAAATGGATAAAAAGAATCAAGAAAGTGTTTGGAAGGAGATTCTGCCATTAGCCAAATATTAGCTATCATTGAATACCAATGAGCATTTGTGATTTCTTCAATTCCAAACCTTTTTAAATTGTANTAATCTAAAATCTCTTTAGATACTGTTTTATCATCTACATATAATTTGTATATATGGAACCAGTCCTTAGGATAAGCAAGTTTACCGTCAAATATAGTTAAAGCAAGTTGTGATCCTTGTTCGTATATTTTCTTTCTTTTTTTTAAATCCATCGAGCTCAATAGTTTTAATTTAATAGTAGTAGGTGTGATTTTTAAGCTTTTTTACTTAAGTATACAATACCGATTATAAGGATTAAAAAGAAGATTGATANGAAAGACATGCTTTCATNAAGAAATACTACTGAGAAGAAGAANGTAAAAAACGGTCTNAAAAGGTCAGTTTGGCTGACTCGTGCTACACCACCTTTTCCAAGACCTTCATAAAAGAAAAAGAATCCGATTAGGTTGTTAAACAGGCATAAAAAAGCAAATAAAAATATTGTAGTTATAGAATCACTGGCAACTTGCGTTAAATGGTTAAAATCAAAATTAAGTAAAGTTAACGGGAAAACTATTGGAAGACTAATAACAAGAGCCCAACAAATTACTTTCCATCCACTCATTGTCTTCCCGAGTATTCCTCCTTGAGAATAACCCATACCACCTATCACTACACAACCAAGTAGAGCAAAATCTCCAAAACCGATATCTGTAATTGATGACTCATTAGTGAGAANTCTGAATANTGTNACAGTAATAAATCCAATTANAGCTATTATCCAAAATNTATTTGANGGTTTTTCNTCTGACAGAATACCTGCNAATATAGCAACTGATAACGGNACNGCAGCTAATACAATTCCTCCATTCCCTGCAGGTATTGTTTGCATAGCTACAGCAGTGAATATTGGAAATGCAAATACNACTCCAATTGCTGTAATTATTAATTTATTTATATCAGATCGGGTAGGGAGGTTTTCTTTTTTGAATTGACCTTTTATTAGAAGAATAAATACTGATGCTATACCAGCCAAAAATCCTCTTCCAAAACCAATTTCTAATGATGAAAATTCTGCTTGNGTAAGATGCCGGGTTATCGGAAGAGTAAGTGCAAAAATTAGTACTCCAATAAATCCTAATAGAAANGCATAATTTTCTCTTGTGAAGTACTTTTGCATTTGTTTGNGAAATAAGAATATAATTAATCTGAATTATGTTAACACATCAAAGGATACAATGATATGAGTACTATATTTAGCAACATACCTGAAGACAAATGGATTATGAATAACGATAAAGCTTTTGCTATACTTGATATTTATCCTGCCTCAGATGGTCATACTTTAGTNATTCCAAAAAGAGAAATAGAGACATTTTTTGAATTGTCTAATGAAGAACTTGTAGCAATTAAAGAGTTAATAGTTAGTAGAAAAGAAGAAATTATTAAGCAAGATTCTACTGTTGAAGGNTTTAATATATTNATTAATAACGGAAAAGTTGCAGGTCAAACCGTATTNCATCTTCATTTNCATTTGATACCTAGAAGNCAAGGAGATANTGCGTGGGAAAATTATTTTCAAAACTTACGAAGAGCNTAAGANTATNTTTTATTGGCTCCGCAGGTTGGATTCGAACCAACGACCGATCGGTTAACAGCCGATTGCTCTACCACTGAGCTACTGCGGAAAGTTGAAAGTAAAAAAATTATAACACTAAAGAAAAATAATGTGAATTATGAAGANGTTGTTTTAGATTTACTTTTTGTGTTTTGTTTTTTAAAATCTAATTTTCCACTCTTTACATTAATTTTTAATGAATCATTTTTTGATATTTCTTTAGAAATAATCATGGATGATATTTCATTTTCTATTTTTCTTTGAATCAATCTTTTTAGAGGTCTTGCTCCAAATTCTTCATCATAACCTTCATTGATCAGTAATTCCTTAGCTTTTTCAGAAAGATCNATTTGTATATTTTTTTCATCTAGCCTAATTTGGATGTCTTTGATAATTATGTCTGTAATAAGCTTCAATTCATCTTTGTTAAGTTTTTCAAAGACAATAATTTCGTCAATCCTGTTAATGAATTCNGGTCTAAATGAATTTTTCAGTNCTTTATCTATTGATGATCTTTGTTTAACAGCTTCTTTATCACTTAGATTTTGAACAAAACCAAAATTATTAGTTATATTATCTGCAGTAATTAAATTACTAGTCATTATAATTATTGTATTAGTGAAATCTACTGTTCTCCCATGCCCGTCAGTCAATCGACCATCATCAAGTATTTGAAGTAATATATTAAATATATCTGGGTGAGCTTTTTCAATTTCATCAAAAAGTATTACCCNGTATGGCCTTCTTCTTACACTTTCAGTTAANTGTCCNCCTTCGTCAAATCCNACATANCCTGGAGGAGATCCTATCAGTCGTGATACGCTATGTTTTTCTATATATTCAGACATATCTACTCTAATCATGTTTGATTCATCATCAAACATAAATTCTGACAAAGCTTTTGCTAATTCAGTTTTTCCTACTCCGGTAGGTCCCATGAACAGAAAACTCCCTATGGGTTTTGAAGGATCTTTTAAACCAGCCCTTGANCTTCTTAAGGCGTCGGATATTGATTTTACAGCGTTATTTTGCCCAATTACTCTTTTATGTAGATGTTGTTCTATTTCCATAAGTTTTTTAGATTCGTCATTTAAAAGATTATTAACAGGAATTCCTGTCCATAATGAAACAGTGGTAGCTATATCTTCGGGNTTTAGGATTATTTTTTTTGTTTCTTTAGATTCTAGTTTTACATCTTTAAGTTCTTGTTCAATTTTTTTCCTTTTTTCTTTTAACTCATCAGCAAGTTTNTANTCTTCTGATTTAGATGCTTCATATTCTTGTTGTTTTAGATCNNAAACCTCNTGTTGTTTTTCTGNTATATCTAAGTTTATATCGTCTTCTTTATTTTCAATTCTTAATCTTGCAGATGTTTCGTCTATNAGATCAACGGCTTTATCAGGTAAAAGTCTACCACTTATATACCTNTGGCCTAATTTTACTGCAGCATNNAAAGAATTATTTTCTATTTTCACATTATGATGTTCTTCAAGTCTTGGTTTCAAAGAAGCCAACATTTCCACGGCTAATTCGTTAGGTGGTTCATTGATAATTACTGGCTGAAATCTTCTTTCTAGCGCTCCGTCTTTTTCAATGTATTTTTTGTATTCAGCCTCTGTTGTTGCTCCCATGCATTGTAATTCACCTCTTGATAGAGCTGGTTTCATTAAATTACTTGCATCTATAGCTCCTTCTGCAGATCCTGCACCTACTACAGTGTGNAACTCGTCTATGAATAAAATNACTTCCCCGTTAGACGATTTGATTTCATCCATTACAGCTTTTAATCTTTCTTCAAATTCACCCCTAAATTTACTTCCAGCAATTAATGCTCCCATATCAAGAGCTAATATTTTTTTGTTTTTTAGAACTTTAGGAACATCATTTTTTACTATTTTTTGTGCCAAGGCTTCAGCTATTGCTGTTTTACCTACACCAGGACCACCTATTAAAACAGGATTATTTTTAGTTCTTCTGATAAGTGTTTGAATTACCCTGGAAATTTCATTCTCTCTTCCTGTTACAGGATCTAACTTACCTCTTGAAGCTAAATTTGTGAGATCAGTTGTATACCTTCCCAGAGATTGATACTTTTGTTCGGCGTTTTCATCTTGTACTCTGTGACCTCCACGAATTTTCTGCAAAGCTCTGTATACTTTTTCAATTTCTATATTAAATTCTCTGAATAATCGGACTACTAATCCTTGTTGTTCTTGGCATAGCCCAATTAGAAAATGCTCTGTACTGATGAAATCATCTTGCAATCTTTTACTTTCAGATTTAGATCTTTCTAATAAAGCTTCTAGTCTTGGAGAAGCATAAACCTGAGATGAAGGATATCTCATACCAATAGTGGCTTCCATGGCAGATACCAACCTGTTTCTTAATGATTTGCTTGCTGTGTTTAATTCTTGAAATATTAACATAGGAACACCTTTTTCATGTTCTAGTAATGCCAGAAGTATGTGTTCAGGGTCCCATTGACTATGTTTATATTTCCACATAAGCTCCTGAGACAGATGTAAAACTGCCTGAGCTTCTTTAGTAAAGTCGGATTCTTTGAAAACCATCAATATCCTCTAATTTTTAATATAAAAGTTATTATATAAAGAATACGTTATTATGACTCTTTTGTCAATATGTTTCTTGATACAAAGTGACTCAAGGTTACATTTGTTATTAATATTTTATAGAATAGAAATATGATTATTGATTTACATTGCCACTCAGTACATTCTGATGATTCATTATTATCTTTTGAAGAAATTGCACGACAATCTAAAGAAAAAGGGATAGATGGAGTATGTATAACTGATCATGAAACATTTGTTGATAGTAATGTGCTAGAGGAACTAGAGTCGATATCAAACCAAATTAATATTCGAATATTCGAAGGTGCAGAAATTAACACGGATGTTGGGCATATTATTACTTTTGGAATTAAAGAATATAAATTTGGAATGCATAATTTGAAATTTCTTTACGAACAAGTTGCAATAAACAAAGGAGCAATGATTTGGGCTCATCCGTATAGAAGAATAATTAATGATAATGAAACTATGACCCCAGAAGAATTTCAAAAAAGACTTGATCAAACCGCTAAATCAGAGATATTTAACTATGTTGATGCAATTGAAGTAAACAATGGGAGAGGTAGCGATTTTCAAAATCATTTTTCAAAAAAATTAGCACAATTAACTAGATCTAAAATGACAGGTGCAAGTGATTGTCATCTTACTAAAGATATTGGAACTTGGGCAACAGAATTTGAAAGAGATGATATTGTTAATACAACTCAATTGATTTATGAAATTAAAAAAGGAAAATATAAACCTTTAAAAATTAATTAGTTTTGTATATATTCTCTGAAGCTGTCTGAATAAACAAATAACGCTGGAGTTCCACCTGTGTGTATAAATACTACGGCTTTAGATTTATCAAAATATCCTTTTTTAATAAGATCTACCATTCCAGCAAATGCTTTTCCTGAATATACAGGATCAAGAATAATTCCTTCTTTTCTTGCTAATAATTTTACTGCTTCTATCATTTCTTCAGAAGGAATACCGTATCCTTCTCCAATGTAGTTATCATTAAATATGATATCTTTTTCCTCATATGATAAACCTAATTCATAGTATTCAGATGTTTGATTACACAGGTCTTTTAATTTTGGAATTACGACTGTTGCATCAGAACTGATTGCCATACCTACTGTCTGAATTCCAGATTTTTCCACATCTGCTCCAAGTATCATTCCTGTTTGAGTTCCTCCACTTCCAGAAGCCGCTACCATACTACCTATTTCTATTCCCATTTCATTTGCTTGAGCTATTAATTCCATTGTCATAGAAATATATCCCAGGCTACCTATTGAATTACTTCCTCCTACAGGAATGTAGTAAGGATTTTTACCTTTAGTTTTAAGATCAGCCATTAAATTTTCTATGGTTTCTTCCATAGATAGCTTACCTCCTTGATCTAAGGCTTCATTATCTTCTTCAAGAAGTACTAATTTTGCTCCTAATAATTCATCTAAAAACAAATTTCCATTATATTCTTTAGACCAAGATGGTTTTGCAACGATTATACATTCCATCCCAAATTTAGTAGCTGCGGCAGCTGTCTGCCTGCAATGATTTGATTGAACAGCACCAGCAGTTATAACAACATCTGCTTTATTTTTCAAAGCATCTCCAATTAAAAATTCAAGTTTCCTTGATTTATTTCCACCAAATGCTAATCCTGTACAATCATCTCGTTTGATATATATATCCGGGCCACCCAAATGTTTAGTTAAGTTCTCTAAATACTCTAATGGTGTAGGTGAGTGAATCAGTTTGACTCTTGGGTATTTTGATAATTGCATTTTTCCGCCTTTATTTTATATTGTATTTGTGAATTTTGAAGTTAGTGAATAAATAATATTTTCATCATTAATTGACTCTGTTTTAAACCTTAAATCTTCTTCTAATAATATAGTACTAAGATTTTTGATTCTTTCAATACTTATTTGTTTTGACATTGTTATGGATTTATTTAANACNAAAGANGGCAATTTGAGTNTTTGATTAATTTTATTAATTGTTTGNCCATTATCCANTCCACTTTTAATAGCTGCAAGAATTTTTAATTGNCTNGTTATCATTGAAACTAAATAAGGNAATCCGGATCCNGAAGAAATAAAATTTTTAATTTGAAAATACAAACGATGTTCATTTTGCATNATCAAATCATCTACNANNTTGAAAATTTTAAATTGNTGNGNATTACTNCTTGTATGTTTTTTTACATCATCAATNCTTATATTTGATTTTTTGNCTGATAANAGTGAAAGTTTNAAAATCTCATTACTNAGGCTAAGNCTATCAAAATCATTAATTTCAGACATATATTTAGCTGCNGNATATTCNAAATTCAAATTATGATTATTTGCAATTTTTTGAATCCATGATATTTCTTCATTGGGNTTTATTGGGTTGTCAAATTTTTTAATTTCAAATTGTTTAAATATNTATGTTTTTTGAAATGATTTNCTTGGATTTCCATCTATATCTACAATAATATTATTTTTTGGNTTATTNTANGAAGNAATNAATTGATCAAGNTTTTTAGTNTCTTCTNAACTTTTGATTTTATNTAAAGTTCTTATAACAATGTTTTTTTCTTTTTGAAACATATCAAATGACCCNATTTCATTTGATAATTTTTNATAATCAATATCTTCTAGAAAATACAAAGAATAATCTAATTCNTTTTTTTTAGATAATAATTGTTTTCTATAAATGCTTTTATCGTAAAGATTTTCACCAAAAATCAGCAAGTTCATTATAAGCTCTCCAAGTAAAATTAATGTATACTATTTATAAGGAGAAATCTATATGTTTTTATTTAGATTGATTAATTCAATAAATTTAATTTGGAAATTGATTACTGATAAAAGGGTTCCANTTTTGATAAGAATGGCTTTACCTTTAGCGCTAATNTATACTATTTCTCCTGTCGATTTTCTGCCAGATTTAATNCCNTTTGCAGGACGAATTGANGATATAGTNGCTATNGCNATAGGATTAATGGTTTTATTAAGNTTAGCNCCAAAAAAAATTGTCAATGAACATAAAAAAGATCAAGCTGATGTTATAGATGGAAAATTTCGTGAGGATGACAACAAAAAATCTGACAAACAAAAAGATTCAAAATAATTTTTCAGAATTTGAAAGTATCTATGTTCACATCCCTTTTTGTGAAATTAAGTGCCCATATTGTGATTTCAATGCGTATTCGAAAATTGACAATCTTACAGAATCCTTAATTGCTGCAATCAAGTCAGAAATACATTTTTGGTCTGTTAAATTCCCTTCATTGAAAATTAAATCAATTTATTTTGGAGGAGGTACGCCATCGTGGATAGATTCTATTTACATATATGAAATAGTGACTGATTTGAAAAAACATTTTGAATTCAATGAAAATATTGAAATAACTATAGAATGCAATCCAATTGATTTATTAGACACGAAAATTTCTGATTATAAGAGTGCAGGAATTAATAGATATAGCGTAGGAATACAAAGTCTAAATAACAAAATTTTGAAATTTATTGGAAGAAACCATAATAGAGAACAAGCTTTAAAAGGCATCAATAATTTATTAAAGAACAACATCAGTAATTTTAGTGTAGATATAATGTACGGAATTCCCAAGCAATCTTATTTAGATATTAAAGATACAGTTAATGAATTATTAAAGTTTAATCCAACTCATTTTTCAGCTTATTCATTTACTATTGAGCCAAACACACCTTTTGAAAAATACGTTAGAGAGCGAAAGATTAATGAATTAAATGAAGATGAATATATGAAAATTTTCCATCAACTATATGATATTTTAGAAGAAAATGATTATTTTAATTATGAAATATCTAATTGGGCAAAGCCAAATTATGAAAGCATTCATAATTTGAATTATTGGGATAATAACAAATTTTTAGGTATAGGACCTGGAGCTCATTCTTATATTAATAATTATAGATTTCACAACGAAAAATCACCAAAAAAATACATTGCCAAAATAGATGATATTAAATCAAACCCAAGTTCGATTTCATTTTTTGATATTTTAAAAAATAATGATTTTATTTTAGATTCAGAAAAAATAGATATCGATACTCAAATTCGGGAATACATGATTTTTTCATTGAGAAAAAATGAAGGATTAAATTATTCAGAATTTCAAAAAGAATTTAAGAAACCTATGGATATTTATTTAACACCAAAATTTGAAGATTTTATAAATTTAGGAATATTAGAAATAAATGATAAAACTTTCAGATTTACTAATAAAGGTAAATTGTTAAGTAATGAAGTTTTTAGAGAAATTTTATATCCGGAGAAAATGTAATGTATGTAATCGGTACAGCAGGACATGTTGATCATGGTAAATCTACTTTGATTAAAAATTTAACTAATATTGATCCTGACAGATTAATAGAAGAGAAGAAAAGAAAAATGACAATTGAACTTGGGTTTGCATGGTTCAATGATTCCAATAATACTATTGGAATCATTGATGTTCCAGGTCATGAAGAATTAGTTGATAATATGATTAAAGGAGTATTTGGAATTGATATGGCATTACTTGTTATCTCTGCTTCAGAATCTGTTAAGGAACAAACTGTAGAACATCTTGAAATACTGAGAATATCAAATACTAAAAAAATTCTTGTTGTTTTAACAAAAAAAGACTTAGTTTCCAAAGAAATATTAGATAAACATATTAAAGAATCTCAATTATTAATAAAAAGAAATGGATTCGATGATGCAAATATTATTTGTGTTAACTCACATGATTTAGATGATATAGAGAAATTAAGAAAGTTAATTATTAAAGAATTGGCAACTTTATCGCCTGAAGATCAGAATGATTATTCAAGAATGTATGTAGACCGTGTATTCCATAAAAAAGGTCATGGCACAATTGTTACTGGAACTTTGATTAATGGATCTTTTAAAATGAATCAAGATATTTACATTGACGGTTTATATAAATCAAAAATAAGGTCGATGCAATCTTATGAAAACTCAATTGACATAGCTAAATCAAAGGTACGTTTAGCTATGAATCTTTCTAATGTGAATCATTCTGATATTAGCAGAGGTTCTATATTAACTAATACCGATAAAAATGTATTAAAAAAATCTGTTATTGCAAAAATTAAATTAGTAGATTCATACACTAAAAGTTTAAAACATAATTCAGTTGTTGAAGTTTATATTGGATCCAGCCAGACAAAAGGCAGATTGATATTTTATAAGTCTAAAGTATTAAAAAATCAAGATGAAATTTATGTATTAATAAAATTTCATGACAAAATTCATTACAGGATACTAGATCGTCTTATATTGCGTTCCTCAGGGACTACAATAGCAGGAGGAAAAATATTGTCGCCTGGACAATCTGTTAATTTGTTTAAATCCGAAACATATTTTCAATATCTAGAATATATGTCTGAAAATAGAATTGAGGATTCAATTATACAATTATTAATGATAAAAAATATTTTAGATTTGAATACTTTAAAAGATTATTTAAGTTTAAATAATGTGTATTTAAAAAAAATAATAAATTCATTAAAAAACAAACTGATTATTCTCAAGCATGACAATTCAGAGTATAAATTGCTTGATAAAAATTGGCATAAACAAAAATTAAAATTATTAATGCAAATATTAAAAGATCATAAATTAAAATATCCACTCAGATCAGGTATGAATAAAAATGAAGTTATTCAAAAACTCTATCCTCAACTAGACATCAGGACGTCTGATTTGTTAATTGAAAATTTGTTACAAACAAAATATATAGAAAAAAACAATGATATTTTAATGATTTCTACAGAAGAACAAAATATTTTGCCAAATGAAATTAAGCTTGTAATAGATCATATCCAAAATTCAAAAGATATAATTATTGAACAAAATTTGTATGATAGAGAAACGTTGGCTTTTCTGATTAAGAATTTATACATTGTAAATTTATCTCGTACAATTTATGTTAATCGTCAGTGGTTTGAAAAATCTAAAGAAATTATATTGAAACATTTTAATCATAATGACAAACTTGATATACAAACAACAAAAAAATTATTAAATACTTCTAGAAAATTAACTGTAGCTTTTCTTGAAAAATTAGATTCTGATAATATTACTAGAAGATTAGATAATCAAAGAATTTTAATTAAATGATTACAGATCAAAATAATACAATAAAATTTAACTTTTTATCTGATTTGATTTCNGTGTCAACTTTTTCCTCTTTTTTGAGAAATTTGCAAGTTGCATTACGTTCTNTAGGTAAAGAAATTCCTGAAACCAATATTGATTTTTCTCGTTCAAATGCACCATCTTTATATATTAGTAAAATGAATACTCCNCAAGTACATGAGATTGAGATTAAATTNAGTTACCAAAATGAAGATTATGACATTAANAAGTCAGGTCAAATATTTAATTCTTTTTTGAGTAAAACATTTGAATCATGTGAAAACTCCGGACAAAGAAGTTTGTGGGGATCTGATGTGATTAAAGCNAAAACTCAAGATAAATCTAATTTAAAACCAGATTCTACTNAAGCTAGAATTGTTGAATTTGTTCATCATTTAAAACGCATGGGTGATAGCGATATGATTATAAATGATAAAAAACTTAGTATTAGAAATAAATTTGCATCTTTATCTTAATGTGATGAAAGTATTTTATGATGGTTAACGATGAAATAATAAATATTGATGTTTATGATTTAAGAGTCCCTACATATAAGACTTTATTAGGATCAGACCCTTTTCATACCAAACCAAATTATTCAGCTGTTTATATTAAGATAACTACTAAAAACAAACTTGAAGGAAATTCTATTGTTTTTACGTTAGGAGCNGGGAATGATTGGATTTTATATTGTATTAAAGATTTGTCTAAATTATTAATAAAAATGTCTTTTTCAGAATTTGAAAATGATCCTGGGAAAATTTATAAACTATTTATTGATCATCATCAAATAAGATGGCTTGCGGACGGAGTTAATCGTATGGCTGCAGGAGGATTGATTAATGCATTATGGGATTTGTGGGCTAGAAAATTAGATAAACCATTATGGAAATTACTAGTCGACCTAGAAGAAGAAAAAATTATTCAAAGTATAGATTGGAGATATCTAAAAGATGCTTTAACTCCAGAAGAAGCACTAGAAATTTTACAATCTGCTAAAACTAATAAAAACTCTAATGAAAAAAAATTAAAATCTAATGGACCTAAAGCTTACTCTACAGCAGGTTGGTTGGGTTTATCAGATTCTCAAATAATCNATACTATTAATGAAATGAAATCAAATGGTTTTGATAGTTTTAAAATGAAAGTAGGTCAAAATATAGAACATGACTACAAAAGACTTTCTTTTATAAGATCGCATATTGGAGAAGATGCTAATCTTATGTTAGATGCTAATCAAATATGGGGTGTTAATCAAGCTATTCAGTATATGGAAAATTTATCAAAATTTAAACCAATTTGGATTGAAGAACCTACTGCCAGAGATGATGTAAATGGTCATGTTCAGATAAATAAAGCTTTAAAAAAATATAAAATAGGAGTAGCTGCAGGAGAGCAAGTTCCATCTCCAGTAATTTTCAAACAATTGTTAAAAAATAAAGCGATTGATTTTTGTCAAATAGATGCAACAAGACTTGGAGGAGTAAATGATGTTTTGGCTGTAATTTTAATGGCTGCAAAATTTGGTATTCCTATATGTCCTCANGGAGGAGGAATTGGTTTATGCAATATGATTATTCATTATNCATTATGGGATCAGATTTCTGTTGCAGGTATAAAAAGCAATCAATATGTTGAATATTTAGATTTCCTTCAATCAGGCGTGTTTGATTTTCCAATACANGTTAATAACGGTAAATATTTACTACCCAATTCTAATGGTTGGGGATTAGATATCAATGAAGATTTTCTTAAAAAACATTTGTATCCATCGGGAGAGATTTGGAAAGGAAATGAATTTTATGGGTCAATCTTGTTTACTGATAATTAANTTTACTGATTTCTTTTATATGGTTAGGGGTAGTACTACAGCAACCTCCAATTATTGAAGCACCATTTTTTACCCACTTTTTCACTTCTCTGGAATAATCCCATTCATTAATGTTCTTGCTTAACTCTCTTTGCGCTTGTTCGGGGTTTTTTTCAATAATATGAGATGTATTTTTATCTTTTGTCTTTTTTGTTATTCTAACTAATGAAGAATTTGCATAACCACCTATTGGCTTGTCAGTAAGAGTATTTAATGTTTTTATTCCTTCAGTTACAAAATTAGCAGAACAGCAATTGATAAGATAAGCGTCTGGCTTAAGATTAGTTAATGCATTAAAAGCTTCATTAAGTAATTCTCCGCTAGGGAGAGTATTTAATCTATTACCTTGGAGTGTCCAACTTANCCATGATTCAGTATTGGTTTCTAATGCAGCAATTAACGCAGTTTTAGATTCAATAATACTAGACATTGTTTCGCATAAAATAATATCAACTTTGTTTTTTAAAATGGATGATATTATTTTATAATATTCATACATATCTTTTTCATTTATTACAAGATCTGATCGATAACTAGTTTCTAAAGGAGGTAATGACCCAATTAGTTTTATATTTTTCCCAGATCTTTTAATCGCATTATTAGCTAATTCTATAGATAAAAGTGTTAATTCTTCTAATTTGTTGAGTATATTGGCACGAGATAAAATAGGTTGTGTTAATGCATAATTATTAATGGTTATATAATTTGCACCTGCATGTATATAATCATAATGAATTTGTTCTATTACTTCAGGATTTTCAATTAATGCTTGAGCTGACCATATTGAATTGATATGGGAAGGCACATTATATCCTCTTCTCCTAATTTCAGATCCGGTTCCACCATCAAGTACTNTTAATTNAGTCATACTTACTTAATTTGAATTATTTTTTTTTAACATTCATGTTATCCATGATAGCAAATAATTCTTTTTTCTCATCTTCATTTAATTCTCTAAAAGGTGGTCTTACCGGACCTCCATAAAGGCCTACATACTCTAAAGAAGCTTTTATGATAGCACCGTTATGCCAATATTTTGATGCTTTCCAGAACTCGCCATGGAATTTTGCCATGTAGGGAGTAATTATTGCATGTTGTTTATCTGCTTCTTTATAATTTCCAGATTCAAGATGATCTAAGATTTGTAGTTCAAATTGCGGCCACCAACTTGATGGNCCAGAAATCCATCCTGTTGCACCATGCATTGCTGACACAGAAGCTAGATAACCTAAAGAATTATCAATAAANGCAAATCTTGATGAATATTCTTCTAAAGCAACTATAGTATCATTGAAAATATTTGGGCTACCATATTTTAGAGATACGACATGATCAATATTTGATAATTTATCGATCAAAGGTAAGGTTAAATTTGTTCCTAACCCGATTCGCCATGATTGGTCGTATATTACTAATCCAAGGTTGGTGGATTCAGCTAATATTCTATACCATTCATAAATAGCTTCTTCATCAATTGCATCATAATANGGGGGTGGTACCATTACATAATCGGCACCAGCTTCTTCAGATTGGTTAATTAAATCAATAACTTCTTTTATATTTATTCCTGCACATCCTGCTACAATGGGTATTTTACCCTTCCCAATTTCACTTGCTGTTTCTACAATTGATTTGTGTTCAGCTGNCGTAATATTTAAATATTCACCTGTTCCACATGGTACTATCCAAAAACCTCTTCCANNACCCATTCCTTCATCCAATGTATACTGTAGATTGTTTTTCAAATTATCTATGTCTAGTTCTAGGTTGCTGTCGAATGGTAGCATAATTAGTGAAGCAGGACCTTTTATTTCTTGTTTAACTTTATCTATATTCATAGTAATTCACCTTAATTTAATTTTAAAAATCATAATTAAAAAGAGTATGACAAATAACTATTTATATTTAAATACTTAAAATAGTAAATAAGATTAGTTTAAATAAAAATGCATGTCTGAATCGAAAAATTTATTATTATATTATTTTTGGAATAATATCTTCCCACCCTAAAGCCATAATATGAACTCCATCAAATATGTTAGATTCTTTGATTGAAGTAACTATTTCTTTACTTATTTCTATACAGGTATTTCTTGGATCGGATGAACGGTCCATTGTATTTATAATTGATTCAGGAACTGTTATTCCAGGCACTTTAGTATTCAAAAAATTTGCCATTTTTACAGATTTTACTGGAATAAAGCCAGCAATAATTTTTATCTTGTGCTTTTTCTTAATTTCATTGATATAGTCTAAATTATTTGTTTCATATATTGCTTGGGTTTGAAAAAAGGTTGCACCATTTTTAATTTTATTTTCTAGTTTTAATAATTCTTTATCAATTTCAGTTGCTCCAGGATTAAAAACTGCACCAATATTAAAACTTGTATGTTGGTTTAATTTATTATCATTAAAATCATATCCTGAATTTAATTTTGAGACTATTGAAATAAGTTGTTCAGAATTAACATCAAATACATTTTTCGCTTCAGGATGGTCTCCAT
The DNA here is from genome assembly GCA_002715665.1 of Chloroflexota bacterium. Next base: position 2,515 of record PAZO01000013.1, on the reverse strand, counting down.
ATTTNGCACTTTCTCCTGACATGCATAAAATGTTTTGTACTCCTAAAACATTTGCTGAAAGTAGATCTGATTGTAAAGCCAAAATATTCCTGTCTCTACATGTCATTTGAAGTATAGGTTCTATACNGTTTTCAATTAGTAATTTTGCCAAACCTATGGGTGACATGGTCATATTTGAATTATGATTATCTGTCACATTGAATGCATTAATCCCAGGAAGAGATTTTGCCTTATTTAAAGCTTTACTTAAATCTACTCCTTTGGGNGGAGTCAATTCTGATGTTAAAATAAATTTGTTTGTTAGTAGTTGATTATTCACTTTATATTATATGTTCTGGAGTTTGAGTTGATATACCTAAATTNNTTAAAACATGCCCAACTGATTTAGTTTTATTTAATGAATAAAAATGAATACCTGGGACATCATTTTCAATTAATTCTAATACTTGTTTAGTAGCATATTCAATTCCTAATTTGGCCGTTTCAAGNTTATTGTCTTTATATTTTTCTAGTTTTATATTTAANTTATTAGGTATTTTTGANCCNCACANTTTTGTNATTCTTCTTATTTGTGATGTGCTNACTATAGGAAGTATNCCTGNAATTATNGGAATGGTTATNCCTTTNNTTAANGATTCATCTACAAATTTAAAATAATCTTTATTATCAAAAAATAATTGAGTAACTAGAAAGTCAGCTCCTTTATCTTGTTTTAATTTTGTATATTTTATTTCTTCACTAAAATCATTTGTTTCAGGATGCAATTCAGGATAGCAAGCAGCAGCAATGCAGAAAGAATTAGATTGATTTTTTATGTAACTAATTAAATCAGTAGCATGAATCAATTCATTTTTAATATCTATATCTTTAGGCTTATCTCCTCTTAATGCAATTATATTTTCTATTTTATATTTACTAAGCTCATCTAAAATAGTATCTATTTCTTTTTTAGTATGAGCAACACAAGTAAGATGTGTCATGACTTGTGTTAAATTTGCAATTTTTGTATCTTTAGAAACTTTGATCGTTAATTGCCTTGTATTTCCACCAGCTCCATATGTAAAAGATACAAAATCAGGATTGTAAGTGGAAAGTCGATCAACTGTTTCGTACAATTTTGGTAAATCGCTTTCACGTTTTGGTGGGAAAAATTCAAAAGATATAGTTTTTTTCTTTTTTATAAGATCTATTATTTTCAACTTTTTACCACATAGGATTATTATATTTAAAATATTATAATATAAAAAAACGAATTGTTTGTTTTTATTTACATTATATATTTTATATTAATTAGGAGAATATTTGATTTTACATAAAATTCATTTTAAAAATAGTTATTTAAATACTTCATATCTTTTGAAAGATGATTTTTCTAATGAAGCAATAATAATAGATGTTCCAGAAGAGCCATTTCCTATTATTGAAGTTATAGAAAAGTTAAATGTAAAAATTAAATTAGTATTATTAACTCATCACCATCTTGACCACGCAGGAGGATTGCCTGTACTGAGAGAAAAATATGATTTTCAAGTTGCTTTAGGAAAAGCCGATTGCAGATCTACTCCAACTGAAAGAGTGGCATTTGTTGAGCCTGATATAGAAATATCAGACGGTGATAATTTTTATATTGGGAAAGAAAAAATACAATCTATCACTGTACCGGGTCATACTTTAGGCTCAAATTGTTTTCTGATTGAAAACAATTTGTTTTCAGGTGATGTTTTATTTCCTGGTAGAGCTGGTATTACAGATTCAGCTGATCAATTTAAATTAACTATACGTAGTTTGAAAGAAAAAATTTATGTTTTAAATGATGATATAGAATTTTTCCCCGGACATGGTGAAGGTGGCGAAAAAATTAAAGATTTCAAAGCACAATTTGATACTTTCATAAAAAGCGATTATTCAGAAAAGTATGGTGTTGTATGGTGGGTAGATGGTTATAAAGAACGTTGGTAAATAATATATACAAAATCAATTTAAATTGATTTTGTATATATTATTTATAATTATTATCCAGCTGCAGCACCTTCAGAGACTAATTTTTTTATTTCTGGTAGAACTTTAGTGCCAAATAATTCTATAGATCTTTGTGTTTTTTCTTTGGGCATTCCAGGGAAACCAAAGTTTCCAAATATATTTTTCACACCTTTTTCTTTACAAATCAAAAGTTTTTCAATAATATCTTCTGGAGTTCCTCGAAGTAAAGGAATTTCGCTGTTTTGGACACCTTGTCGGTCTTTTTGTCTGTTAACCCATTGATCATAACCCTTAGGTATGGTTCCATCTTTTTTGATAGGGGTTCCTATTTTAGAGAGAATTTTCAAAGAAAAATCATCATATCCTTTTGGATCGTTCATTGCTTCTTCCATTGTGGGTGCAACATAGATTGGAAGTTGAACGGGAGGGTCAATATGTTCATGTTTGTTTCCATAGTGATCCATTTTACTTCTCCAAGTTTTAATTACATCAGGAGCTTGACCCAATATAGCTGTAGGACCTCCAACCATTACTG
>PAZO01000012.1 GCA_002715665.1 Chloroflexota bacterium | reverse complement strand
TGTTTTTTAATACATCTAAACCTTTGGAACTTTCTTCAGGTCTAATTGAAGGATAATCAAGCATATCGGGGTCAGATAAAAATTGTTTTAAATATCTTCTTAATGCAGGAATCGTAGGTTCATCTGGAGTACCAGTATTAAGAATTAAGTAACCATTTTTCATAATTTAATAACCTCACATGCTTACTAATTATTATTTTAATCTGTAAACGATTATTCCTTTAATCATCCAAAGCAACGCTATAATAGTCAATATAATCCCACCTAATGCATAACCTGGTTCGGAACTAACAGGATATATCAATAAAATTATAAACCCAACAGCTCCAACAACCAAAAGTAGTTTAGATACAATATTGTTTAAAGGTTTGGTTTGAATCATTCCTATTCCTAGTAAGACGTTTGCTAATAGAAATATAATAGTAGCGATTTGGTGAGATGCAAGTCCAATTGCATTTATTGTACCAGCGGTTATTGTGAGTGACATCATGGCCATTTGTAATCCTGTTATCGCTCCTGTCATTTGTCCAACTAAGGCCATATTTTTAGAAGCTGTTGCACCTGCTAAAGCCGATTGTGCTGCATTTAATTCATTTGTTGCACTTACCATTCCGGAGATAACTCCAGCAAAAGCTAAATTGGCACCTGAAGTAATAGCCCAAACTGTTACAGATATTATTGCCAAAACGAAGCCCCATGTAGTTAATTTCTTTTTATCATCTTTTTCTGAAATCCTTAGTATCCCAATTAATCCAAGTGGAATTAATAAAGTACTTAATGTTAATAACATACTGAATATTCTGAGGTTAACTTGATTTCCTGTTGTCGCGTCGATTACTTTACTTGTTTGTGAGGGGTCAAATGAGAAATCAAAAGGATTTGCAGCATTAACTGGTATCAGTGAATTAAATATTGTAATAAGAATAGCTCCTAATATAAGAGAAATAGCAGTCGTAGTTAAGCCTATTGATTTCATTTTTTGTTCCTTAAAGAATAGCGGATATTTAAAACTACCTCACAATTTAGAATTTTATCAGCCTATAATTATCTAATTCAACATTAAATATTAGTCTATTAGATTTTCTAGTGACAATTTTCACATTATAAACAATTATTTGCATAATTAATTTTTAATAATAAATGCTAATAATTAGTATTAATATCATTTAATTCGAAAAATTATGTTGACATAAGTTTGCAAGTTAATATATATTAACCTCTGTTATTAACATATATTAATTTAAGGTGTTTATAAATGAATAAAATTTTCAGATTATCTACTTTAGTAGCTCTTACATCTTTAATGGCTTTTACTATAGCTTGTACTGAAACAGAAACAGTCGAAGTTGTAAAAGAAGTTCCAGTTGAAGTTGTAAAAGAAGTTGAAGTTGTAAAAGAAGTTGAAGTTGTAAAAGAAGTTGAAGTTGTAAAAGAAGTTGATCGTGATAAAGGCAGCTTGGTAATTTACTCAGGCCGAAAAGAAAGTCTTGTTGGACCAATTATAGAACAATTTCAAGCTATCAGCGGTATTAATGTAGAAGTAAAATATGGAAGCAGCGGAGAAATGGCTTCTTTAATTATGTCAGAAGGTGATAAAACTCCAGCTGACGTATTCTATGCACAAGATCCGGGTGCGGTTGGAAGTGTAATTGGTATGCTTCAAAATGTATCAGCAGATTCATTAGCATTAGTACCTGATTGGGCAAAATCCAACCAAGGTAAATGGATTGGAGTTTCTGGCCGAGCTAGAACAATTGTTTACAATACTGATAATGTTAACCCTGCAGATATTACAGATCTTAATAGCTTATGCGATCCAAAATTCAAAGGTAAAATGGGATGGGCACCAACTAACTCCTCATTCCAAACAATGCTTACTGCTATGAGAACTATGTGGGGAGAAGATAAAGCTATGGCGTGGGTCAAGTGTATGATGGATAACGATGTAAAAGTTTATCCTAAAAATACTCCACAAGTAGAAGCTGCTGGTAAAGCAGAAATCGATATAGGATTAGTTAACCATTACTACCTGTATAAATTCGTATTAGATGCCGGTGAAGGTGATGCGTTTAAAGCAAGAAACATTCACTTGGCTTCTGGTGGACCAGGATCTTTAGTTATGGTTTCTCCAATAGGAATAATGAGCACAGCAAAAAATAAAGATAATGCTCAACAATTTGTTGATTTTATGATATCTAAAGTTGCTCAGAATTACTTTGTTAATTCAACCAGGGAATATCCTTTAATAGAAGGTGTTAAACAACATCCTCTGTTGACTCCATTGGCTGATATAACAAAAGCAAATATAAGTTTATCTGATCTTGCTGACATCCAAGGATCAGTTAAGTTACTTCAAGAAGCTGGGGCACTTCCAAAATAAAACCATCACTTAGTTTAGTTAGTTTAACCTACTGACTGTGTATTATTAAAATTAAGTGGTTCAGCTTTTTTAGGGAAGAGCTTGTAAATGTCGCCTCACATTAGCATTTACAAGCTCTTCTTTTCTTTTTCTAAATTAATATTTATAATTAATTAATTAATTGGAGATCTAATGAGAAGATTGATTGGGTTAATTATTTGTCTTCTAATACTGTTGTTTAACATACCTCTGGTATATTTATTTACATATGGATTGGTAGATTTATTTAATTCGTTTCAGAATGTATTTTCTCTAAGTTACCTTAAGTTAATAATAAATACATCTTCACTTGTTTTCGCTGTTACTCTGTCTACATTGATACTAGGTTTATATCTGTCATGGGCTACAGAAATTGCTAAAATAAAATTTGCAAAAATGTGGAGAGTTTTACTTGTTATTCCACTTGTAATCCCAAGTTATTTTGCAGGTTATTTGTTCATTTTATTTTATGGCCCTAAAGGCAAACTATACGATTTTTTTAATATTTTTTTCAATATTGACAGATTTCCAGATATATATGGATTTATTGGTGCTTGGTTGTGTTTAACTTTTATATGTTTCCCATATGTATACATAAATATTTGCACAGGATTAAAATTAGTAGATAGAAAACTTGAAAGCGCATCTAGAGTTCTTGGGAAAAATCATTATCAAACATATTTGAAAATTATATTACCGAACATCAAAGGATCAATTTATGCTGGCTGCGTGCTAGTAGCTCTATATACTTTAAGCGATTTTGGCGCTGTGCAAGCTATGCAATACCAAACTTTTACTTTGGCTATTTATACAAAGTATAGATCTTTTGATTTGGAAGGTGCAGCGTCGTATGCATTAATCTTAATATTATTATCCTTGCCTATTATATTTTATGCAATTAATATGTCTATTTTAAATTCGCGTAAAATTTCAAAGAAACCATCTGAACTAATAAATCAAAATTTGTATGATGTCAAAAACAAACATTCTTTGGTACAACTAACACTTATAATTATTACCATAATTAGCGTTCTGATCCCTTTTATAATGATTTTTGAATTAATATTCAGAACAAACTTAAGTATTGTTGAACTAATGGGAACAATTAAAATAGATGCTATTTACAATACATTTACTGGTTCTTCTGTTACTGCAATATTATGTATCATCTTGGCTTTCTTAATTATTGATGTTTTATCAAAAAATAATAATCGTTTACGAATAGCATTTGAAAATTTGATATATTTTGGTTACACTCTTCCTGGATTGGTAATTGCCCTTTCTTTTGTATATTTCTCTGTCAATTACTTTTTTTCTATATATCAAACTTGGATAATTTTGATTATGGGATATATAGTTTTATTTTTTTCTACAGGTTATGGTCCAATTAGAACTTCATCGGAACTTGTAGGTGAAAGATATTCAATAGCTTCAAAATCATTAGGAAAAAGTTATTTTGAAACTTTTTATAAAATTTCATTGCCTTTATATGCTCCCGGTATTAGAAAAGGATTATTAAACGTTTTTATATTAACTGCAAAAGAATTGCCTGTAACTTTGGTTTTAGCACCTCTTAATTTTCATACATTATCAACAGTAATTTGGGATGGATTGGAGGAAGCTAATTTCTCTTCCGCGGGCTTAGCAGGTTTACTTTTAATAATTATAATTGCTATACCAACATATCTATCTATACATACAGAAGATATAAAGGTAAAATTTAGTAAAAATAAATAATTTATAAATGAATAAAGAACAAAAATCGTTAATTGTTGAAAATTTGTCACTTAATTATGATGATAATAAGGTATTAAGAGATATTAATTTTGACATTAAAGATTCTGAAATTTTAGCTTTAGTAGGGCCGAGTGGATCAGGCAAAACTTCATTAATTAGATGTATTACAGGACTGCAAAATCCCAATGAAGCAATTATTAAAATTTCTGAAAATATAATATTTTCAAGTATTAAAAATACCCCTATTGAAAAAAGAGATATAGGTATTGTGTTTCAAGATTTTGCTTTGTTTCCGCACATGACAGTAGAAAAAAACATTCAATATGGCATGAATGTTAACGACACAAAACATAAATCTCTTTCACAATTGTCATCTTTAACTGATTTAATGTTAATGACAGGCATTTATGATTTAAGAGATAGATATCCTGATGAATTATCAGGTGGAGAACAGCAAAGAGTAGCTTTAGCACGTTCATTGGCCCCACATCCTAAAATTTTATTAATGGATGAACCCTTTTCAAACTTAGATCCAAATTTAAGAATACAATTAAGGATGGAAGTTAGAAGAATTCTTAAATATTTAAAAATCTCTTGTTTATTTGTCACTCATGATCAACAAGAAGCCTTGTACATGGGAGATCGAATAATAGTATTGAATGAAGGAGAAATACAACAAATAGATGAAAATAAAAAAGTGTTTCAAAATCCGTCCAATCAATTTGTTGCTGAATTTATTGGATTAGCTGATTTTATTGATGGAGAAATTAAAGATAAATATGCCAATACTGAATTAGGAAAAATAGAAGTTCAATCTAATGCTTCAAATGGTGAGACTGTAAATATTATGCTGAGACCTGACGATATTACAATAACAAAAAATAACGCAGGGAATGGATTTGTTGTTCAAAGAGAATATAGAGGAATGTATTACATTTATTACATAAAACTGAACTCAGGCAAAATTGTAAAAAGCCTTTCATCTCATACAAATGATTTTAATGTGGGAACAAAAGTTGATGTAGAGTTAACTCCCGGACATCCCTTGATATGTTACAAAAACCAAAAGATAATTTAATTTTTTTCTTCCATCGGTTTAATAAGAAGCATTCCAGGAACGCTTACGCTCGACACTAATGCTAGTATTAAGAATGGCTGTCTATAATTTCCAAATACATCATAACCCCATCCAACAGCAACCGGAGCAAGAACGCTATAAATTGCACTGACTGTCATTATTAAGGATAGTATAGTTCCATAATTTTTTCGCCCGAAGTAATCACCTGTAATGGCTAATCTTGTTGGTACAGAGAGTCCAAAACCTAATCCCCAAAAAAACATAAAAAATATTAATTGAAAAATCGTTCTACTAAAAGAAAAAATAATCAAACCAACGAATTGGCAAAAGAATGCAAAAGTAAGTATGTATTTTTTATTTAATTTATCTCCATATATCCCTGATAAGATTCTTCCGCCAAAATTTGTAATATTAACTCCTACTCCTATAATTAACCCTGCAACTTCACGACTAAATCCAAAGCTACTTAGAGCTGGAATTAAATGAACATTTGAGGACATCATCATTTGAGATATTCCCACAACAGTAGCAAAAGTCCAAAATGTAGGTGATTTCAAAGCTTCTTTGGTACCATAGTCCACTTCTTTTTTTATATTTTTTTCTTTTTGACTTTTAGGGTTTATATTATCTGGGTACATACCATAATCCTCAGGTTTACTTCTCATTACCAGTGAACATGGAATTCCTATTATAAAAAAAGATATTCCTATATATTCTAATGATTCTCGCCATCCATATGTACTTATAAGCAAGACTACAAGTGGTACAAGAAATCCTCCAAATCCAGATCCTGTTGATGCCGCAGATAAAGCTAATGCTCTTTTTTGAACAAACCAATTAGCGACTGCAGTGCTAACGACTAGAAAAGTCCCAAAAGTTAAACCTAGTGTTAAAATACTACTTGCTACAAAAAACCACAACAATGAGTTTGTATGAGCTAGGGCGATAAATCCAATCCCACATAATATGATTCCAAAAAGCATTACATTTCTAGGACCGAATTTATCTATAGCAATACCTACAAATGGACCAAATGCAGCACCTTCTGATCTTTGAAGTGCAGGTGCAATGGAAGTTAATGCACGGCTCCATTTGAATTCATCAACAATTGGATCAAAAAATGCACCAAAACCATGCCAATATGTACCAGTAGCCAATGCATTTACAATTGTACCCGAAATAACAATCCACCAACCGTAAAATATATTTGTTGGTTTTTTGTTTTCTTTGTTCATTTCATTAAAAAATTGATAGCTAGTTTTGTAAATTCTATGGGATTATCCCCAGGCACAAGATGCCCGGCATCTTCAACAATTTTGGCAATAGCATTATCCATAACATCTGTCATTTTATCTAAAGTTTCAGAAGATAAAATATCACTTTTCCCGCCTTTTACAATCATTGTGGGTGTATATATTTTTTTTAATACTTCCCAAGCTTCATTCGGGTTATCATTTCTTTGCCTAACATTAAATCCAGTTCTTAGGAAAGAATCGTATTTCCATGTCCATTTCCCGCTCTCAAGTTGTTTGATATTATTTAAAATATTACCCCTTATATGCTCTTCCGTCCTATGTGGGTTATATTTTTTTATACGTTTTACGAAATCTTCTATTGAATCTAGTTGATCATCCATTTGAACAAAATTTCGTATAGATGATTTCCCTTTTTTAATAGTTTCTGGGCCAGTGTCTACTATGATTAATTTATTAATTTTATCTTGGTTTTCTGAAACATAGTAATAGCTGTTTTTACCTCCCATAGAAAGTCCAATCAGGTCAAATTTGTCAATATTTAAAAATTTAATTAGATTTTTTATATCTTTGACAAAGTAGGGAGTAGAATAATTTTTATTATTATCCCAATCACTGTCTCCATGTCCTCTTTGGTCTAAAGCAATTACTCGATAATTACTTGATAACCCTAAAGATATGAAATCCCAAGAATGTGCAGTCTGAGCAAAACCATGTAATAAAATGCATACGGGTTTAGATTTATCACCCCAATCAAGAAAATGTAATTTTAAATCATCAGATTTAAACCAACCATCTTCTGGAGGTATTTTATTTTCAAAATTTATACCTGCTTTTTCTGCATTTATTAATAGCTGGTTGTGAGCTTCGTTTCTATTCATTATTTCCATGGTTTAGGCATTGGCCCTACAGGAACTTCAATAAATGAAGGTTCGTTTATGCCAAAGGATTCTTTTGTATATTCGTTAAGTTGCTCGGGAGAATCTGCTCTGTAGTAATTGATTCCATATGCCTCTGCAAGTTTTTTAAAGTCCGGATTTTGTAATTCTGATCCATATACTCTGCCATCAAATGAAAGTTTTTGGTCTCTCATAACATTGCCATAAGCGTTGTCATTAAACACTACTACAGTAGCATTTATATTGAATTGCTTAGCTGTAGCCATTTCTTGTGAGTTGAACAAAAATCCACCATCTCCAGAAACTGCTAATACAGGAAGGTCAGGTCTACCAACTTTTGCGCCTAGAGCAGTAGGGTATGCATAACCTAAATTACCATAATATGACGAAGTTATGTGAGTTCTTGGAAGATTAACTGGATAACCTGTTCTGCTATAGTATCCAATTTGAGTCATCCCTGATACAAATACACTTTCTTCAGGCATTGCATCTCTAAGTGCATTAGTTAATGAAGCTTGAGGTTCAATTACAGTTAGAGCTTTTTTTCTAAATTTTAATAATTCTTTCAATTTAACATTGGGTTCTCTAGCGCTAGTTTTTGATTTTAAAGCAATTAATAAATTTTTAAGAGAAACTTTTGCATCGCCAACCATTGGAATTGCACTAGGATGATTGATTCCAATTTCTTTATCATCAATATCGATTTGATACAATTTGTGGTTTATATTAGTAGTGGCTGCGATTCCCATTCTTGTTCCTATTGCCAAACTCAAGTCATGTTCTTTCATTTTATCCATATAAGGCTCATTTCTATGAAGAGATCCAAGGCATAATTCATGGTTTTCTGGAAAAGCACCTTTTCCTTGATTTGTTAATATAACGGGACATTGTAAAAATTCTACAAGTTCTAATAATTCTTCGTTAGCGCCAGAAGATATTGCTCCACCACCTACCCACAATAATGGATTTTTACTTTTAATTAACTCGCTTGCTAATTGATTTATTTCTTCTTCAGTAATTGAAATTGGAGAATTTATTTCTGGTTCTAGTAAATCTATGGATGATACATCAGCTAAAGTTTCAGGTGGTATTTCAATTTCCACAGGCCTTGGTCTACCAGTTTGTAATTGATTAAATGCTTCATTAACTGTAGAAGGGATTTCTTGTGGATCTGTTATTCTTTTTCTCCATTTTGTCACAGGAGCTATAGTTTCCATTTGATCATTAACTTCGTGTAATTTACCTTGATCCATTCCTATAGATTCTCTTTCGATTTGCCCAGATATCACTAATATCGGTGAGGATGCAGAGTAAGCAGTTCCTATTCCTGCACTTGCATTTTGGAGTCCGGGGCCAGGAACAACCATTGCTACCCCTATCTTCCCTGATGCCCGGCTATATCCGTCAGCCATATAAGTTGTTGCTTGTTCATGCCTAGTGGTAATAAATTTGATTTGTTTTTCTTTGGACAAACCATCAAGTGCATGATAAAGTTGAACACCGGGGAGCCCAAAAATAACTTCTACTTTATTTAATGTAAGGGACTTAGCTAGTGCTTCTCCTCCTGTCATTTTACTCATTTTCCACCTCGATATTATGCTCAATTAACTTATTCTATGTTTTTATTATATTTTTATCTAGCACTTAATTAATTCTTCTTGACTCTAATAATTTAAACCGAGATAATTTTATTAACTAAATTTATTGGAGAATTAATGAAATACAGAATAGAAAAAGATTCTTTAGGAGAAATGAAAGTTCCTGAAGATGCTTATTATGGAGCTCAAACGCAAAGAGCCGTTGAAAATTTTCAAATTAGTAATTTGAAATTTTCTGATCAATTTATTAAATCCTTAGCTTTAATAAAGAAAAACGCAGCTATTGTAAATCTTGATTTGGGACTTATAAACAAAGAAGTATCAGATATGATTGTTGAAGTCACAAATGAAATTTTAGATGGCAAATATATTGACGAATTTGTGATTGATATATTTCAAACTGGATCAGGAACTTCAACCAATATGAATATGAATGAAGTTATATCAAATATTGCAGCAGAAAAATCAGGAAGTAATAGAGGTAATAAAAGCTTTATACATCCTAATGATCATGTTAATTTAGGTCAATCAAGCAATGATGTTATCCCTTCTGCTATCCATCTAGCTTTAATACAATCTATTGATACTAAACTTATTCCGTCATTGTCTAATATGTCGAAAGAATTAAAAGCTAAATCGGAAGAATTTAGCAGTGTAATTAAAACAGGCAGAACACATTTGCAAGATGCTACTCCTATAACTCTTGGTCAAGAATTTGAAGGATATTGTGGTCAAATTGATAATGCTATTAATAAGTTGTTAGATTCACAAAAATGGCTTTCTGAAGTTGCTTTAGGTGGGACTGCAGTTGGAACAGGAATAAATACGCATGAAGACTTTTCTAGACTTGTATGCGAACACATTTCTTCAGAAATAGGATTGAAAATAGTGGAAACAACTAATCATTTCCAGGCACAAAGCACTATAGATGCCATTACGGCAACAGCTGGAATTATAAAATCAATTTCATTGTCAATTATGAAAATTTGTAATGATATCAGGTGGATGGGTTCTGGCCCCAGAGGTGGTTTTGGTGAAATTATATTACCATCTGTAGCACCAGGTAGCTCAATTATGCCTGGAAAAGTTAATCCTGTAATTGCTGAATCTTTTTTGCAAGTATGTGCGCATGTTTATGGGAATTGTTCAGCAGTAGAATTATCTGCACAGACTGGAAATTTTGAACTGAACGTAATGCTACCTGTATCGGCATATAATATGCTAGAGAGCGTAGATCTTATTTCAAATTCAGCTATCAATTTTTCTGAAAAATGCATTAAAGGTCTAAAAGCTTCCGATGAAGGCCCAAAATCTGTACACAGAGGATTGTCAATGGTTACAGCATTAGTGCCAGAAATCGGATATGATTTGTCAGCTAAAATTGCCCAAGAAGCAGAGAAATCGGGTCGTACCATTTCAGAAGTTGCGTTAGAAATGACTGATTTAAGTGAAGATAAAATCATGGATATTCTTGATCCATTTAAAATGATTAATCCTGGTTTGTAAAATTTCTTATAAAATCTAATTCTTCAGTTTTTGTTGTTAATTTACCATCAATTACTGCATCTTGAAGTGCCATAATTAATTTACCTAATACAGGACCTTCCTTAATTCCAAGTTGAAGTATTTCTTTAACACTTATTTGAGGTTTTAGATTCCTATTTTTGTCCCAGTATTCATATACTCTTTCAGTTTGAGAATTTGTTAAATATTGTGTAAATGCAATGCAAGATTCTATGTCGATATTTTTAATTATTTTGCTTAATTCACTGTTAGTGCCATTATTAAAATCAAATTTCATTAATTGATTATAGCTAATCGCAATATTTTCCCAACTTTTTTGTAACTTTTTTTCTAAACCGAAATAATTTGAAAGTTTAATAATTTGTGATGTTTCTATATGATTTAAAAATGTTGAAACAAATACTATGAATTTAAAATGAATAGATTTTTGATCATTAATCAAATGATTAAAATTTGTATATTTTCTTTTCCCCCAATTTGGTTTTTGAATGGGGGAATTTATATGCAGATCTAATTGGTTAAATATTTTCAAATCATTACAAGTAATCAAAATTTCATGTACATTATTTTCATTTAAAATTTTATAAATTTCATTTTTCACCCTTGTTCCAGTCAAATTTTTAATATTTCTTGAATATTTGTGAATTTGATTTAAAGTTTGATTCTCTATTTCAAATTTTAGTCTTTCAGAATATCTTATTGCTCGAAATATTCTAGTTGGATCATCTTCAAAAGATTTTTCATGTAAAATTTTAATTTCTTTCTTTTTTAAATCCTCTAATCCACTAGAGTGATCAATTATATTATTAATAGAAAAAGTATCTAAATTTATATACATACTATTTACAGTGAAATCTCTTCTTTTATAATCATCAATTAAATTTCCTTTTTTTACCACTGGTAANGAAGCAGGTTGCTCGTAAATTTCATTTCTACACATAGCAAAATCAAGAGAATAATTATTGTAATTAAACTTATANGTATTAAAGAGTGATTTTTCTAAATNTGAAGGACAAAATGTNACTTCTATAAATTTTTCAATATTATTTTTGTTGTCAANAAAAACAAAATCTAAATCTGTNGGATTTAATTCAAGGCANAAGTCTCTAACACTTCCGCCTACCAAATAAATTTCTATATCAAATTNATTTTTATGTTTATTTATTTNTCGAATTAATTTATCGAATTCCAAATCTTCAACTTATTTTGTTTTTTAATTCTTTTATTCCATCTCTTATGAATTGATTGGAATCGTAGAGCATGAAATCCACTCCNANGTCAATATATGAGTCTATATTTTCAGCATTTGTGAGAGTNCCTACTTTTCTTTTCGCTAGTTGTATTTTTTTAATAGCCTTATGGATTTCTGAATTTAGTTTATCTTTTGATTTAATACTATCAATTCCCATAGACTGAGCTAAATCGTTAGGTGCAACAAAAAATATATCAATGTTATCAACTTTTACTATTTGATCTAAATTTTTAATAGCTTCAATGTCTTCGATGATTACAATTAATAAAGAATCATTATTGGAAAATTCTGCGTATTTTTCTCTAGATATATTTAGCCCTCTTCTAGAAGTGAACATGCCTCGTTTTCCTAATGGATGATATTTTGCGGACTTTACTATATCTAGAGCTTGATCTTTTGTGTTTACATGAGGAATAACCAATCCTTGTGCACCTAAATCTAGGTACCTATAAATCAAACCATATTCTTGCGATGTTATTCTAAAAATGGAAGTAACATTATGTAAATCACAGGCTCTTGAAATGTTTGGTATATCTCTGAAATCTATTGGGCCGTGTTCTCCTTCAAGCCAAATTCCGTCAACTCCCAATGAGCTTATAAATTCTATATAATTAGGTGAATCAAAATAACCACTTAATACTATAGAAGGCTTTCCTGATTTTAAATTTTCTTTTATTTTGTTTGATCTAAACATGGTAATATACCCAATATTTTTTGTTTCTTTATTGAAAGTATTTCTTTATGAGAATATCATAAGTATATTAACATCATTAATAAACTATCTTGAGGCTATAGATATGGAAAAGTTAGAAAAACAAATTGTTGATTATATATATTCTACTAAATANTCAGATTTAACATNTGAAGTTATTGATTCAGTTCAAGATAGAATCCTAGATAGTATTGGAGTAGCAATAGCTGCGTTTGACGATGATGCCCCGATTTCTGCTAGGCAATACGCCTCAAATAGAACTAAAGTAAATGGTTCTTATGTATGGGGAACAGATATAAAGGTTGACTCAGAGACCGGAGCTTTTACAAATGGAACTTCTGTCAGATACTTAGATTACAATGATACTTATCTTTCATTAGAACCTTTACATCCTAGTGATATGATACCAGGGTTGATTTCTTTGTCAGAAGAAAATAANAAATCAGGAAAAGATTTGATTTTGGCAATTGCAACCGGATATGAATTAGCTGTAAATTTATGTGATGTAGCAAGTCTTAGAAAATATGGATGGGATCATGTTAGTTTTACAGGATTAGGTGCAGCTGCAGGTGCAAGTAAATTATTAGGGTTTTCAAAAGACCAGATTAGATCTACTTTGGCAATTTATTCTATCCCTCATGCTTCAATGAGACAGACTAGAGTAGGAGAATTATCAATGTGGAAAGGCGCAGCGGCAGCTAATGCTGTTAGAAATGCTATTTTTGCNGCNAATGTNGTAAAATCAGGNTTTACTGGNCCATANGATTTTTTNGAAGGTGAAATGGGATATGTTAATCAATTATTAGGNGGNAAATTGATTAATCCAAATATTCTTANTGAAATGAGTTCAAAAAANACNTCTAGAATTTTAGATACTTATATTAAGAAATGGCCAGTTGAATATCACGCACAAAGTGCAATTGATGCGTGTATTAATCTNAGATCAGATATAGATGATACAAAANAAATNAATAGAATTGAAATNGAAACNTTTGATGCAGCATATGAAATTATNGCTAAAGATCCTGAAAANTGGGATCCNAAAACANGAGAAACTGCNGATCATTCTTTNCCTTATACNGTAGCGGCAGCATTNNCTGANAATATAATAACNCAAAATTCNTTNAGNCAAGANAAGATTAATGATCCTGAAATNAAAAGATTGNTAAAAGCNTCAACACTNAATGAAAATGCTGAATTAAGTAAAGGTTATCCTGATGGNATTCCTAATAGAATAATCGTACATACCAANGATAATGTTTATAAATCNGAGGTNAAATATCCAAGAGGTCATGCAAATAACAAAATGGATCGATCNGAAATTTTCAATAAATTTGAAAAAAANACNCNTGGTAAATANANTGANTNAAAAATCAAAGATATTNCTGAAAANATATANANTNTAAATAATTTNGAATCTATNTCTGAAATATTTATGGAATTAAAAATATGAAAACTGAATCAAAACATCCAGGNNANTTACTAAGAGANCTAATNTCTAATNACAATTATTTACTAACTCCNGGTGTTTTTTCTCCATTAGTAGCTATNATGGCAGAAAAAAAAGGATTTAAATGTCTATATTTTTCAGGAGCTTCCTTTTCNGCTATGAAAGGNATTCCAGATATAGGAATNTTTACATTTCAAGAATTNTTTGATTCTGTAATGGAAATAACNAAAATNTCAAANTTNCCATTNATTGTGGATGTTGANACAGGTTTTGGTGAAGCAATTAANGTAGTTAGAACNGCTAANGATTTNGAAAAAATNGGTGTTGCTGCGATNCAAATTGAAGATCAANTNTTTCCAAAAAGATGTGGTCANNTNGANGGNAAAGAATTAATNTCAGCATCAGATTTTGCAANGAAGATTTATGCNGCAAAATCATCAACTAATNATTTNCAAATTATAGCACGAACAGACGCAAAAGCNGTAGAAGGNATTGATTCAGCAATTGAAAGAGCAAAATTATACATTGATGCAGGNGCNGATATNATTTTTCCTGAAGCATTAGAAACAAAAGAGGAATTTNAAAAATTTGCGNATAGTGTTGATTCTGAATTATTAGCAAATATGACAGAATTTGGTAAGACNCCATATTTTAAAGCNNATGAATTTGCTGAATTNGGTTATAAAATTATTATTTATCCTGTNAGTAGTTTAAGGATNGCTATGAATGCAGTTANNGANCTTTTTGATATGATTATCNATAANGGTACACAAATTNATGCAGTAGAAAATATGNTTACAAGAAANGAATTATATAAACTTATTGATTATGATCANTATGTTAAATTAGATGAATCTCTTGGNGGNGATCAATTAATTGATTATAAAGGAGTTAAAGATGAATGATTTTAAACCTGGATTAGATGGNGTTATTGCAACAGATACAAATGTAAGTTATNTAGATGTAGATAACGAAGAAATAGTTATNAGAGGATATGATTTAATNGAANTNGCGGGTTCTAAAACNTATCCTGAGGTAGCTTATTTGGTAATAAATGGNAANTTGCCTGATNCCAAAGAACTNNATAGTTTTCAAAAATTATTGTTAGATGATTCTGCTTTCCCTNCAGAAACNTATGATTTANTNAANCTAATTCCCAAAAGTTCAATGGTAATGGATGTGATTCGNACAGGAATTTCATATCTTGCAGGATTTCATAGTGANNAAAANTTAATGGATACAAGTGAGNNTCAAAATTTAAATAAAGGAACAAGATTAATTGCTGAAGTTGCTATTTTGACTGCNAATTCNCATAGAATANTNAATGGACAANAAATAATTAAACCTGANAGTAGTAAAACTTTTTCTGAAAATTTTATATCTATGATATTAGGTAAATCAGTATCACAAAAACAAGTNGAAATTTTTGANAAAATTTTAACTTGCTACATAGANCACGAAATGCCAAATTCAACTTTTGCNNCNAGAGTNATAGCTTCCACTTTATCTGACATGTATGGAGCNTTTGTTGGAGGTATATCTTCTTTGAAAGGACCTCTTCACGGNGGTGCAAANGAAGCTGCNATTCANATGATATTAGATATANAAGATAAAGGTGGNAGNAAAGTAGCAGAACGTTATATTTTAGATAAANTAAAAAANAAAGAAAGNATTATGGGCTTTGGNCACAGAGTTTATATGAAAAAATATGATCCNAGAGCTTTGTTTTTAAAAGATTATATNTCAGATTTAGAATCNAATATTGANAATGGNGANGAATTGCATAATATNTACAAAATTGTAGAGGANGTTATGGCACGNGAAAAAGGTTTNTATCCAAACACNGANTATCCCATAGCATTGCTTTTTTATATGCTTGGTATNCCAATNCCNNTATATACTCCNATTTTCTTTGCATCNAGAACAGCNGGACTTGTAGCNCATGTGATTGAACAACATAACAANAATAGATTGTTTAGACCAAGAGTTCTTTANACNGGACCACGTGGATTAANATTATAATTTTAAATTAAAGGTTTNTTTATTTTGTTTCCCTATAAATTGGTTGTATTTGATATAGANGGNACAATTAAANATGATTCACAATNAGTGTCTAGAAATTTTNTAGAATATAATAGACACTCTTAAATCTCAAAATTGTTTTGTNACNATAGCAACAGGAAGAATGTCTCTTTCNGCAAAAAATAATTCCATATTTNTTCCCAATGCACCNATNATTACATATCANGGAGCTCAAATTTTAGATTATGAAACTTTNNATAATCTAAATACAATAAATTTAGACAAACAATTTATCCCAATTATNATTNATAAAATCAATTCATANAATGTTAAGACTATGNTNCAGTACGAAGGAAGTATTTCATGTGANTCAAATGATGAGTGGTTAAAAGATTANGCANTTAGAAACGAAGTTGAATTTANNTATGANGAAAANTATCAAAAATCNANATTAGTNAATCCNNTNAGAATTGTTCTTGTAGGNAATCCNTCAGATATANAAAATATNGAATATATNTTAAANGAAGAATTTTCTAATGAAGTNTATGTNACTCGNTCNTTGCCTCANTTTTGTGAGATTCTAAATTTGGAAGCTGATAAGAGTAATTCAATAAATTGGATNTGTAATTACTTAGGAATTNATTCTAGTAAAGTTCTAACNTTTGGTGACAGCTATAACGATATAAAAATGTTAAAAAATCTAGGTTATGGTGTTGCGGTAGAAAATGCAGTTCCTGAACTTAAAGCTGTCTCAAAGCATGTATTAGAAAAAAAGGGAGTTGAGGGTATATATCAATATTTGAAAAAATTAGTTAATTAATATCTTTTTCTTCAATTAGTTTTTCATACTCTTGTACTTTTTCATAATTTTCTTTTACAAGATAAAAACATCTTTTGTAATATAACTCAGCAATTTCAGAAGTTTTTTTATTTGTTGTATATTCGATTATTTTATTTATTTTATGATTATCAGGATAATATTTTGAAAGAGATTCTATATCTTTTTCACATTCTTCAATTAATTCTTGTTCTAAATTTTCTGTAGCATAAACTAATTTTGATATTAATTTTTGCAATTCAGTCATTCGATCATCCACGCTCATAAATTCGTACATTAGACTATTTACACTGCTTTCTTCTGTTGTTTCTATTTCATTTAATATTTCTGATGATTTACTCATTTGTTCATTACATAAGTTTAAATAAGTAGATAAAATTTCATTTACTTTCATCATATTATTGGCGCTATCTTTAACGTCAATGGATCCTCCGTCTATTAAATCATCATCTCTTTGATCGGCTAATTTCTGTAGTTTGTCAAAACTACCAATTAGCTCAGGAGAAGGAGGAAATGCAAATGATTTAAACTCCGAAGGATTTATTTGATTATTATTATTCATTAAAAAAGGAGGCATATATTTAGTAATATCTACATCTATTGGTAAAGTTATTAGGTAAGTAGCCCAAATTTCTGAACTGTCATCTTGATTTGTGAAAAATAATAAAGCATGCCCTTTCGGATACTTGTTTGTTCCTCTTTCAAAAACTAAATCCAATATTATCACCTTATGTTAATGATTAAATTATTATAATATTATAATTATTGTAACTGTGAAAATTATTTTTTTAAATGAGTTTGTATAGATTTATATCAAATTATATTTTGTTTAAATTTGATCCTGAAATGATTCATAATTTAATGCAAATGATTTTGTCTTCTAAATTAGGATCTTTCTTTGCTAGCTTTTTTGCTAGCGACATGAACAATGAATCAAACACAAGCTTAATGGGTATTGAACTATCTTCAAAAATCTCTTTGGCAGCCGGTTTTGATAAAAATTGTTCTATGCTAAATTCTTTGGACAAATTAGGTTTTGGCTATATAGTTGGAGGCACAATTACATTAAATCCAAGACCAGGAAATCAAAAACCAAGAATCAAAAGATATATTCAACAAAAATCTATGATTAATTCATTAGGTTTCCCAAATGACGGATTAACGAAAATTATTGATAACCTAAAAAAATACAAATTGAAAACCCCTTTGATATTAAGTATTTCTGGTGATTCTGTAAAAGAAATCACTCAATTATATGAATCACTCCGAGATTATTGTGTTGGATTTGAAATTAATATCAGTTCACCAAATACAGAGAAATTAAAATTTTTTCATAATAATAAAAATTTATCTTTATTATTATCAGAACTCAATAAAATTAAAACTCATCCGTTTATGCTTAAAATTCCCAGATTTCATGATCTTGAAAACTCTGAAGAAAAAGATAAATTGATTGAATTTATAGAAATTTCGGTCAAATATAATGTTGATGGAGTTGTTTTAAGTAATACATTACCTTCCGAGGACCCTGATCTAAAAATAGGAAAGGGAGGTTTAAGTGGTAAACTTTTATATAAAGATACACTTAACACTATAAAAATTGTTAATGATTTATTTAAAGACAAAATTGATCTGGTTGCTTCTGGAGGTATAAGTAATTCTCAAGATGTTAATTATTTGGTTTCTAATGGTGCCAAATCTGCTCAAATTTGGACAGCTTTAATATATGAAGGACCTTCTTTGGTAAAAAAATTAAATAAAGAATTGTCATGCGTATAAAAAAATTAGATCAAGAAATTATTTCCAAAATTGCTGCGGGAGAAGTGATTGAAAATCCTAGTTCTGTAATTAAAGAACTCATAGATAATAGTATTGATGCAGGTTCTTTGAAAATAGAAATTGAAATTAAAAATGGAGGAAAAGATTATATTAGAGTATCTGATGATGGCAAAGGAATTATTAAAGAAGACCTTAAAATTGCATTTTCAAGACATGCAACTAGTAAATTAAACGATATTGAAAAAGTGAATTATATACAATCAATGGGCTTCAGAGGTGAAGCTTTACCAAGCATAGCAACTGTGTCTGACGTGTTATTAGTATCAAAAAGTATAAATCAAGAATATGCTTATAGTTTAAATGTAAATTTTGGAAAGACAGGTGATCTTGTTCCTGAATCAAGAAATAAAGGAACAACTGTAGTTGTATCTGATTTGTTTGGAAATATGCCAGCAAGAAAGAATTTTTTAAAATCTTCTAGAGCTGAAAGCAAAAAAAATTATGATCTAATAAAAAAATATTCACTTTGTTATCCCAAAATTAAATTTGTTGTAATTTCAGATGGTAGAAAGTATCTAGAAACTTTAGGAAATGGAAAATTAGAAGACTTGTACTCAGTGCTTTATGATACAACAACTGCAAATTCAATGTTAGAAATAAATTACGAATCAAAAGAAATTAAATTAAAGGGTCTAATCAGCAATCTTAGTATTAAAAAATCATCTAATGCTAATGTTAATGTGTTTGTAAACAATAGAGTTATAAAAAATAAATTTTTTCATTATGCGATTGACAGAGCATATGATTCTTTATTAGTAAAAGGGGAATTTCCTATTTGTACTCTTAATGTAGAAATAGATCCCTTGCTAATAGATTTGAATGTTCATCCATCCAAAAATGAAATAAAAATAAGGGACGAACGTAACTTATTCTCTCTTATCGAAAAACAAATACGTTTATGTTTAATTAATTCAAAATCTAACAATAACAATAGTGAAATCAGTATTTTGAATTATGATAGTGATTCAATAATAAAAAGCGGTATAAAAACTTATTCAAATAAACTCTATACAGATAATAACAAAACTGTTATCCAATATGCACAAAATTTATTTCCAGAATTTTCTTCTAATAATGACAATGATATTAAAATAGATTTAATTAAAGAATTCAGATTACTAGGCCAAATAAATAATTCATTTATTCTTGGAGAATACAAAACTCAGATTGCTATTATTGATCAACATGCAGCACACGAAAGAATAAATTATGAAAAAATTTTATCTAATGTAAATCAAAAAGTCTTATCTCAGGAATTATTGAATCCTGTAATACTCAATTTGTCCGCAGAAGAAGATATATGGGTTCAAGAAAATATTGATCTTTTTATTTCTGCAGGATTTGAAATCGAATCATTTGGAATTACAAATCAATTAATTATTAGAAAATTGCCATTACAATTTACAAAAGGTAATTTAGAGAGAAAAATACACAATTATATTTCAGAATTAAAAAACAATTCAAAAACTTCAGAAGATGAAAGATTGAAAACTTTAGCTTGTCACGCATCTATAGAATTCGGAGATTTTTTAACTCAATCTGAAATATTTAATTTAATTGAAGAATTATCTTTATCTCAAGAACCTTGGACTTGCCCTCATGGAAGACCTACAATGATTAGATTAGATAACCAACAATTATATAAATGGTTCAAAAGAATTTAAATTGCCCCGTCGATATGTATATCAATCAAATTTGGCTTATTAGAATTGATACATTCCTTAAGTACAGAATTTATTTTTTCAGGATCAGATATTGAATATGAATTAATATTGAAGCTTTTGGCTATTGTTTCAAAATCAAATTTCTGATCAAAATCCATTCCTAGATATTTACTATTTTTTTCAGAATTTAATTGTTCTTTATATATATCCATATTCAATTTTAATATTCTATATGTACTATTGTTGCACATAATATATGTTATAGGTATTTGGTTAATCGAAGCGGTCCATAATGCCTGAACTGACATCATGCCGGTTCCATCTCCAACCAATGCAACTACATGTCTGTCTGGAAATGCTAATTTTACTCCTAGTGCGCCTCCCATTCCCCATCCTAATGAGCCTCCTCTGCCTCCAAAAATTGAATTTTCTTTTTCAAAATTCATAAATTTAAATATAGAGTTTGATGTAGTCACTGCATCATTAACAATAATTGTGTCTTTGGGTATGGCATTAGTTATTTCAGATATCATTCTATCTGGTGACATAGGGTTTTTACCATAATCTTCGTTAAGTTCTTTTTGATTCTTAATTTCTAGGTTTTCTTTTTCTTTTTTAAGCTCATGGTTTTTAGCGCTAAAATATTCAAGTTGATTTCCTGTTAGCAATTCTTCAACCTTTGCAGTTAGTTTGTTTAGTGCTACACTTGGATCGGCTAAAATACCAATATCAGTTTTTTCCGTAGTTCCTACTTGTGCAGGATCATTATCGATGTGAATTAAATTTGATTCTGGGTTAAAAATGCGCATTTTAGGATTGGAAAACATATAGCTTACTCTTGGCAATCCTCCTACCGCTAAAACTGTATCAAATTCTTCGAACTCATCTGATGAGTTGAACCCCAATTTTAGGTTATTAATATAGTTTGGATGTTTATTAGGAAAAATCATTTCAGAATAATTAGACGAATAAACTTTTGCTCCTAATAATTCAGCAAGTTTTATAGGTATGAATGGAGTTTTAGTTTGCACTAATCTGTCTCCAACTAATATTCCTATATTCTGAGACTTTACTAATAATTTAGCTGCTTCATTGATAGATTTTTCGTCGGGTTTAATTACGATTTCTTCATTATAAGTTTCTGTTGGATATACATTAGTTTTATCATCTAAAGCATTTGTAGTAAAAGCTACAAATGTAGGTCCTGTTGGAGGACTCATTGCTATACGAAATGCTTTTTGCATAGCCTGTGCAATAGCGTCAGGGTGATTAACTTCAACAGCCCATTTTGTGAAAGGAGAAACCATGTCGATTAAATCTGTTTTACCTGGAGCTATTTCTCTTGAATCTTTATTACCTGCAGTGAGAACAAGTGGCGTACCACCAGAATGGGCATTATGTAGCAAACTTAATCCATTAGCTAATCCGGTTTCAATATGCAGGTTAACAAAAGCAGGTTTTTTTGTTGCTCTAGCATATGCGTCTGCCATTCCCATTGCCGCGGATTCTTGAACTGTTAGTATATATTCTAGTTCCGGATATTTTTCTAATGCATCCATGATAGCTGTTTCAGTTGTACCAGGGTTCCCAAAAATATATTTTACTTTTTGCTTTTTTAATGATTCTAGTAATATATATTTACCTTCAATTTTTTTCATTTTTTTCTCTTATATCAATACTTATAATAATTATTAGTGACAATAATATACATATTCCAAGAGATAATAAAGCAGTTGGTTGCCCAAGATTCAAGGTGGTTGCAATAAACCCCCAACTTGCTGTGCCAATTATACTTCCTAGCCTGCCTGTAAATCCGTGAAGACCAAAATACTCTCCAATAAATTCATCAGATATTAATTGATGCATAAATGGCCTGTCACAACTCCATACCCCTGAAATTAATATCCCAGTCAATCCACTGATGAACCACCATATATTATTATCAAGATTAAATACGCCACTTCCGATTGATAGCCCTAGATTTACTAGCCATATAACTAAAACTATTGTTATTATTCTCTTGGCACCATATGTGTCTACAAGTTTACCCCAAATTAAAGCAGAAGGTATTGCAGTGACAATACCTGTGAAAATTAGATATTGTATTTCTCTTTCAGACATGCCTATTGTCTCTAAAATATATAAGGATGTAAAAGTAGATGCAGTGTATAGAGCCCATGAATACCAAAATCTTGCTATTAGAAATTTTCCGAGTCCAGGAAAATCTTTAATATCTATTAATGTGCGAGAAATTTGGTTTAAAAATCTTTTACTTAAACTTTTTGATGTTTTTAGGTAACGATTTTGGATTTCTTGAGGTTTTTCATTTAGAAAAATTAATATTGGTATTCCGAAAATAATAATTAAAATTCCTATAATTGAAAAACCAATAGGATAGCCTTGATTTTCTATTATAAGAAGTCCTATTACTATGGCTATGATAGCTCCTATGTAACCTATCCCTGCCCCTATTCCGCCTATTATTCCAATATTATTTTTATTACTAACATCTTTTAACATTGAGTTGTAAAATATATCACCCAAATGAAGACAAGTCACAGAAATTCCATAATATATAAGACTTGTAATGAGTGAATTATTTCCA
The DNA here is from genome assembly GCA_002715665.1 of Chloroflexota bacterium. The sequence continues at coordinate 54,713 of PAZO01000012.1, read as the reverse complement.
ATAAAAGTTGTTGAAAATCCGCAGATTAATGTGAATAAGCCTAAAAAAACTTTTCTATTTTTGGTTTGATCAGACAAAGCTCCAACCACAGGGCTAATTATCAAAGAAACTAATAATGCCAAAGATAAAGTGTACCCAACAGTTGCATCGGTACCATTTAATTTTGTGATTATCCATAACGGAAAGAATAAACCAGTAACACCTGCATTAAATAAAGTATTACCTATATCATAAATTACCCAAGAAATAATAGATGCATTCATAATATTAACTTTCGGGAGTGAGAGGGAATCGAACCCAACGCTTCAATAATTCAATTAAAGCCAACGGAGTTGAAGTCCGTGAAATCCACCAGAATTTATTCACTCCCAAATAAATCAAGAAATAATTTTATCTAAACGTTCAGTTAGTGTTGATTTGGGAACAGCACCTACGATTTGATCAACTGCTGCACCATCTTTGAACACTAGTAAAGTAGGAATTCCTCTAATTCCAAAACTTGCAGCGGTTTGTGGATTAGAATCAACATCAAGTTTAGTAACTTTTAATTTACCATCATATTCATCAGATAATTCTTCAACGATTGGTGAAACCATTTTACAAGGACCACACCATTCAGCCCAAAAATCAACTAATACAGGTAGTTCAGAATTAAGTACTTCTTCATTGAAGTTATTATCGGTTATTTCTAAAGCAGCCAAGATTATTCTCCATTTAAATATAAAAGTAAAGAATATCATACCAAGATTTAATCTAAAACATCTAAATCATATATTTATTTTGGCAGGTCTGATGTTATATCATCTGACTCTCTCCACCATAAAGTGAGCGGAGAAATATTTCGTTCAAGATCAAAAAGCATCCATCCTGTAACTTCAAATCCCTTATTTAATTCAATATGACCACTTAATAAAGGAGTAAACTTGTCAAGTTCAGATTCTCTAGATGAAGTTGAAACTGAACTCTTGTAAGGATCAATATTCCATCCTCTTGATCCACCTCTATCTCCTAATTCTGCAGCTTCAGTGTCTATAAAGAGAGGCACGTAAGTTACAGATTCATTGATTATTCTAACTTTTACAGCAACTAGTTTATTATTTGGTTTTGGTTTAATTAGCCTTATATTACCTTGTGTATCTGTGAAACTAATTCTATCTCTTACAATTGGAGCAAACGTTTCTATTGCTATGGTTCTACCCTTGGTCAAACTTGATGAAGAATCGTCATTTAAACAACTAAGAATTAAAACAGGCAATAAGACTATAAAAAATATTTTTTTTGTTTTTATTTTTTTTAATAACATGATTTTTTTATTGATTATTTTCTGATAAATTCTTTTTTATTATCTCTAATTCTTTTTATAATTTTATCAAGAATCTTTAAAAATTGCGTTATTTCATCCTCTGTATTATTTCTTCCTAAGCTTATTCTCACAGTATTTAGAGCTAAATCAGCATCCATTCCGATAGCTTTGAGTACATGTGAAGGTTCCAAAGAATTGCTAGTACATGCACTTCCATTTGATATACAAATATCTTCTAAATCTAAAGCTGATATTAAATCATCCGCTCTTATATCTGGGAAAGTTAAATTAATTATGTTGGGCAAATTAAGTTTAGGATGTCCATTGATATATACATTTGGCTGCCGTTGTTTTAAATGATTTATAATTTTATTTTTTAAAAATAAGCATTTATCATAGTTGATTGTTTTTTCATTTTCAGATAATTTTATTGCTTCAGCTGAACCAGAAATAAATGCTATATTTTCAGTTCCCGATCTTTTTTGTCTCTCTTGACCTCCACCTGTAATTAGTGGCTCAAATGGTACTCCGTTTTTCATAAACAACACACCTATTCCTTTTGGTCCATTAAATTTATGTGCAGACAGGCTCATTAAATCAACACCTAATTTATCTACATCTAAATCTAAGAAGGGCGCAGCCTGAACTGCGTCAGTATGAAAAAGTGGGAATTGTGAATTGTTGCCTTTGTGTTTTTTTATAGCTTCTCCTATTTCTTTTATTGGATTAAGAGATCCAAGTTCGTTATTTGCATATATTATAGATATTAAAATAGTGTTTGGTTTGATAGCAGATATCACATCATCTTTTGAAACCATTCCGAATTCATCGGTTGGCAAATATGTGATTTCATAACCTTGTTTTTCAAGATTATTGCAGGTGTGTAAAACAGCATGATGCTCAGTGGATGTGGTTATAATATGATTACCCAAGTTTTTAAGTGCATATGCAGGGCCTTTTATGGCAGTGTTATCTGATTCTGTTCCGCCACTGGTAAATATTATTTCGCTTTCATTGCAATTTAAACTATCCGCAAAAATTTTTCTTGATCGGTCAACAGCTATTCTTGAACTTCTAGCAGGCGAATACGGACTTGAAGGATTTGCAAACGAATTAATTAATTCATTGTTTATTATTTCTAAAACTTCTAGTCTTATTTGTGTTGAAGCTGCATTATCAAGATAAATCATTTTTAATTTGTGAAAATTAGATATTAATTAAATTATATTAATAATATTATAAATGAATAATTTTATAATTGAATGGTTATTGGAATATATATGGCATCAAATAAAAAATCAAAATCATCTGATTTTTCAAAGATAATTTTGTCAATATTTACTCTTTCAGGGTTGTTGGTTGGATTGTTATTAGGAGTAGATTTTGTATCTGTTTTGTTAATTACAATCTTACTAATATTCGGCATATTTTATGTTCGTACTGAAGAGCAATATTCAAACATTGAATTTGGGAATAATTCTATAAAATTTCTAGCGTCCGTTAATTGTCTATTATTTTGGATTATCGGAATTATGATCAATTCTATAATTTAAGTATTTTGTTAATGTTTGGGAATATAAAAAATTGTAATAATACCGATGATTTTAGGAATTTAGCTAAATCAAAATTACCTTCTCCGGTTTTTCACTATATTGACGGTGGAGCAGACGACGAAATCACTCTCCAACGAAATAGAGATTCTTATGAAACTTGCGATCTTGTTCCCAATGTCCTAAAAGGAGTCGAAGATATAGATATTTCCACAACTGTAATGGGCCAAAAAATAGATATGCCATTATTTTGTTCACCTACTGCAGTCCAAAGATTATTTCACTACGATGGTGAACGAGCAGTTTCTAAAGCTGCACAAAAATTTGGAACTATGTTTGGTGTTTCTTCTTTAAGTACAGTTAGTTTGGAAGAAATTGGAAAATCAATTACAACTCCTAAAATGTTTCAAATGTACTACCATAAAGATAGAGGACTTACTGAAAGTATGCTTGAAAGATGCCATGAATCGAACTTTGACGTATTAGCCTTAACTGTAGATACCATAGTGACAGGTAACAGGGAAAGGGATTTGAGAACAGGATTTTCGATGCCTTTAAGATTGTCATTAGAAAGTATTTTAAGTTTCATTACACATCCCATGTGGGGTATAAATTTTTTATTAAGAGAAAAATTTGATTTACCAATTTTAAAAGATCATATACCAGAAGCAAATTTTGCTATTTCGTTATCAGATTATTTTTCTAAAATGCTTGATCAATCTATGAATTGGAAAGATGCAGAAGAATTGAGAAAAAAATGGGGGAAACAATTTTGCCTAAAAGGAATAATGAGCGTAGAAGACGCAAAACGGGCAGTTGATATAGGTGCTACAGGTATAATTTTATCAAATCATGGCGGTAGACAACTAGATGGAAGTAGATCTCCTTTTGATCAATTATCCGAAATTGTTGATGCTGTTGGAGATAAAATAGATATTATTTGCGAAGGTGGCATTACAAGAGGTACACATGTACTTAAAGCTTTGAGTTTAGGAGCTAAAGCTTGCAGTGGTGGCAGAATGTATTTATATGCACTAGCTGCAGGAGGTCAAAAAGGAGTGGAAAAAGCACTTTCTAATTTAAGAAACGAAATGATTAGAGACATGAAATTAATGGGGTGCACTAAAATATCCGACTTAAAAAGAGATAATATTAGATTTAGATAAAGTTTTGTTTTATTAAATCGTAGGCTGTTTTTTCAATTAATTTACTTGCATTAGAAATTGCATATTCTTTTTCAGATTCGTTTTTACAGATTGGGTAAACTTTTTCTATTCCCTCTGAGTAAACTTTTTCAAAATCCTTTCCAAGAACTCCGCATATTGCAAAAGTTGGAATATTATGTTTTTTTGCGATTCTTGCAACTGCTATGGGAGCTTTATTATTAATTGTTTGAAAATCAATTTGGCCCTCACCAGTAATTACAATATCTGCATTTTTACATTGTGATTCGAAGTTTATATAGTCTAAAATTATTTGAGATCCAGACTTAAGTGTTCCATTTACAAAAAACATAAATCCAGCTCCTAATCCTCCTGCAGCGCCACTGCCTGGTACTTTTGAAATTTCATATCCTGAATTTATATCAATTAAATCTCCATAATTTTTCATATATTTATCAAATTCACACAAATCTTTGTCATTAAATCCTTTTTGGGGTCCAAAAGTAAAAGTGGCTCCGTTTGGTCCGTGTAGAGGGTTGTTAACATCACATGCAACAAGAAATTCACAATTTTTTATTCTTTGATCTAAATTGGTTAAGTTAATNGATTTTAAATTTTTCAATCCAATTGAGCCTCGTTTGATTTCTTTTTTTTTATTATCAAAAAGATTTGCTCCTAAGGCTTGAGCCATACCTGCTCCTCCATCATTTGTGGCAGATCCTCCAATGCCAATTATAAATTTACTATAACTTAAATCTAAACATTCTTTGATGATTTCACCCAAACCATAAGTTGTATAATTTTTTGGATCTTTTATATTTCCGTTGAGTAAAGCTAATCCTGAAATTTTTGCCATTTCAATAACTGCAGTTTTATTATCACCTAGAGCACCCCAAGAAGTACTGATTTTTGTTCCATCTGGCCCGGTGGCTTTAGTGTTATAGATCTGTCCATTAGTAATACTTACTAATGTTTCTAATGTATCATCACCGCCATCAGCAACAGGAATTTTTGTAGTTGTTATATTTGGGTTGGCTTTATTTATTCCTTTTTCTATATAATTAGCAACATCTATAGCTGAAATACTGCCTTTAAAAGCTTGTGGGGAAATTAAGATATTCATAATCTGTTAGCCTGAACTAATTATATATAAATTTATATTTATACTACAGATTTTTATTTAAATAGTATACTATGTTAAATAAACAAAATGACTCATGGAATAATAACAGCACCACAACCAGAAGCAGTTGAAACTGGAGCTCTAGTATTACAAGCTGGAGGAAATGCAGTTGATGCTGCTATTTCTAGTGCACTTGTTCAAACTGTAGTAGATCCTATGATGTGCGGAATTGCAGGATTTGGTTCTTTGCAATTATATTTACCAGATAAAAATTTTCATGGATTTATAGATTTTCATACAACAGCACCTTCTTCGGTGAGTGAAAGTATGTGGGAAAATCAAATTTCACACGAAGCTAGAGATGGATTTGGTTTCATTTTAAAAAATAGAGCAAATGAAGTTGGTTATGAATCAATAATGACACCAGGTACTTTGAAAGGATTTTATGAAGCAATAAAAGAGTACGGAACTATGCCTTGGGCCAAAATTATTCAACCAGCAATAGATTTTGCTTCAGAAGGATTTTCGGTTAGTCCTGCTATTGATGAATTTTGGGATAGATCTGCTGGTCATGGAAGAATTTCTATGGACGAGAAACTTAGATTAAACCAAAATGCTAGACGTATATATTTAGATGAAAATGGGAATACTTATCCAATAGGAACTCGTATTAAGAATCTAGATATGTTAAATACATTAGAAAAGATCAGAGATCAAGGTATCGAATCTTTTTACTCAGGTGAAATAGCAAACAAAATAGTTAAGGATATGAAAGCAAACAAAGGGTTTTTATCTTTAAAGGATTTAGAAGATTATAAAACAATCCGAAATGAACCACTTTGGGGTGAATACAAAGATATGAAAGTTGCAACTAATAAACCTCCAGGTGGAGGAATTATGGTTATCCAAATGCTTAATATTTTAAATAACTTTGATTTACGATCTATGGGGCATAATACTCCTGAATATATTGCTACTGTTTCTGAAGCAATGAAATATGCAACAATCGATAAAGACGCAAAAGTTGGAGACCCTGATTATCTAGATGTTCCAATTACACAATTAACNGACCCTCTATATGCACGAGAAATTGCAGATTTAATTAAAAATGGTGTTAGAGCAGATGTGATTAGGTATGGTGATTCAAAAGAGTCTGAAGATACTACACATGTNGCTGTAATGGATGAATTAGGGAATACTGCTTCAATGACACATTCTTTAGGAATGCCTTCGGGTGTAGTTACAAATGAATTAGGTTTTATGTATAACGGATGTATGAGCGTATTTGATCCCAGATCAGGCAGAACAGGATCGATAAAGCCGGGTAAAAGAAGATTTACCGGAATGAGTCCAACAATAATTTTTAAGGATGACAAACCGCATGTGGTAGTTGGAGCTCCGGGTGGTACATATATAACTATGGGAGTGTTGCAATCAATACTAAATGTTGTNGAGTTTGATATGAATATGCAAGAAGCTGTTTCTGCTCCACGTTTTACTGCAAACAGTAATGCTATTGATGTTACAAACCGTATTCCTAGATTTGTAACTAAAGAATTAGAAAATAAAGGTTATNAAGTAATTCGAAACCCATTTAGTTATGGTTTTGCAGGAGTTCATGGAATCAGGATAAAAAATGGTATTTGGGATGGTGGGGCTGATCCTGGTAGAGATGGTATGGTATTGTATATATAGTTTCATTTNTAGGAGGATAAACAATGAGTATAGAAGATATTAAGAAAAAAGTAGAATCTAATATAGATAGTAACGCTGAAGATTTGATTGGAATTGCAAAAGATATACTTGATATGCCAGAGCCTGGATATAGAGAATTTAAAACTTCAAAGTATACAGAAAAACAATTTAATAAATATGGATTTTCAAATATTGAAAAAGTATCAATGACTGGTTTGAAAGCTGTTATAGATACAGGTAGGCCTGGCCCCACTGTATGTGTGATGGGAGAACTTGATTCCTTAGTTGTTTTAGGTCACCCACATGCTGATGAAGAAACAAATGCAGCTCATGCATGTGGTCACCATTGTCAAATTGCTCAAATGATAGCTGTTGGACAAAGCTTGAATGACCCAGAAGTACTAAAAGGATTATCAGGTAAGATAGTACTTGTTGCTGTTCCAGCTGAAGAAAATATTGAAGTTGAATACAGGAAAACTTTAAGAGAGGAAGGTAAGATAGAATTTTTGTTGGGGAAACAAGAATTTGTAAAACTTGGTGCATTAGATGGAGTTGACATAGCTATGATGACTCATACTTCTAATTTTGACGGAGAAAAAATTCTTGGTGCAGGTGGAACTAATAATGGGACAGTATCAAAGAGTATAAAATTCATAGGAAAAGCATCTCACGCAGGAGGGGCTCCCCATAATGGGATAAATGCATTAAATGCAGCGAATCTTGCTATGGCAGGGATACATTTTCAAAGAGAAACTTTTCAAGAAAAAGATAGCATAAGAATTCATCCGATTATCACTCAAGGTGGAGCTGCGGTAAGCTCTGTTCCTGCGGATGTAAGAATGGAAACTTACGTAAGAGGAAGTACAATTGAAGGCTTTTTGGATGCAAGTGAAAAAGTGGATCGAGCACTGAGAGGTGGAGCAATGGCCATAGGAGCTGAGGTGGAAATAACAACGCTTCCAGGATACCTACCCATTAATAATGATAAAAATCTTACTGAAATGTATAAAATAAATGCGTCCGATCTAATTGGAGAAGATAAAGTAGGCCAAGCAGGACATTCAGGTGGATCAACTGACATGGGTGATATATCACAATTAATGCCTACTATTCATCCTTATGTTCATTCAGCATCAGGAGATGGTCATGGAATTGATTATGTTGTTGAAGATTATAATTCAGCTGTAATTACAGCTGCCAAAGCTATGGCTTTAACTGTAGTAGATTTATTACATGGTAATGCAGAAAAAAGTAAAGAAATTGTAGATAAATTTGAACCATTATTAACAAAAGATGCATATCTGAAATTGTTAAGATCTATGTATAGACAAGAAAAATTTAAAGCTTAAAAAAAAAATAATTTTTTTAAGTTATAAANATATTCTTTTTTGAAGGTAATATGATATACTTCTACCCTTATNTGAAGTTTGATTAATGAATTTTTTTTTCATANAATGTTCGAAATTATNGAAAATGGAAATGTAACTACTCCCAAAGGCTTTATAGCCGGNGGGACAAATGTTGGTATAAAAACAGATGTTGAGGAATTAGATTTAGGAATTTTATGGTCTGAATTACCAGGCACAACATGCTCTGGTGTATTTACAAGTAATTCTGTTGTTTCGCCCTCTGTTACAGCATCTAAGTATAATTTGTCCAAAAATAAAATTAGGGGTGTTGTTGCAAATAGCGGATGTGCAAATTGCTCTGTAGGAGAACAAGGATTAATTGACGCTATAGATGTCATAAAATTATCATCAGATTTTTTAAATTCTAATCCAGAAAATTTTGCAATATGTAGTACGGGGATTATTGGCGAAGAATTACCAATGGCTTTGATTAGAAAAAATATATCNAAATTAAATTTATCTCAAAAAGGCGGAAACGATTTTGCTAAATCTATACTTACTACAGATACAAAAACCAAAGAAATTGCAGTAANTGTAAATTTAAATGGTGAGCAAATTTTAATAGGNGGATGTGCTAAAGGAGTTGGGATGATTCATCCAAATATGGCAACNATGCTAGCNTTTATTACAACCGATGCANCAATAGATCAAAAAATTCAAGATNATTTACTAAAAAATGTTGTNAATAATACNTTNAATCAAATAAGTGTTGATGGAGATCAGTCAACAAATGATACAGTGTTATTTTTTGCTAGCGGCGCTTCNAATANNAATATTACTGATATTTCTTCAGATGAGNATGCNAATTTTNTGGAAGCATTTGAGTATGTNTGTGAGTATTTAGCAAAAGAACTTGTTTCTGANGGNGANGGCTCAAATCATGTTATTGAATGNGAAATTAGTGGNGCATTAAGTAATGAAGAAGCNAAAATGGCTTCAAGAAATGTAGTTAGCTCATCNNTNATAAAAGCTATGGTNCACGGGAGAGACCCAAATTGGGGTAGGGTTATGATGGCTTTGGGTAAAAGTGAAATAAAACTTGAAGAAAATAAAATTGATATTTATATAAATGATATCCATATTGCTCATGAAGGTAAAGCTATCCCTTTTTCAAAAGAATCTGTAATTACATCTATGAATGAAAAAGAAATCAAAATTAAAATNGAACTAAATNTAGGANATCATTCAGGAATTGCATGGGGATGNGATTTAACAGAAGAGTATGTCATATTTAATTCAGCATATAGTACGTGAAGTTATGTTAAATGATAAACCTTCAGGCCAAGATTTAAATGGTATCCAATCTAATAAGATTGATAATGAAAAATTAATATCTAAAAAAGATAATAACCCTTTAGATTCATACCTTTTAGAAAAAACTATAGTGGTAAAAGTNGGGGGTAGTACATTGAGTTTTGAGGATACTACTTTGAGTGATGTTGTCANACTTAAATCNCAAGGATATTTCCCTGTGATTGTNCATGGNGGTGGNGCAGACATATCAGATTGGATGAAAAAAATTGGCAAAAGACCAAAATTTATGGATGGNAGAAGAGTNACNGATAAAGAAACNTTAAATATAGTAATTTCTGTTTTGGCNGGAAAAGTAAATACAGAAATGGTTAATCAAATAAACANATTAGGAGGNAAAGCAATTGGNTTAAGTGGTGTTGANGATGGATTNGTTACTGCTAAAATGCAGAATCCTAANTGGGGATATGTTGGTGAAGTCNACAAAGTTAAAAGTAAATCNATTTTNGANTTNGTAAAATTAGGATATATTCCAGTAATTGCACCNTTGTGTTTAAATTCCAAACCTCAGTCNGANGANCANATATTAAATGTAAATGCNGATAGTGTTGCAGGNGAGATTGCTANATCAATTAAAGCAAATAAACTAATATTTATTACNGATGTTCCTGGAGTTTTGGATATTTCTANAAGAGTAATNCCTAAANTNGTTTCCACNCAGGTTAAAAAATTGGTAAAAAACTCTTTNATNTCAGGAGGCATGATTCCTAAATTAGAAGCATGTTTAAATTCTGTAACTAATGTTAAGGAAGCCCATATTATAGATGGAAGAAAATCAGGAGCATTGTTTTCTGTAGTAACAAAAAANGGATTTAATAAAGGAACAATAATAGTTAAATAGGAGATNAAGTGAATAATAATACTGAAAATTTACAAATACCCGATGCAATGAAAAATTTTTCAATCAAGTATATATTGATAATAATTTTATCTCTTGTTGGTTTGATATTTGTAGCAAATATATTTAAAAACATTTATACCGAATATTTGTGGTTTANTCANCTTAGTTATGAGGATATTTATTTTAAAATNTTAAGAACAAAAATCTATTTATTTCTAGGTGCGTTCTTTGTTTCGTTATTATNTTTATCTGTNAGNACATATTTTGCATTCAAGAATTCTTGGAAAGGTGTTCAATTTGATTTACCTGAACCTTTTAATTTACTTGGNCCAAAATTNTATAAATCAATNATNGNNTTACTNGTTATATTAACNAGTGTTGTTCTTGGATTAACTACTTCTTATAATTGGGAACTATTTTTAAGATTTTTTAATTCTTCTACTTTTGCAATAAATGACCCTNTTTTNAATCGAGATATATCNTTTTATATTTTTGATTTTCCAATTTTCACNTTTATTCAAAAAGGATTATTAATTATCTCGATTTTATCNATGATATATAGNTTGGCNATTATATTTATAAATTCTGTTTTTGCTGGATTAGAATTTAGTGANAATACGATAATGAAAAAACAAATGATAATAAATNTTTCTNTCATTTTATTATTNTTTAGTNTAGGTATTCTTTTTTCNAGATGGAATATTCTTTTTTCTGAAACAGGAGTTGTATATGGAGCNGGNTACACTGATGNAAATATTAAAANGAANACTTTGTTTTTCATGTCATTTCTAGGATTTATTTTATCTGTATTAGTGTTGTTTTCTNTTAAATATTCTNTAACCAGATTTGTGTATATACCTANTGTNGCTTGGGTGGTTTTNTATATTATATCAGTAGTTATNTGGCCTTCTNTAANNCAAAGATTATCTGTAACTCCAAATGAATATGTTAAAGAAAAACAATATATTTCTAATAATATTGATTTAACAAGAAAAGCNTACAANTTAGATTNNATTGAAGAAAGTTATTTNCCNGCAAGNTCTAAAATACCAGANTCTATTTTGANTCAAAATAATNAGACTTTAAATAATATAAGATTATGGGACTACAAGCCNCTAAAAGATGTTTATACNCAAACNCANCTNATTAGNCCTTANTANGATTTTAAAGATGTNGATGTAGATAGATATACTATAGATGGAGAGTACAGNCAAGTNATGTTGGCTTTAAGAGAAGTCGCNCCTGAAAAATTGGACGAAAANAAACAAACTTGGGTAAATACATTTTTACAATANACTCACGGTTATGGTTTAACTATGAGCCCTGTTAATTCATTTGACTCNCAAGGNAAACCNTATTTTTNCTCAAAAGATATACCTTCNGATGGAATAATAAATGTTAAGATCTATGGATGGTAATATACAAAAAGATTTNTCTGTNGAAAATCCAAGAATATATTANGGTGAATCATCATCTCCNTACGTGATAGTNAANACTAAAACNATGGAGGTTGATTACCAAGAAAAAGGNAAAGATGGAAAAGAAGGANTACTCAGAAGACATAATTATGCAGGAACTGGTGGAGTTACTCTAGATAGCTTGATAAAAAGAATTTTTTATTCATGGAAATTTAGAGATATAAATATATTTATTAGCGGTGAAATTACAAGTGAAAGTAAAATTCAATATCAAAGAAATATACTAGATAGAGTTGAAAAATTAGTTCCATACTTAGAATTAGATTCTGACCCTTATGTAGTTATAACTGATGGTAAATTAAAATGGATACAAGATGCATACACAGTATCTGCGAATTACCCTTATTCTGAGCCATCAAATAATGGCTATAATTATTGGAGAAATAGCGTTAAAGCCGTTATAGACGCTTATGATGGTACTGTTGAATTTTACATATCAGATAACTCAGATCCTTTGATTGATACCTACTCTAAAATATTTCCTAATGTATTCAAACCAATAAGTGATATGCCTTCTGATCTTAAAGATCATATAAGATATCCAATTGATTTGTTTAAAGTGCAATCAGAAAAGTATTTAGAATATCATATGCAAGATTCTCAAATATTTTATAACAATGAAGACNTATGGAATATTCCAAAGGAAAAATTTGGACAATCAGGTGAGTTACAAAATGTGGAACCTTANTATATTGTTATGAATTTACCTGGAAATGATGATTCTGAGTTTGTACTTATCAGNCCATTTACNCCTAATCAAAGAAAAAACTTAATTGGTTGGCTAGCAGGAAGNAGTGATGGAGATCANTATGGTAAATTAATNGCTTATAATTTCCCTAAAGANCTTACTATTTATGGNACCGANCAAATAGAAGCTAGAATGGATAATGATCCNATTATTTCCGAATGGTTTACATTAAGATGNCAAGAAGGATCTTTNTGNATNAGAGGNAATCTTNTNGTTGTACCAATAGNTGATACTATNTTGTATGCTGAGCCNATTTACTTGCAAGCTGAAGGTGTAGATTTACCGGAATTAAAAAAAGTTGTATTAGCTTCTGCTGATCATGTGATAATGGCTGATTCAGTAAAAGAGGGNGTATCGATATTANTTGAAAAACAAGCTGGTNTTTATAANAANAATGATAAAGTTTTAGAAGANAAAGAAANTAAACAAGAANGTATTGNTGATGANTTNGATGAGAAAATAGAAAAATTACTTGANGAAATNCAAAATATTTTAAATGAAGTNAGAAAAGCAAANAAATAATTAATAAAAAGGAANAGTTATGGATGANCAAAATTGGAAAGATATGGAATCAAAATATTATATGCATGCCGCAAATAGNTATCCAATGGTNATNGAAAGAGGAGAGGGNACTANATTATGGGATGTAAATGGTAATGAATATTTAGATTTNACTTCTGGNTGGGCNGTTAATAATATAGGTCATTCTAATNCAGTTGTNGCAGATGCTATNGAAAAACAATCNAAGACTTTACTTCAGACNTCAAATGTTTTTTACACCATNCCTCAACTTAAANTAGCAGAAATATTAATNGAAAANAGTGNTTTGGATAAAATTTTNATTTGNAATAGTGGTGCTGAAGCAAATGAAGGTGCAATTAAATTAGCTAGAAAATGGGGAAAGCAAAATAAAAANGGAGCTAATAAAATTTTAACTGCTTTTGATTCTTTTCACGGAAGAACAATTTCTACACTTGCCGCNACAGGACAACCAAAATATCATGAAACTTTTATGCCAGTAACAGAAGGATTTGATTATTTNGAATTAAATAATATNGATTCATTAAAATCTAAAATTGATGATAANACNGTAGGNATAATGATAGAAGTTGTTCAAGGAGAAGGTGGNGTAAACATTTGTTCTNAAGAATTTGTNCAAAATGTNNGAAAAATNTGNGATGATNAAAACNTNATAATGATTATAGATGAAGTTCAAACAGGNATAGGAAGATTAGGTTCNTTTTATGGNTATGAAAAATTTGGNGTTNAACCAGACGTNATAACNNTAGCAAAAGGNCTAGGNGCTGGNGTNCCTATNGGAGCTATANTAGCAAAAANNGAATATTCAGTTTTTGTACCAGGNGATCATGGATCAACTTTTGGNGGAAATGCTTTAACATCTGCAGCAGCCTATGCTTCNAGTAAATTTATTTTAGANAATGATATTCCTAATAATGTTAATCAATTGGGATCGTATTTTTTGAGNAAATTAAANGAATTAACTAGTAAGTTTGAAATAATATCTGAANTCAGNGGNATGGGNTTATTAATTGCNATTGAATTTAGCNCAGATATNGNTNCAGATTTGATTAATNAATGTAATAGAAATGGNTTNCTAGTTAATGCAGTNAGACCTAATNCAATAAGATTTATGCCTCCNCTTACAGTATCTGAAGNNGAAATATCTGAGGCAATNGNCAANTTTGAATCANCNATNGANTCTGTTTTNNNAAAATAATGAATTATAAAGANCTTTTAAATAGNAAAAATANAAATTTNGTAGGNGCTGTTTCTGGAGGTNTAGATAGTTGCACAATAACTTCTTGGCTAAAAGAAAAAGGNTTTAANTTAAAATGTTTAACTGTTGATTTAGGNCAACCAGATGAAGAAAATATTGAAGCTGTTGCTGATAGNATGNAAGCATGTGGNGCCACTGAAGCTTTNATAGTAAATGGACTAGATANGCTAGCACAATTTGGNTTGAAAGTTATTCAATCTCAAGCTAAATACGAAGGTGGNTATTGGAATACAACNGGNATTGCNAGNCCAGTCACAGTTGCTTGTATGCTAGATCATTTCGAGTCATTTGATTCGTCTTATTTATTTCATGGAGCGACCGGACGTGGCAATGATCAAGTAAGATTTGAATTGGCAACCAAAATGTTAAATCCTGATATAAATGTTTATGCCCCGTGGAGAGATCATTATTTTTTATCAGACTTTCCAGGTAGAGCGGAAATGATTGATTATTGTGAATTGAAAAAATTACCAATNAAACCAAAATCCGAGTCAAGATATTCAACAGATGCTAATCTTTTAGGACTAACTCATGAAGCAGGNGATTTAGAAGATATTGAGCANTCTCCNTATGATTTTGTAGANCCTGGNATGGGCAAATGGCCTTGGGATACAANANTNAAACAAGANATTATTTCTATTACNTGGAAAAATGGNANTCCAACNCATATCAANGGAGAATCATATTCATTGGTAAATATTTTTAAAATGTTAAATGANANAGGNGGNAATCATGGTATNGGAATAGGTATTCATGCTGTTGAAAATAGATTTTTAGGAATAAANTCAAGAGGAATATACGAATCTCCNNCNATGGAATTNTTAGGAGAGAGTTATGAATTTTTATTGCAATTAGTNTTAGACAGAAGAATGAGAAATTATTTTGATGAATTNTCTTCTACNATNTCNAGNCAAATNTATGAAGGTTTTTGGTTTGATACAACNACNAATATAGCACTAAGTAGTTTGTCTAAAATTTCTAATATGATTTCNGGGACNGTNGTTCTTCGATTATTTAGAGGAAAAGTTTATTTTGAAAAAATAGATGATTTAANTAATGTTGACAANTCTTTATATACTGATGATTCGTCNATGGAAAATTTAGGTGAATTTAATCATGAAGATTCACAAGGATTTTTAAATATTTTAGGTCTTAATGCTAAAAATCTTGGCATTAAACATAACTCNAATAATATCANAGATTGATTAAATTTTTATGAATGATGAAATTTCAAAACAAATTATTAGTACAGTAAAAAATTTTGTAAAACAAGATGTACATCCTGTAGTTAAAAATTTGGAAGAAAATGATATTTACCCTGAAGATTTAGCAAATAAAATGGCTGAATTAGGCCTTTTNGGTATTAATATTTCACANAAATANGGNGGGTTGGGTTTATCTTANAAAAATCTAGCAGAAATNTTTACTGAACTTAGNAGAGGNTGGATGAGNCTNGCAGGAATATTAGGTACNCATACATTAGCTTGTTATATGATNGAAAATTATGGNACAGAATTTCAAANACAACAATATTTACCAAANNTATCTACNGGAGAAATAAGNGCTGGCTTGGGATTAACTGANTCTCATTCTGGAAGTGATGTNCAAGGTATAAAAACTTTTGCTGAAAAAAAATCTGAAGGNTACCNAATTAATGGNTCAAAAATGTTTATNACTAANGGTTCNAAGGGNAATTTATTTATTCTTGTAGCNAAGACTAACTTNGAAATNAANCCTAAGTACAAAGGTATTTCATGTTTTCTTCTTGAAGATTCCGATCAAGGTTTTNCNGTAGGTAAAAAATTGGACAAGCTTGGTTACAGAGGTGTNGATACNTGTGAATTAATANTNGAAGATTGNGAAATNCCATTAAANAGATTATTAGGNGNAGAAGAAGGTNNAGGATTTCGTCAAGTAATGGANGGATTNGAAACAGGCAGAATTAANGTTGCNGCNAGATCNGTNGGAGTTGCNAAAGAGGCTTTTAATTTATCTGTAGAATATAGNAAACAAAGAGAAACTTTTGGAAAAAAAATNCAAGAACATCAAATGATTCAATCAATCATTGCAACAATGGCAACGAAAATTGAAGCAGCAGATCTTTTGGTTNAAAAAGCTGCTAATTTAAAGGATCAAGGATTGAGAGTCGATTTGGAATCTGGAATGGCAAAACTTTATTCTAGCGAAGTTTGTCANGAAATATGCATGGATGCNATGAGAATACATGGCGGATATGGATACACCAAAGACTTNCCNATAGAAAGATTTTACAGAGATGCACCTCTTATGATAATTGGAGAAGGAACAAATGAAATTATGAAATTGCTCATAGCAAAAAGAGTTTACGAAAATCATTATTAAAGGAAATAAAATGGAAATAGATGTATATGAATCTTATGGCAGATTTTATGAAGAATTCAGTGTGGGTATGAAATTTAAACATTGGCCTGGTAAGACAATAACTCAATCGGATAATCATAATTTTTGTATGCTTACCATGAATCATAATCCATTACATATTGATGTTGAATATATGAAAAATCATCAACACAAAAAACCACTTGTTGTTGGATTATTAACATTAAGTTTAATAGTAGGAATGACTGTTCAAGAGTTGTCTGGGAAAGCAATTGCTAATTTAGGTTATGAAAAAGTGAAACATGAAGGTCCAGTTTTTGAAGGTGATACAATTCATGCTTTATCAGAAGTGATAGATATGAGAGAAAGTAAATCTAATCCAAATGCAGGTATAGTTAAAGTTCAGACATTGGGTTACAATCAAAACGACCAAAAAATATTAACCTTAATAAGAAATATTTATATTCCAAAGAAAATTAATTAAAAGAATGTCCAAAGATTATAGTAAATATACGATATCATATAATTATGAGCAAAGACTTGCTAAATATGACATAGAGGGGTCTATTGCCCATTCTAAGATGTTGTCGAAACAAAATATAATTACTGAAACAGAATTTGCAATAATACAAAAAGGCCTTTTAACTGTTCTAAGTGAAATTGATAATCAACAATTCATATGGAAACCCGAATTAGAGGATATTCATATGAATATTGAATTTAGACTTACAGAATTAATAGGCGAAGTTGGATCTAAATTACATACCGCAAGATCAAGAAATGATCAGATTTCTTTAGACATGAGAATGTATATTAAAGATTTAAATATACTAGCTATTAATAAACTGATTTTATTGATTAACAAATTAGTTGAAGTATCAGAAGAAAATTCAGATATTATTATGCCAGGCTACACACATTTACAAAGAGCGCAACCAATTTTGTTATCTCATCATCTTCTAGCTTATGCAGAAATGTTTTTGAGAGATATAGACAGATATTTAGATTCTTATAAAAGAGCTGACGTTATGCCATTAGGGAGCGGTGCTCTTGCTGGGTTACCTTACGATCTAGATAGAGAATTTGTTGCCAAAGAATTAGGATTTAGTTCACTATCTAATAACAGTATTGATACAGTGTCTGATAGAGATTTTATTTTGGATTATAGCTATGCATCATCTACAACAATGATGCATATTTCAAGATTTTCTGAAGAAATAATAATATGGTCATCTGAAGAATTTGGTTTTACTAATTTGGGGAAACAATTTACGACATGGAGCAGCATAATGCCACAAAAAAGAAATCCAGATTTTGCAGAATTAGCAAGAGGTAAAACTGGAAGAGTTTATGGAGATTTATTCAGGTTATTTACAATATTAAAAGGCTTGCCATTAGCTTACAACAGAGACATGCAAGAAGATAAAGAAGGATTTTTTGACATAGCTGACACTTTAAATTTAACACTTGAAATCTTTTCAGATATGATTGGATCATTAACATTTAATAAATCTAAAATGCTAAAAGCGGTTGAAAATAGCTATGTCCTTGCAACAGACATTGCTGATTATCTTGTTTCAAAATCTGTTCCTTTTAGACAGGCTCATAAAATTGTTTCAGAAATGACTGATTTTTGTATAAAAGAAAAAAAATATTTTTCTGAATTAGAATTAAAAGATTACAAATCCTTTTCCGAAAAATTTGACAAAGATATATTTGATATTACCCCTTTACATTCTGTCAATAAAAGAGATACTTATGGTGGCACATCTGAAAATCAAATTAAAAATAACATTGCTAACATCAAATCTAGGATTAAGTTGATTGAAAAACAAATCATTTAAAATAGCACCTTCTATACTTGCAGCAGATCTTTTGAATTTAGAAAAAGAAGTTAAACAAGCACAAAAATTTGGAGCTTACAGAATATCGGTTGATGTAATGGATGGTAATTTTGTACCAGATATTACCTTCGGACCAAACCTTGTTTCTCAACTCAAAAAAATTTTAGATATTGATATTGAAGTTCATTTAATGGTAAATAATCCTGAATCAAAAATAAATTCCTTTAATCAAGCTGGAGCAGATGTTTTAACTTTTCATTACGAATCTGTAAATGATTCTATTGAAAAAATAATTGCAGAAATTAAAAATGTAAATTGTAGAGTAGGATTAGCTATTAATCCAGACACAGAAGTTAATGAAATCCAAAAATATTTACCAGATTTAGATGAAGTAACTGTTATGACAGTAGTACCAGGTAAGGGAGGTCAAAAACTTATTCAATCTTGCTTGTTAAAAGTAGAAAAACTTGTGGAAATCAGAACGAAATTAAATTTGAATTATTTAATACAAATAGATGGTGGAGTGAAAAAAGAAAATATTCAATCGGTAATTAAATCCGGAGCTGATATAGCAGTTGCAGGTACATCAGTTTTCAATAATGAAAGTGTAGAATATAATATGAAATCGTTACTTAATAGTTTATAGGGTGAAATATTGATTATTTTAGGCATCGAATCCTCTTGTGATGATAGTGGAGTTGCAGTACTCGAAAATGGCAATAATCTAATACACAATAAAATTCATTCACAAACTGAAATACACGCGAGTTTTGGTGGAATTGTTCCAGAAGTTGCAGCACGACAACATATTATTTCTTTTGGCAATTTAATTCAAGAAATTAAGAATAATAATTTACTAGACAATATTGATTATGTTGCTGTCACAAAAGGTCCTGGACTTGCAGGATCATTATTAGTAGGTGTGAATTATGCTAAATCTTTAGCATATTCATTAGATGTCCCTGTTATTGGTGTTAATCATTTATCTGGTCATATATACGCTGCTTGGATTGATCATCAAAATGAAATCAAATTTCCTGTCATAGCTTTATTGGTATCAGGTGGCCATACTGAGTTGGTATTAATGAAATCAAACACTGAGAAAATTTTATTGGGACAAACCAGAGATGATGCCGCAGGAGAAGTATTTGACAAAGTTGCAAGATATATGGATTTAGGTTTCCCTGGTGGTCCTGAAATAGATAATAGAGCTAAATTATCAAAATTAAAATCCAGAAACCTTCCAGTTACTAACATTAAAGATAGTTTGGATTTTAGCTTTAGTGGAATTAAGACTTCAGCAATAAAATATATATCAAGCTTAATTGAAGAAAATGGAAAACTTTCGGAGGATCTGATTAATGATGTTTGTTATAACTTTCAAGACACAGTTGTTCAACAATTAATTCTTAAATTAGAATTAGCTGTAAATTTATATAAACCTAATAATATAATTGTTTGTGGCGGTGTAGCCGCTAATTCGCATTTACGAAGTAGAATAATAGAAGAATTTCCAATTTCTGTAATAATACCTACACCCAAATTATGTACGGATAATGGTGCAATGATTGCAGCAGCAGCCTTTCATGAAGGGCTTGTTTCTAATAAATCAGAGTTAGATTTAGATGTATTTCCATCTCTTAGATTAGTAGATTGATATATTTCACTCAGAAATTTTTTCAATTAGTTTATTGTAAAACAAATTATTTTTAGAAAAATTTAGTTTTATTTTGTCGCTTGAATTTATAGATAAACTTATATTATCTATAAAAAATAATTGATTTATTAATATAATCAACCCAAAAACAAAAGAAGAAAGAGCTAATATAGTATTTATAATTTCATTTTCTAATAGATTCATTAAAGGAAAATAAGATATAAACCCTAAAATAGAAAGAATTAATTTAGAGGTGTTAAATCCTTTGCTTATTTTTATATTTTTTATGTCATCTATTAATAGGATTTGATATTCCCATTTAAAATTAGATTGAATTCTTTTGATAATCCTTTTAGTCGTGATTATTACATAATCATCTGAATTATATTTCAATGAATTGAATTCTTGTTCTTTTATTAAGTCATATCCAAGTATGAATTTTTCGTCTTCAAAAATGTTAATCATAAATTTATAGATTTGCTAAATATCTTTCTGTGTCTATTGCAGCCATGCAACCGCTTCCTGCTGCTGTAATTGCTTGTCTGTATTCCCAGTCTTGGACATCTCCGCAAGCAAAAACTCCCGGGATGTTAGTTTTAGTTCCTTCTTCAGTTAAAATATATCCGTTTTCATTTAAATTAAGATAATTTTTAAAAAGAGACGTATTTGGGATATGTCCGATAGCAATAAACACAGCGTCTATATTCATATTATTCGTTTTATCTGTTTTATTATTTTTAAGAACTACATCTGTTACTTTATTTTCATTGGGATTATTGATCTTTATCACTTCGCAATTTAATATAAATTCAATTTTTTCATTTGATTTTGCCCTGTCTAACATAATTTGTGACGCTCTGAATTCTTCTCTTCTGTGGATAATATATACTTTTTTAGCAAATTTTGTTAAAAATAGAGCTTCTTCCATCGCAGAATCTCCGCCTCCAACAACAATAACATCCTGATCCCTAAAGAAAAAACCATCACATGTTGCACAGGTTGACACCCCTTTACCGATTAAAAGGGATTCTTCTTTCAATCCTAGCATTTTTGCTGATGCTCCTGTTGAGATAATTACGGATTTTGAATTAATAATGGTATTATTATCTAAAAATAATTTGAAGTTTTTTGTACTGAAATCAACTTCTTTTACTTCTCCTGTAATGATTTCGGCACCGAATTTTTCAGATTGTTCTCTAAATTTATTCATTAAATCAGGTCCCATAACTCCATCAGGAAATCCGGGGAAATTTTCTACATCTGTTGTAAGAGTCAATTGACCTCCAGGAGGGAAACCTTCAATTACCATAGGATTTAGATTACCTCTTGCAGCGTACAATGCTGCGGTAAGACCTGCGGGTCCAGAACCAATGATAGTTAGTTGCTTGTCGATTTGTTTGTCTATTGAATTATCCATTTATTGTATTACTATAATTATTAAAATCTTTTATATGTTACTTATATTTATGTAAAATTTAAACTGATAATTAATTCAAAAAGTTATATGGCAAATTTGATTTATAAATTGCGAATGAAATTATTTTCAATAATTTATCCTTTTATTGATGACATATCTTCGTATAAAAACCAATTTTTTAGAGATTACATAACAAAAAACACCCATGGAGTAATTTTAGAGATCGGTTCTGGAAATGGAGCTAATATAAATTACTATAAGAAATATAAAAAATTAATTCTTTTAGATAAAAATATTCATTTATTAAAAAAGACCCAACTCTTGTGTAATCATAATGTTATTTTGGCGGATTCAAGTCACCTACCATTTAAAGAAACTATATTTGATAATATAGTTTCATCTCTTGTTTTGTGTTCAGTCATTGACAAACAAAAAACTATTAGAGAAATGAATCGAGTTTTAAAACCTGCAGGAAAATATTTTTTTTGGGAACATTCTATATCTAAAAATAAATTTATATATCACATGAAAACATATATTATTTTTATATGGAAATTTTTAACTGGTGGCTGTGATTACAATAGTGACAATCACAAACTAATCAAATCAATACTTTGGGGTAAATCAAAGATCTATATTAAGAAATCAATTTTAGTAAAATTTTTAGGAATGACTTACATTTACGGATTTGTTTTGAAAGACTGAATTTTATTTTGAAATTTCTAATAATTTATTTTTGTCTATATTTCCGCCGCACAATATGAATATAGGGTTTGAATTTTTTGGCAATTTGAATTTGTTAAAAATTATAGGAGCAAGTGAAGCTGCAGATGACGGTTCTATAAATAATTTTGTTCTTTCAAATATTAACCACATAGTTTCAATTATTTCTTTGTCAGATACTGTGATTAATTCATCTAAATATTTATTAACTATCTCATAATTTCTTTCACCTATAAAAGGTGCAGACAGTCCGTCTGCTATAGTATTTATAGATTTCAAGGTAATTGCTTTACCTTTTTTTAAACTTTGTTCCATACCATTTGCGCCTTTTGGTTCAACTCCAATAATTTTAATTTTCGGATTGAATTCTTTCAATGCAACACAAATTCCTGATATTAAGCCCCCTCCTCCGATCCCTGTGAATACATGGTCAACTTGTGGTAAATCTTTTGTTATTTCCATTCCCAATGTCCCTTGTCCTGCAATGACAAAATCATCATCAAAAGGATGTATAAAATAAGCATTTGTTTTTTCTTGAATTTCTTTAACTTTTTCAAGTAAATTGTCATCTGTTACTATTACATTTGCACCATAATTTTTCGTTGCTTCTATTTTTGATTTTGTGGAATATTTAGGCATAACTACCGTACTAGAAATTTGGTTTATTTTTGCGCCGTAAGCAACAGCTTGAGCATGATTTCCTGAAGACATGCTCACAATTCCATTTTTTTTAAGATCTTTAATATTTAGATTACTGATTTTATTTAAAACACCTCTTATTTTAAAGGAGCCTGTTTTTTGAAAAAGTTCTTGTTTAAAATATATATTTGAGTTGTATTTTTCTGATAAAAAGCTTGACGTAGATATAGGTGTTCTGTGTATATTACTACCAATTACTCTAAGAGCTTTATTTATATCATTAGAATTTATCATGTTAAATTTTAATTAAACTAAAGGATTAAAAAATGAAATATACTAATTATCCATCATCTACTAGGCCGACTGCAATGGGTTTTAATGGCATGGCTGCATCTGCACATCCTTATGCTAGTATGGCAGGAATCAATATTTTGAAAAAAGGTGGTAATGCATTTGATGCAATCGTTGCAATAGCATCAACGTTAAACGTTGTAGAACCATTCATGTCTGGTATGGGAGGAGTTGGCGTTGCATTAGTTTACAATTCTAAAGAAAAGAAATTACGTGCACTTAATTTTTCTGGATCAGCGCCTAAATTAGCTGACCCTGAAAAATATACTGAAGAAGCTAAAAATATAGGTCCTTGGGCACCATTGGTACCTGGAAATGTTGCAGGATGGTTAGAAATTCAAGAAACGTTAGGAAATCTNGAAAGAAAAGAAGTATTTGAAGAAGCTATAAATTATGCTAAGAANGGATTTCCAATGACACATTTTCATTACACAATGTTTGGTAATTCTGTTGATAGACTAAATAAATTTCCTTCTGGTGAAATNATANTAAATTCAGGAAAAGTTTCTNCTCCNGGANCTANGATAAANATGCCTGAATTAGCAAATTCATTACANTTGNTTGCAAATAAAGGNGCCGATGAGTTTTATAGAGGNAGTATAGCAAAAAAAATAGTTGATTCAATGAAATTATATGGNGGTTTAATTAACGAAGAAGATTTAGATGNNGTAAAAGCNGAATGGACTGATCCTTTNACANTCAAATATAANGATTTTGAAGTTTCTACAGTACCCCCAAATAGTAGTGGATTTCAAATTCTTGAAACTCTTAAAATTTTAGAAACNNTACCACCTGAAAAAATTAAGTTNCAGGATTCTGATTTTGTTCATACTTTTATAGAAANTGCAAAATTGGCTGCCACNGANAGAATTGCATANGGGGGAGATCAATCACTTGGNTTAACTCCAACAGATAAATTNTTATCNTCANATTACGCAAATTATCAATCNAGTAGNATTTCNCTNGANAAAGCTAATTTGTTAGCNGGAGAAGTNTTTAATCCNGATGCNCCNCAAGGTTCTTTGACAGCNGTAGACTTGGATGCATATGATGGTGGAATGACNACACATTTTTCAGTTGCAGATAAAGANGGGAATGTAGTATCNATTACTCAAACACTTGGAGGTGGATTTGGNTCAGCTCTTGCNCCTGAGGGNACAGGGATATTTCTTAATAATATGGGAGATTGGTTTGATTTACANGATGGAAGTNGAAATCAAATTGGACCAAACAGAAAGCAGGATATGTGTNTNAGCCCAACACAAACATTTAAAAATGGAGAATTTTATGCAAGNGTNGGAACTCCNGGAAGTTGGGGGATTTTGCAAACAACATCTCAAATGTTAATTAATTTATTGGANTTTGAAATGAATATGCAACAAGTTATTGATTCACCAAGATTTAANGCTATTGGNGGNAATAGAGTAGAAATGGAATCAAGATTNCCTGTTTCATTAATTGAAAATTTGANANCAAGAGGTCATGAAATAGTAAATCTACCNGATTGGTCACCTAGTGTTGGTGGNGGNCATGGAATAAAATTTGACAAAGANACAGGATCTTATCAAGGTGGTGCNGACCCNAGGCGTGACGGATATGCTTTNGGNAACTGATANTTTATTTTAAATTATTCAGGCATTATTATTTCTGAANTTACATTTCTCATTTTATTTGGCATTATTACCATAGAATGAATTGAAGTACTNTNGGATAAAGANGCTAGAGAAAAAATTGTTTCAGCTACGTCNACGCTTTTTGCCATTGATTTTCGTCCNTCCTCAGAAGGAACTANAGGTCTTTGATCCATAATTGGAGTATCTACTTCACCTGGCATAATNGCAGTTGCTTTAANCATAGTATTTTTTAGTTCGATATTTAAGTATTCTGTAAAATTNATNACAGCAGCTTTNGCTGCNCCATANGATAATCCTGCAATTGGNCTNCCTGANANTCCTGCTACTGAAGATATNTTTATTATTAANCCATTATTGTGTGATTTCATNTTGTTTAANACNGNNTGNGTAAANAANACNGTNCCAACAAGATTNGAATTAAATACATTTACAATATCTTCTAANNCAGTATTTTGAGTATTCCGATTTTTAGAACTATGNCCTGCNTTNTTCATTAGNATGTCTATTTTTCCATNTTTTTTGATAACATCNTCAACTGTTTNTTCTACAAAANNAGGNTCTGCNACATCNCCAACATAGTAAGTACAATNNCCATTGTTTTGTTTGATNTTTTTTGATACCTCTNNTAATTTAGATTCAGTTCTTCCNGTAATNATTANNTTATCTCCATTGTTAGCNAATTTTATGGCNGTTTCCATTCCTATNCCNCTACCACCACCTGTTATTATTATATTTCTACTAGTTTTAGNCATGATTTCTCCTTAAGAATTAGATTATTTATCTTTNTTTTTTGTTGCTCTTGATTGNTCTAAAATNGGAATCAGTTTATCAATTGGNATTGCATATCTTGTGTTACCATTTATTCCNGTAACTGTTTCTGCTTTTAATATTGAATTTANTATNGATTCATTCGTAGTTTCTATAACACCTCTAAAAAGATTATTNAGNTTATCTTCNGTTAATTGCNNATGNTCATATTTTGCATTTTTATTTTTACTTTTATTATACTCAGCATTTGAAAATGCTATTACAAAATCTCCACTTCCATGGCTAGCAATTCCNCCTGAAAGGCCTAATCCTAATCCNACTCTTTTTGCTAANCGGTTAAGTTGNCTGCTTGATAANGGAGCATCAGTAGCAATTANTATCATTATAGANCCNGGAGGTTCATNAGATTTACTTTGATTTGGGTTATATTCNTCNNTTTCAAAATNAGGTGGTAATANGTGNCTNCCAACAGGTATTCCGTCTAACCTTAAGTCTCTTGGNTCTCCTGTATTTGTTAAAGTTAAACATCCAATTGTATATTCACCTTCAGGTGTATTTGTGATTCTNGAAGATGTTCCTANNCCNCCTTTCCAACCAAACCCTGTCATTCCTACACCNGCTCCNACTACACCNTCTGAAAATTCNTTTTCACTNGCATGATCTATNGCATTAATTACATGAGATTTTTGTATGTGNCTNCCAACNATGTCATTTAAAAATCCATCATTGCATTCTCCNACAACNGGGTTAAANGATCTNATTTCAGGGTTTTTTTCNGATAAATAATCTATTAAATAATTTGTTACTTTCCATGTACTTAANGTGCTTGTCAGAATTATNGGNGATTCAATNCGCCCTAACTCTTTGATTTGAGGAATTCCAACTGTTTTTCCAAAACCATTGATTACATGAGAAGAAGCTTTNACTTTNTATTTAAATATATTTTCATCATGNGGAAGAATNGCTGTAACACCAGTTCTTATTGGTCCNTTNCCTATTTTNAGATCTCCGCTACCTTCAATTATTGTTGAATGNCCNACTTTAACACCNGGNACATCAGTGATTGAGTTTAATTTNCCCTTGGGTAATATTCCCATTTCTAATCCAAGATCTTTGCTCCTTGGNCGATTATTANTTGATATCATTTGATACTCCATGAAAACAAAATTATTTATTGATATTCTTACATAATTTTANGCTATAGTCGATTATTATAGTAAATGTTTANATTTAANTTNATTAAANGTATGTTATGGTTTGAAAATTGTGATTCAACTATGGATATTTGCCATAGATTNGCNAGTTTTTATANTAAAGANTTATTGATNGGNTCTTCAAGGCAATTATCNGGCAGNGGNACAAAAAACCGNGTNTGGGAATCTCCTAAAGGTAATTTGTATTTATCTTTTTTATTATTTCCACNAAAGAGNCAAGTTCATACTCTTCACATGATTGCAGCATTGTCNGTNATAGAGTTTTTAAATATANACAAATTAAAATCTACTATNAAATGGCCAAATGATATTATGATTAACGGAGANAAAATTTCAGGAATTTTGCAAGAAAATGTTTATAAAAATCAANCTGTTCAGTATTCAATNNTNGGAATTGGCTTAAATTTAANTATGGATCAAAAGTTAAATATAGATGTCCCTCATACATCTGTGAAACTNNTAACTTCTAATANTATTGATGAAAAANAATCAGGAAATANAATTTCAANTTTNTTTTCTAAATTNTATTTNTCAAANCNATCTGATAATCAAATTTCAAANTTATGGAAAAAAGAAATTGATACTATTTCAAAGGANGCTCAAGTTCTNTTATTAGATGGCACAGAACTAAAAGGTAAAGTNTNATNNGTNGATNANAACGGNGANCTAGTTTTAAAAACAAANANTGATANTCANANNATTAAAGCNGGAATGGTAAAAAAATTAACNATTAGTAAGTAGCTCNTCCTCCNCTAATGTCAAANACAGCNCCNGTNGAAAATGAGCATTTTTCNGAACTTAGCCATGANACCATNTTNGCNACTTCTTCTATTTNNCCTGTACGNCCAATNGGNATTTTTTCAATCATATAATTTATNTGTTCTTCTGTAAATTCATCAAGAATTGANGTNTTTACTACTGCAGGNGTNATNCAATTTACTCGTATTTCTGTTTTTGATAATTCTTTTCCTAAAGATTTAGTTAATCCTATAACTCCNGCTTTTGTGGCNGAATANGCTGANGCATTAGGATTNCCTTCNTTNCCAGCTATTGAAGCAATATTAACAATCCTTCCNTAATTNTTTTTTAACATTANTGGNACTGCGTATTTNCAAAACAAAAACACACTTTTTAGATTNATTGANTATACCCGNTCAAATTCTTCAGANGGTAATTCCCATAAAGTTTTATTTATNCCNCCGATCCCTGCATTATTGACTAAAATATCTAAACCTGTAAATNTTGNTTCAACAATGTTCATAACACTTTTNGCTGTGCTTTCTTNNGANACATCNCCTATTATAATTTCAACNNNGTTTCCATATTCTTTCAATTCTTCTTGNGTGATTTTAAGTTTTTCATCTATATCNACAAGAATAAGATTGNATCCNTTTTTTGCAAATTCNTTTGCAATTCCTTTTCCTAANCCTTGANANGAACCAGTTACTATTGCTAATTTATTTTCGAAACTCATTTTAATGTAGAGGGCAAATAAAAATTGCAGATTTTTGTACAAAAGATAATTGTTCTTCAGTAAGATTT
Organism: Chloroflexota bacterium; assembly: GCA_002715665.1. The sequence goes on along the minus strand of PAZO01000012.1, from coordinate 26,147 downwards.
TGATTTTCCATAGATTTGGAAGCAGCTTGTGCTAAACTCCATGAACCTAATAGTAAGACTGAAGTAAATAATATAACCCAAATAAACAAAAAGGTAATATTTGATTTCAACATGTACTTAAACTGTTTTTATAATTATATCCATTATAACTTGATTTTAAAATAAAAACTTTTAAAAGAAATTTAATTGNTTTTTTATNAGAATTATTTTNTGTNANATTGTACAATAGCAATNATTAATTATTTTNAAAATCATGAAATNTTTNTNTATATATNTAACACTATTTATTTNCTTAATCGCTTGTTCTTCGCAAGAAATAACTACCTCGACACAAAATAATCAAACAAGNGAACCCGAAGTAATTTCTTCTGCTTTTTCTTTTGTTTTCGATTCAGGACGTGAACTATCTGATAAGACAATTAAAGATTCAGGGATGTCTCATTTCCTTTATTTTTTNACCCCNACCTGAGGTCATTGTATTTCTGAGTTACAGAAAATAGTTTCAAAATCAGANGAATTATCTAATACANAATTTGTAGCAATATCTATTGATCCTTCAATGAAAGAAAGTGAATTTCAGAAATTTAGAGATAAAAATAATCTTAGTGAATTAGANATGCTTCCNTATAATAAAGAAATGATTTTATTTTTTGAAATTAGCATGAGAGGTTCCAAACGAATTTTAAATCAAAATTCTAATTTNATTTACTCAGGAAATATGTCAGATTACGAATTTGANTTGTGGAAGGAATTATTAAATGAACAATAATCAGAACANAAATAATTCAATTGTTATATCAGCTGATCATGGTGGTTATGATTTAAAAGAAGAACTAAAGCTTTTTATATCTGAAAATTATCCAGAAATNACAATTATCGATGCTGGTGCTTATNAGTATGACTCTGAAGATGATTTNCCTGATATGACTAAAAANNTAACTGACGTAATACATAAAGGTGATGCAATNCGTGGGATTGCAATATGNGGGTCAGGCGTGGGAGCATCAATTGTGGCTAATAAAAACNCAGGAATTAGAGCAGCCGTTTGTCATGATGTTTATAGTGCNGCTCAAGGTGTAGAGCATAATAATATGAATGTNTTGTGNATGGGTGGGNGAGTTATTGACATTGACTCAGCTAAGCAAATTGTAAAAAGTTTCTTGAATGCAAATTTTATTGAAGAACCAAAGTATGTNAGAAGGNTAAATAAAATTAANAAANTGGATTAATCCTTCATATATNANTCTNATTGCAAGAATTGTCAATATAAAATNAAAAACTCTTCCAAATAGTTTTTCNTTTATATTTGTTAATATTTTTTTGCCTGTCCAAGTNCCAAAAATTCCAAATATAATCATTGCGATGATCAGATANATATATTCTGAAAAAGAAAANCCAAGGAAAATAAAAACAATTATTTTTATTCCGTGCTTCCAAGTCATAAATGCTGCTTGTGTAGCNACAGTNGATTGTCTGTTCTTAGTAAANGANNTGATAAATGGNGCCATAATTGGGCCTGATGCACCAATAAACATTGTTAGAAATGATGANATCAANCCAATTAGANCAATNCTTTTATTAGATATTTTGATGTTTCTAGATTGAGGTANGTATATTGAATATAAAATAAATATTCCAATTAAGGATTGAATAATGTGNTTAGGTAAATCAATTAATATAATTCCAGCNANAGAAACTCCAATTAANGAACCAAANATAAANGGAGTAAAGTATTTCAAATCAATATGTTCACGGAGCATTACTGATCTTGTGGAATTAGAACTTATTTGTATTACAGCATGAACGGGAACAATAGCTAGTGGATTTAAAATATTTACCATAATTAGAATTAAAAGCGCTCCTCCTCCNAGTCCAAATGAAGCTGTAATAGTTGATGTGANNTAACTACTTAAACAAAGTATTAGAAATTCCCATAGTGTGAAATTATTTGTGGTTGTGATAAAAGAGATTATTTCANGCATAAATTAATTTTGTACTANGATTGAATTTAGTATAATTCCAATTAGAAAAATATATTTTAGAATAATAGCATATATATTAAGTGCATTTTACAATATAACCAATTAGTATTATTTAAAATCATTTTTATACGTGAGGTATATAATNATTGAATAGCGAAGAGATTAGAGAAAGTTTTTTAAATTATTTTGAGTCCCAAAATCATTTGAGGTANCCAAGTTCTTCTTTGATTCCTGTAGGTGATCCTACATTGCTATTAACTAANGCTGGAATGGTTCAATTTAAATCNTATTTTTCAGGAGATGANAAACCTCCNTCAGATATTCTTACAACTTCACAAAAATGTTTTAGAACAGTTGATATTGATGAAGTTGGTGATTCAACTCATCTTACATTTTTTGAAATGTTAGGAAATTTTAGTATTGGAAAATATTTTAAANAAGACGCAATTAAGTATTCTATAGATTATCTTACCAATATCTTAAAANTAGATATCAAANGATTATATATAACNATTCACGANTCAGATGATGAATCTTCANTNTTTTGGAATGAAGTAGGNATNCCNGATGAAAGAATATATAAATTTGGATCTGAGGATAATTGGTGGGGACCTGCAGGATCTGAAGGNCCTTGTGGCCCATGCTCAGAGTTGCACTATGATTTTGGGGANGATGTACCACAATGNGGTTTAGATTCNTGTGGNCCAAATTGTGATGTTGTAATAAATAAAAATGGAGATACATGTGANAGAGTTATTGAATTATGGAATTTAGTATTTATGCAATTTTATCAAGATCAATNAGGNAATAGAAAACTACTACCNGCNCCAAGTGTTGATACNGGTATGGGGTTTGAAAGATTAGCAGTCATTATGCAAAAAGTAAGAAGCATATATGATACTGATTTATTTATGCCAATTATCAAANTAATTGAGCAAAAATGCGAAAAAAAATATAAAAANAATGAATCTGATGATGTTGCATTTCGAATAGTATCAGAGCATATGAGAAGTTCTACATTCNTGATTGGNGATGGTGTTATTCCNGGAAACGAAGGTAGATCNTATGTTTTACGCAGAATTTTAAGAAGGGCTATAAGATATTCAGANAAATTAAATATTGACNCAAATACNTTGTTGGATATTTCNAAATATATTATTGAAAACATGAATAANTGGTACCCAGAATTNAAAGTTAATGAAGAATTTATTTATTCTGTCATACAGCAAGAGCAAGAAAAATTTTCTTTAGTATTTCAAAGAGGCTTAAACGAATTACANAGTTTTTTTGATAATAATGAAGGCNAAGACATAAATGCNAAATTACTATTTAAATTATGGGATACTTTTGGTTTTCCTGTAGAATTGACATCNGAGATTGCAACTGAAAATGGTGTTGATATAGATTTAAATGGTTTTAACTCTTTAATGGATACACAAAAAAAAAGATCCAGAGAATCTTCTAGATTTGAAACNTCTACATCAAAAATCGATGAATATAAAAAGATAAAAATTTCTCAAATTAATTTTGTAGGATATGATCTTNTAAATAAAAAGAGTACTGTAGTTGGTATTATTGAAAATGATAAATTTGTGAACAACACTACCCAAAATGGTAAAAACCTTGAAATTATTACTGATTCTACAACTTTCTATCCTGAAGGCGGCGGTCAGGTAGGAGATTCAGGATTAATATTTAATGATAATTTTAAATTTGAAGTCCAAGACACTCAAGAAGTTATAAAAGGAATAATNACNCATATAGGTGTGTTGAAATCAGGNAACATATCTNTAGGTGATAAAGTANTTAATAATGTAGATGAACAGAACAGAAAAGATTCAGGTAGAAATCATACAGCAACACATTTGCTNCATTCAGCCTTAAGAAAAAGATTAGGTAATCATGTTAGACAAGCTGGTTCGTTAGTTGAACCTGATCGATTAAGATTTGATTTTAGTCATCCAAAAGCTTTATCAAAAGCAGAAATTTCAGACGTACAAANCCTNGTTTCCAATCAAATAAACTTAGATTCTTCTATAAGGAAATCCGAGGATAAATATAATGATGCAATTAAAAGAGGTGCACTAGCTTTTTTTGGTGACAGATATGATCAGACAGTTAGATTGATTGAAATAGGTGATGAGTCAACTTTTAGCTTTGAAGTATGCGGAGGAACCCATGTTAAGTCTACAGGTGAATTAGGACAGTTTATTATTGTGTCTGAATCNAGTATTGGNGCAGGTTTAAGGCGTATTGAAGCATATTCAGGACGAAGAGCAAAAGAATTTCTTGATTCAAAAATAGAGTCTTTAAATAATTTATCTAAACAATTAAATTGTAACCCAGAAGATATAAAAGAAAAAATTGAANTTTTATCTAAAAATTTAGATTTATATTCNGAAAAAATAGATTATTCAAAAACTAAAATCATTAACATGATGGCAAAAGAAATTTCTGACAAATCAGTTGACCAAAACGAAATTAAAATAGTTTCAAATGTTGTTAATTTGGAACCAGCTATGCTAAAAGAATTATCNGANAAAATTCAAGATTATATTCCAGATTCTTTAATTATTTTAGGAACACCTACAACGAAAGGTCCAGTAGTANTTGTTAAATCAACAAAGAAAGCGTTAATGCNNGGCTACGANGCTAGAGAAATTGTAAAAATNATATCTGAAATAATTAATGGTCGTGGCGGAGGAAAACCTGAGATGGCACAAGCTGGAGGTGATGATAANACTAAATTAATTAATATAGAAAATATTGATTTANNGGANCTTNTTAAAGATTAAAATGAATATTCTTAGTATAGATCACGGAGATAAGCGTATTGGTTTTGCAATTGGTAATTCAATAAGAAAAATCTCAACTCCTTTAANCCAAATTACTAATTCATCTTTGGATTTTGTAATATCTCAAATCAAATCTTTAATTATCCAGTATGAAATTGATCAAATTATTATTGGTATTCCATTTAATGAAGATGGAGGAGACAGTTTACAGTCTCTAAAAGTAAGAGATTTTGCAAATATTATTAAAACAGAATTAAATTTAGTTGTCCTTGGNGTTGACGAAAGATTTAGNTCGATTGACTCAGAAAAATTATTAATTGATATAGATGTTTCAAGAAAAAAAAGAAAAAAAAGCTTAGATTCTCTATCTGCTTCAATTATATTGAAAAGATATTTTNATANTGANGAATGTGTAAGATTATGAATAATTCACAATTAAAAAACATAGGCATTATTGGNTATCCNCTTGGGCACTCTTTGTCTCCTGATATGCATAATTATGTATATAANNCTTTAGNTATAAATGCNCGTTATAACAAATGGGAAGTTAGTGAATTAGATTTNAAAAACGAATTTACAAGAATCACAAATGAAAATTTTATTGGNGCTAATGTTACAGTTCCATATAAAGAAAAAATTATCCCGTTTTTAGATGAACTAGATAATGATTCAAAAATCACTGGTGCTGTTAACACAATATTGAAGCAAAACGGAAAATTGTTAGGATTTAATACAGATATATATGGAATTAAAGAATGTTTAAATAAAAAATTTGCTGACAANGACATAGATAACGTNGTTTTATTNGGATCGGGTGGGGCGGCTAANGCTGTGATGTATGCATTATTACAAAGAGGATTAAAAAATATTTCAATAATAAATAGAACNNAATTAAATACAAANCAAATGTTNGATAATTTTAAGAAATTCAAATTTAACAGTGAATATTTAGATTTTGATGATAAAGATAAAATTAATCAAAAATGTATGGAATCAAATTTAATTGTTAATACAACAACTATTGGAATGAAAGGTTCAATGATGGAAGGATCTTCTCCGTTAGATATTAAATCTATCAACAATAAAAATATTGTGTTTGATTTAGTATATAATCCGAGAATTACGAAACTTATAGAAATTGCGAATAACAAAAATGCAGAAATCATAGAAGGGATAGATATGCTGGTTTACCAAGCGATAAGAAGTATAGAAATATGGACTGAAATCACTCCATCTTTTGATATCATGAAAAATAAATGTTTAGAATTATTAAAATAAAAATATGAAGACTATTGTGTATATTATTGGATTTTCTGGGACTGGTAAATCAGTTTCCTCAGAACTTGCAGCCAAATCCTTGGGATGGAAATATTATGATATGGACAAAATTATAGAACAGGAATCAGGGAAATCAATAAATGAAATTTTTGATAGTAATGGTGAATCTTGGTTCAGGAAAAAAGAATCTGAATTATTAATCAGACTATCAGAAGAAAGTAATTGTATTATTTCTACTGGAGGAGGAGTTCCAATTTCAAAAGATAATATGGAAAAAATGAATCAAACAGGATATGTGATATCTTTAGATGCTTCAATAAGTACTATCATAAAAAGATTGGATCAAAATAATGTTGATGGTGAAAATGAAAAGACAATCAGACCTAAATTATCAAATTTCACCCATGAAAAAATAAAAAAACTTAAATCTGAAAGGTCAGATGCATATTCTAGTTCAAATTATATTATTAATACAAATAGCAAAACTGTGGAAGAAGTTGCAAATAATATAGTTTATGAAACTGAAAAATATATATCAGACTTGATTGCTAATTCGTTATCTAAAATTGATTCTTTTTGTACAAATGTAAAATCCAAGAATGATCAATATGGAGTATTTGTTGGTTTGGATATATATAAAAACTTACCTCAAGTTATATCAAATTTAACTAGCAGAGATAAATTTTATTTACTTGCAGATGATGGATCTAAATCTTATATGAGAGATATACAAAAAATATTTGAATTAGCAGGCAAAAATACTACNACTTTTGTTATTCCTCAAGGTGAGTCTAGTAAATCATTATCAATATCTTCAAAAATTTATGAGTGGTTATCAATCGAACATGCTGATAGAGGTGACATGTTACTTGGAATTGGTGGAGGAGTGGTTGGAGACATTACTGGTTTTGTTGCTTCCACATACATGCGAGGAATAAAGTTTATTTTACTTCCTACAACACTTCTTTCTATGTCTGATTCATCAATAGGTGGCAAAACTGCTGTAGATGTAAATAATATAAAAAATTTGGTGGGATCGTTTTATAATCCTTCATTAGTATATTCAGATTTGCGTTCATTAAATACGTTGCCCCAAAGACAAATAAGTTCTGGATGGGCTGAATTAATTAAACATGGATTTATAAAAGATAAAATATTATTACGTGATATGATGGATATTTCAAATTATAAAGACATTGATCAAAACATTAGTGAAATAATAAAAAGAAGTATCCAGATTAAAGGTGACATAGTTACGGTTGATGAAAATGAAAAATATGGATCTCGAATTATGCTTAATTACGGACACACTTTGGGACATGCAATAGAAAGTTCTACAAATTTAGAGCAATATACGCATGGAGAAGCTGTTAGTATTGGAATGACTTTTGCTGCAAAATTAAGTCATCATTTAAATATGCTAAGTCTAGATGAGCTAGATTTCCATAATAATATTTTGCAAAAATTTGATCTTCCTATAAAAACAAATAATATAGATTGGGATAAATGTTACGAGTTAATGTTAAATGATAAAAAAGTAATAAACGGTCAAATTAATTGGATTTTATTAGAGACGCTAGGTAAATCTATTGTAAAAAATGATATAACTAAAGAGATAATATATAAAGTTTTTGAGAGTATGTAGTGNNTTTAATTTTATATTATTTTTTAGCTAGTTTAATATCTTCAACTTTAGGTACATTGATTGGAGCAGGAGGTAGTGCAATATTAGGGCCCTTGCTTTTGCTTACAGAAACTTCTATGGGTACATCAATTGGAGCAAAAAACATAATAGGTACTTCTTTGGCATGTGTAGTAGCAAATAGTGTGTCAGGTTCATATCGGTATTTGAAAATTGGAACTGTAGACATTAAAAGTGGTTTGATTTTTAGTATTATTGGAATTCCTTTTAGTATACTGGCAGCCCTAACACTCATAGAAATTGATACAACTAACTTTAAGATTATGTTTGGTGTCACATTGATATTAATAACTATATTTATGATATATCAATCTATGAAAAATGAAATTATAGGAGAATCAAAAAGTATTACAAATTTGAACAATAAATTTTTCTCAGAAAATAGAGAAANTGTTACAAAAGATTCTCAAATTTATAAATACACATTTAGTATGGGAATTGCTNCTTTTTATAATATATTTTTGGGTTTCGTAGCTACTTTTTTTGGTATTGGTGGAGGTATAATTAGAACACCATTATTGATTTATATTTCAAGATTTCCAGTAAAGATTGCTACTGCCACATCTGTATTTAGTCTACTATTCACATCTTTAGCTGGTACGTTTGTATATTGGTGGCAAGGTTTTTATGATCTTNATTTGTTTTTTCCTGCAGCAACAGGAGCTTTATTTGGAGCTCAAATAGGCGCGCAGGTAAGTAGATATTTAAATGGTCAATGGATTATAAGAATATTAGCTCTTGTTTTATTTAGTATGGGATTATTGTTAATTATTCAAAATACTTAAATATGGAACCTTTCTTTAAAATCACAAACGTTGATAATGCTAGTAGGAATGGAATTATCCATCTTAACGGTATAAATATTAATACACCTTGTTTTATGCCTGTAGCAACCCAGGCATCTGTAAAATCATTAGATTCATTTGAACTCANAGAAATAGGATATAAATTAATTTTATCAAATATTTATCACATGGCAGTTAGGCCNGGNATAAACTATTTACATAAATTTGGAGGTATCCATAAATTTATGAATTGGGATGGCTTGATCTTAACTGATAGTGGTGGATTTCAAGGATATAGCCTAGCCCATAGAGTGAAAATTCGAAACGATGGGATAATTTTTAAAAACCATTTGGATGGTAAAGAAATATATTTCAAACCTAAGGAAGTTATAGAATATCAAGAAAATATTGGCTCTAATATTATGATGCCTTTAGATATTTGTTTACCGAAAGGGTCCAGTGAGAATAAATTAATGGAAGCGTTAGAAACAACATACAAATGGGCAAAAGAAAGTNTCGCTNCTCGCAATTCGTCANCCTCCAAGCTTTTTGGCATAATTCAAGGAGGAAATAACTTGGCATTAAGAGAAATTTCAGCGAAAAAAATGACTAAACTTGATTTTGATGGTTTTGCATATGGAGGTCTTTCTGTTGGCGAAGATAAAGACTTAATGATCCAAACNCAAATTTCAGCAAATAGATTATTACCAGAAGATAAACCAAGATATTTAATGGGAATTGGTTCTCCAGAAGATTTAGTCCGATCTATTTATAACGGATTTGATATGTTTGATTGTGTTTTGCCAACAAGAATAGCTAGAAATGGATCATTATTTACAAAAAACGGCAGAATAAATATCTTTAACTCTAAATATAAAAATTTTGATAAGCCCATAGTATCAAATTGCGAGTGTTATTCTTGTCAAAATTACAGTGTTGCATATATTCATCATTTATTTAAAGCAAAAGAATTATTGGGTTATAGAATTGCTTCAATACATAATTTGGCTTTCTTGCATAATTTAATGAATGAAATTCAACAGCATATCAAAAAATCTGACTTTTCTGCATTTGTAAATGAATTTTTATCTAAATACAAAGTTCCAAACCAAGAAGTTCAACAAGAACAAAAATCTAAATGGATAGAGTCTAAAGGTAGAATAAAAAATAACATTTAATGTCTATTATGAGATGAGAATATTATGAAAACAATTCTGAAATTATTAATAATATTTATTGATAAATTTGAGCACTCAAATTACTGTAAATTAAGAAATATAATTAGTTTTCTTTTGAAGAGAGAATATAAATTAAGTTTTGTTAAATCTAACAATATGTATAAGAAAACATACAAGAATAAAAAGCATGTATATTATTCTGATAAAAAAAGAGCCGTGAGAATCCATTCTTCTTACAACGAAATGATTAATAAATTAATTTATAGTTATTGCCTAGAAAACATAGATTTTAAAGATAATGATGTAATTATTGACTGTGGAGCTAATATAGGAGAATTAGGTTTGTTTTTTTCTGAACAAAATTTTTCTGTAAACTATATTGGATTAGAGCCATCNATTAAAGAATTTTCAGCATGCAAATTAAATAACCCACATTCTGAAATTTTAAATTTAGGATTATGGAATAAAAAAAGTAAATTAAATTTTTACATCAAATCTGAAACAGCTGATTCTTCTGTGTTTGAAATTGATGATTATAAAGAGATAGTCACTATTAAAGTGGATAGACTTGATAAAATTATAAACAAAGAAAAATATAAATCTATAAAACTATTGAAAATTGATGCAGAAGGAGCAGAGCCGGAAATTTTAGAAGGTACTAAAAATCTTTTAGGTATAATTGAATATATTTCTGTTGATGTGGGTCCCGAAAGAGGTATAGATCAGAAAAGTACAGACTCTGAAGTAACAACCTTTCTAACAAAAAATAATTTTAAATTAATTACTGAAAACACTAATAGAAAATCAAAATTGTTTCAAAATAAACATTAATTTATTAAAGATTTCCACTTTTCTACTTCATCGTAAATATCTTTGTCATTAATATAATTAAATTTTTGATTGTCAGGATGAATTGTATGTTTTCTTTTTATGAATCTATCTAGTTTAGATCTTCTAAGAATTTGTACAATAAAATTTTTTAAATGATAATTAAATCCTATTGGCTTAGGTATTATTATATTTTCATTTGTATAGTATCGATTTATATCTCTTTTTATAGGCTTGTGTGTCGTAGTTTTTTGATGTATAAAATCAACTAATTTTTCTATAACGTCATATTCTGGTGATATGTTCTTATTAGCCCATTTTTTTAATTTGTGATCTTTATTATTNTTAAAGTTTTGGTTCTGAATTAATTGTTCAAAATCATTAAGAGATTTGATTTTTGGTAAGAATTCAAACCACTCACTAACCATATATTTTGGTAAAGAAAAAGGTTGCAACATATATGTAGGTTTTTCGGATAAAGCAGATTCGATTAAAGTTGTACTATAATTTGAAATTATTAAATCACTTGATAATATCCAGTCTCTTGCATTTCCTTCTTTGATGAAATGTAAGTTGGGGTGTAATTCTTTATTGATTTTTTTATAATATTTAACAAAATCTGTTGTTGGAGTCATAGGCCGTGGCCTAATAATTAAGTTGATGTCAAAATTAGAAGTAACATGATGTATCCATTTCATTGTTTCTTCATAAGATTTTTTTACAAATAATTGAACTTCCAAAGATATATCTTTATCTTGTTTAACTGGTTTGAATACCGATTTGTCCCCTCCGAATATTGCTCCATAATTTTCAGGGAAGAATATCCATGGTTTATTTTTGTTAATATTATATTTTTTAGATAAATAATTTTTATCTAAAAATAAGTTATTATATGGAGTTTTATATAATTGATATTGCAAATTGCCATTCACAAATATATTGTGTTCATTTACACCGTTATCAATCAAAAATTTTTTGTAGTTTTCACTCCAAGTTAAATGCGTAACTTCATTTTTCACAAATTCACTGGTGGGTTTTCGGAAAGTCAGTTGGTGTGGCCTAAATATTTGTTCGTAATTTAAATTTATTATTTTTGCATCACTCCAAGTGTAAATAAAAGGAAACACAATAGAATTTAACGTTCTGAAAAAAGGTGTTAATACAATTTTAGGTCGTATGGAATTAATATTTGATCGGTCTCTTGTAGATTTAATATAAACTGAATAATTGTATCTTGTTTCCAAAAGCATTTTTATGATACATGCGACTGCAAATTCTCTTGCTTTATGCTCAATTAATATAACTATTGAATGTTTGTCATTATTCATTGTTACAGTATATTGGACTTTTAATCCATTTTATATAATTTCTTCTTCAATGTTTTTATTTGTACTTTTGTATTTACCAAGATTTATTGCAGTATCTTTAATATGTTTAAATTCTTCAATAAATCCGTTTTGAGATGTTCTTTTATCAGAAGTGTACAATACAAAATTTGCCCCATTTTTGATCCATTTACTTGTGAGATCTGTTGTTTGATGATGGATCATTACTGGTGTATTTGCTGTTTCACACTTTTGAATTATTTCGTTAAGAGCATCTTCGTATAATTTGCTTTCGTATTCGTCAGGAATTCCAAGAGAAACACTTAAATCGTTTGGTCCAACAAATATTGCGTCTATTCCTTTTGTATCTAATATGTTTTCAAGATTTTCTATGGCAGGAACACTTTCTATACCAATGATGCAAATATTGTTTTTATTTAAATTTTCAAGATATGTTTTTGATTTTTCACTTGGAAAGATATTCTTTTTTACGATATCATCTAAGAATTTACCTTTTAATGGTTTCCATTTAACTGCTCCTACAATTTCTTCTACTTCGGATTTTGATTCGCAATACGGAGCTAATATTCCAGCTGCACCTGCGTCAAGATTCATAGTTGCATAATGAGAAGAAGGAATAGGTATTCTGACTATAGGTGCTACGCTGCATAGATTAAATGAATTAACTAAGTTGGCTACTTCTGACCTACTATAAGGAGAGTGCTCTGTGTCAATCACAACATAATCTAATCCGATATTTTCAAAATGGGAAGCCCATCTTGGAGAAACAGAATTTGTTAGCATAGTTCCAAACACACAGTTGCCGTTATCTATTTGCTTTATTATTTGATGATTTTTCATTATAACTATTTTCCTTTAATTTTAATCATATGATAAATTTAAAATTAATTTATGTATTGAACTTATATGGTAAGGTTGTAAAATTTTGTTATGAATACTAGTTTTACTAAATTATTAAATGAAATCAAGATCTTAGATTTCACAAATCATTATTCAGGTGATATAACTTCCATGTTTTTATCTGATTTTGGTGCTGAGGTTATTAAATTAGTAAATAAAAATACATCTATTAACGATGAAAATGCTTTTTGGAATAGAAATAAAGAATTTTTATTATATTCTGATTTGGATGATTTAGATAATTCAATATTTAATTTATGCACAATTATAATTCACGATTTTCAAATTGATTCACCTGAATTTAAAAAATTAAATCAAAAAATTTCTGATTTAAATACCAATGATATTATCATATGTCATATCTCAGCATTTCCCACAAAATCTCGATTAAAAAATGAATTAATGATTGATGAATTAGTAATAGCTAGAGCTGGAGAAATGAGAATATTGCCGGGTCATGGCAAAGCTAGCCCAAAATATTTAATGCATCCAATTACAAGCGTTGGATGTGGAATCAATTCAGCTACAGCTATAGTATCAGCAATGATTTCTAACTCTATTTCAAAAAAACAAATCAATAATATTAATTCCACATTAATTGGTGGATTATTATTATATGCTTCAAACCCTTATCAGGGTGATAAATGGAGGGATTTTGCCAAACCATATGGAGGTGTCCCCTTTTATAGTAGTTACGAATGTCAAGATGGATTTATTCAGCTAGCTTGTATTCATTCCGGATTTTCTGAAAAAGCTGCAATTGCAATTGATATGCCAGAAATATTATTTGATCCAGAATTTGAATCAATTTTTAGACCTACTGGTAGGGATAGGGATAATTTCATTAATGTTGCTACCAAATTATATAATTTAATTGCCGTTACTATGAAAACAAAAACTTGCGAGGAGTGGAGCCAAATATTTGAGGATGCAGATGTCCCGTATAACAAAATCAATAATTTAGAAGAAGCAATTAATGATCCTCAGATTATTCATAACAAATTAGTTTTTGAAGAAAATAATATAAAACAAATAGGTGAATTTATTTCAATCCAATCAACAGAGGCTAATGAAAATTCCTATAATAATTTCTATCGAGAATCATTTTCTTTACCCTTGGAAGGATTCAGATCTCTTGAAATTACAAATGTAATAGCAGGACCTGTTGCAGGTAGAATATTGTCAAACTTGGGAGTTGAAGTGATTAAAATGGAGCCTCCTTCAGGTGAGATATCTAGACCATTGGGAGTTGGATACTTTCAAAATTTGAATCGTAATAAAAAAGGTATTTCTATCAATACTAAGACTGTAGAAGGAAAAAAAATAGCTCAAGATCTTATTAAGGAAGTTGATATATTTCTTGAAAACATGCGACCAGGTGCTGCAGAAAGAGTTGGTCTTGGTCAAAAGGATTTATATAAATTAAATCCTTGTATAACACAAACACATATATCAGCATATGGTCATGACGGACCATATGTTAACAGACCAGGATTAGACCCGATTGCACAATCAATTACAGGATTACAAACTGTTCAAGGTGGAGAAGGACCTCCTGTATTTTTAGGTATGTTGGCACCCACTGATTTTACAGCAGGAGGAATGGCTGCACTTGGAACTATTGCAGGTCTTTATAATAGGGTAAAAAACAATACGGGTAGTATAATTAATACTAATTTATTATCTGGAGGAATGCTATTAAATGCTAGAAGAATAAAAGATTATATAGATCGAAAGTATATTCCCAAATTTGTCAATGAACATCAAAATGGAATAAGTGATATTAACAGAGCATATGAAACTAAAGATGGTTGGATATATGTTTATTCAAAAAATTTAAGTAAACAAAATTTGCTGGAAATTATAAATGAAAAATTCAATACTAAAATATCAGATCTAGAATCTTTTTTTATTACTTACAATTCTTTAATTTGTATAAAAAAAATAAATTCTACTGATATATTTATTTGCCCTGTAACAAATCCAAGAGAAGATGAATATGATTTTTTAAAAAATCCGATAACATGGGATTTAGTTACTGAATTAGAACATCCTTCATTAATATCACTTGAAATGGGTCACAATTTATATGATTTTGGACTTGAAGAAATTCCTATTTCAGACTATCCGGATTTGGGGGAACACAATAATTTATATCTTTATAATTTGGGTTACACTTCTGATCAGATAAATTTATTATATAAAGATAAAATAATTTTCACTGAGAGTTAACTAATTTTAAATAATTTGTTTTTAAATTTTTGTAGATATTTTCAATTTTATCGTCAGTATCAATGATTAAATCTGCATATTGAGCTCTTTTTTCCCATGGAGTTTGGCTATTAATTCTTTTATTTGCTTCTTTATCACTGAGATTATTTCTTTTGATTAATCTATTGAGTGCGATATTATTATCAACTTTAAATAACCATACCTTGTCACACCATTCGATATAATTTGCTTCAATTAAATTTACAGCTTCGACTATGCCTATTTTT
This sequence comes from Chloroflexota bacterium, assembly GCA_002715665.1. The sequence continues at coordinate 10,855 of PAZO01000012.1, read as the reverse complement.
TTATTTTTTATTATCCAATTATCAACAATTTTTTTTACCTCGCTACCAATGTCTCCAATTGCATCAGTTAAACATTTCATTAAATGTTTATCTTTAAAAACTATAGCACCTAATTTTTTACGATCAATGTATTGTGTTTTTTTATCTAAAATATCTTTTCCAAATACATCTAATATTCTGTGATAAGCTGGTTTTTCGGGTTCATATAAAGTGTGAACCAATTTGTCTGCATCACAGTATTCAGTAGCAAATTCTGTGATTAATTTTTGAATATAAGTAGATTTACCAGTAGCTATAGATCCTGTAATACCTAGAATAATTGTTTTATCTGTCATAATTTTTTTAAATCTTTGTATTATTGTTTATTTATTTGTAATTATATGGTAAATTTTCGAAAAATAGTTCATAAAGGGAGTATATATGTCACGAAAAGGAAAGATTCAAACAGTTAAAGGTGTCATCGATCCAACCGAATTAGGTATGACTATGACCCATGAACATATATTTATAGAATTTCCACCAACTATGGCAGTACCTCCTGATGAATCTCATAAAAAACAAGTTTTTTATGAACCAATTAATCTTCAGAATAGAGGATTAATTTATCATCAAGGTTGGAAAAATTTAGATGATAGAAGCATTTTAGATTTTGATATTTCAGTTAAAGAAATTTTAAAATATAAAGCTGCAGGAGGAGGTGCAATTGTTGATGCGACAAGTATAGGTCTTTCTAGAGATCCTGAAGGATTATTGAAAGTTTCAAATTTAACTGACATTAACGTTATAATGGGAGCAGCATATTATGTTTATTTAGCTCATCCTCCTGAAGTCTCTGAAATGAGTATAGAAGATTTAGCTGCTGTGATAATAAATGATGTTAATGTGGGAGTTGGTAAACAATTGATAAAATCAGGTATTATAGGCGAAGTTGGATTATCTCATCCATTACATAAAGATGAAGAAAAAGTTTTAATTGCTTCAGCTGTAGCACAACAAGAAACGGGGGCACCAATTTTGATACACCCTGGTAGAGATGAAAAAGCTCCAATTGTTGCTATAGACATACTAAAAAAATCCGGAGCAAACTTATCTAAAACAATTATGGGCCATTTAGATAGAACAGTGTTTGAAAAAGAAACGCTATTACAAATTGCAGAATCTGGATGTTATTTAGAGTGGGATTTATTTGGTCAGGAAAATCATTATTATAGTGCAAATGAAAACATAGACATGCCTTCTGACGCTAAGCGAATGTATGATATTTTATGGTTAATCGAACAAGGATATGAGTCTAAAATACTGATTGCTCATGATATATGTGCTAAACATCAATTAGAAGAATATGGTGGGTGGGGTTATAGTTATATCCCATCATTTATTGTCCCAAGAATGAAAGATAAAGGTTATACAGATTCAATGATTGAATCAATATTATATACAAATCCTTCTGAAGCATTACAATTCTTTAAATAAATAATGAAACAAACAGGTTCTGAATATATAGCAGATTTTCTTGAATCAAAAAATATAGATACAATTTTTACTGTTGCTGGTGACCATATATTACATCTTATGGATATTTTATCTAAAAGAGGATTTAAATTTATTGATACAAGACACGAACAAGCCGCAGTTGATATGGCAAATGCGTGGGGAAGAATAAAACAAAAACCTGGTATTACAATGTTTACCACACCAGGACATGCTAATGCCATTCCCGGACTTACTTTGGCTCATCAACAATTAAGTCCTTTAATAAATATAACAGGATGTGCTGATAGCAAGCTTCTNGGTATGGGTGCTGCTCAGGAAATAGATCAAGTCGGCATGGCGAAACCTGTTACAAAAAGATCTGAAATTGTTCTTAATGGGAATCAAATTGTATCTAATTTGGAAACTAGTTATCAAATTAGTTTATCTGGAAGAAGAGGCCCTACTCATTTAACTATTCCGACAAATTTACAATCCCAATNGTATGATGAAAATGATATGTCTTTTCAATCTAGAATAAATGGATCTTCTGTGATCAATCCTAATTTTTCACATCAAAAAATAATTGAATACTTAAAAAAATCGAGTAATCCAATTATCATTTTAGGAAACGGAGCACATGATGTATTATCAGATGAAATAATCAAATTGGTTGAAACTTTAAATATTCCAATATTAACTGAAATGAGTGCAAGAGGAATTATTCCTGATAGTCATTATTTATGTTTTGGCTTGTCAGATCAAAGAGCAAATCCAATTGCCAGAGTAATATCTGAATCAGATTTAGTTATTTTACTTGGTAAAGAATTAGATTTTACTTTAGACTTTGGTAATCATCCTACTATTTCTAAATCATCTAATATTATACAAGTTGATCCGGATGAACAAATATTAAGTCGATCAAAAAGAGCAGATCTGTCAATATTGTCATCAGTCGGGAATTTTGTTTCCCAAATAGTTCAGAATTTGAATTATTACAAAGTTTTAAAAAAATCACCAGATATTTTAAAAACTTTAGAAATAGAATTTAAGAATCATCAATCTAGCTTGGAGAAATATATAAATGACAATGAATCGATTCACTCAATGGACATTCATTTTGCTTTAAATAAAATTTTGGATGAAAAATCATGTATGGTATTTGAAGGAAGTGATTTTGCTTTTTATGGAGCTTCTTATTATCCTGCAAATCAAAGAGATAGATGGTTCGTTAATGGTGTTTTAGGTATGATAGGATGGGGAGTCCCTTTTGGAATTGGAGCTAAAGTGGCATTACCTGATGAACAAGTAATTGTTTTTACAGGAGATGGGGCTTCGGGTTTTAATTTAATGGAAATTGATACAGCTGTAAGGAATAATGTAAATGTAAAAATTATTATTGGATGTGATTCTGTTTGGGGTATAGATTATCATCAACAAGTCCAATTTTTTGATAACCCTGTGGCTACCAATTTAAATTTTGTTAATTATGAAAATATAGCAAAAGCAACAGGTGCATATGGAGATTTGATTGAAAAAAAATCTGAATTAAATTCAAAACTAGCAAAATTTTTAGCTCATGAGGGCCCTGGGATTTTGAATATTAAGACCATTCCATCTCCAAGCCCATTAACACGCCACATAATGGATAACAAGGAATACTAATTATCCTTCATAAACAGTTTTGCCACCAATGACAGTTTTGACNACTTTAATATCTTTTATTGCAAAAGGATCTACTTGTGTAATATCTTCATCAAGTACAACAAAATCGGCAAGTTTATTTAATGAAATNGAACCTTTAATATTTTCTTCAAAAGCCGCACGCGCACCATTAAGTGTATATATTTTTAAAGCNTGATCNATATTTATCNTTTGNCTTGGNCCCCANAGTTTACCATTTGNATCAGTTCTTGTTATACAACTNTGTATNCCCATAAGTGGAGGGTAGGGTCCAGGAGGATAATCAGTNGCTCCAGTAGAATTTACGCCGTATTCTATAAATGATTTTTGTGCAAACATCCATTCTAAACGTTCTTCTCCATAAAATTGCATTTTTTCTCCATGATAAAAAACGTAAGTACAAAATGGCGTGGCTTGGACATCATTCTTTGCCATTCGTGTTAATATTTCAGGATTTACCAAGGTGCAATGTTCTATTCTGTGTCTTGTATCATTTAATGGATTAAGATCTAATGCTTTTTCATATGAATTTAAAACCATTGAAATGGCAGAATCACCATTAGCATGTACTGCTACCTGAAAACCGGCATTATGCATTTGAATAACCTGGTCGTCTAATTCTTCTTGACTCATAGCTTGAATCCCACAATCGTGATCTGATCCAATATAAGGTTGAGATAGCCATGCTGTTCTTGCAGCAATAGCCCCGTCGGATGTCATTTTAATGCCTCCCACTTTTAGCATTTCACTTCCGAAGCCTGTTTTAACACCAGCATCTCTTAGACTTGGGAATAAATCTTGAGCCATTAGCATGTATACCCTTAGCCCTAAATAATCATTTTTTTCACCATCTTGATACGTAAGAAACTCATCTTGACTGACTCGTGCATCGTGAACACTTGTTAATCCTGATGAATTTAACATGGAGCTAATTTGTTTTAATCCCTGAGTTCTTTCTTTATCAGATATTCTGGGAAGCAATTCTCGGGTTGGCTCTATAGCTCTTTCGTAAACCACTCCATTTAATTCACCTGTATTTTTGTCCCTCCCTAATTTTCCACCATGAGGGTCTTCAGATTCATGATGATAACCAGAAAGTTCTAAAGCTTTTGAATTCATATAATATACATGACCAGCTCTGTGAGATACCATTATTGGATGGTCTAATGAAATAGAATCTAAATCTTGTCGATAAAGATCTCTATTTTCTTTTATTTTAGTATCATCATATTTAAATCCCTGAACCCATTCACCTTTTGGTGTATTACTAGCTTGTTTTTTTAGCAGCCCTGATACTTCTTCTATATCTTTTACAGTACAGTCTGCAGCCATAACGTGTCTTATACCACTGCTAAGTACATGAATATGCGCATCAATCAGACCAGGGATTATTGTTCTGCCTTCGGCATCATAAATTTTGGTATTTGATGATGCTATGTTCTGAATATCTGCGTTACTTCCAATGGCAACAAATTTTCCATTTGATATTGCAAAAGCTTCTGCTCTGGGTAAAGTTTCATCTATTGTGATTACATTAGCATTTTTAACTATTAAGTCAGGTATAGATTGATTTGTCATATTAATATCTCCATTTGATTATGAAGATATTAATATGATTTATTTTCAAAGTCAATTCTAGACCTAATCTTTAATTTTGAACTTTAATAATTTAATCATTATATTTTTTTATTTTTAATTCAGTAATATAATGAAATTTATATAAGCGTAATTAGTTGGAGAGAAAAGAATGAAAAATTTGAAAGATAAAGTGGTTTTAGTAACAGGTGCCAGCAGAGGAATAGGACAATATATATCTCAGGAGTTCGCAAAGAAAGGTTCTAAAGTTATTTGTGTTGCAAGAACAATGACTGACGGAGATCATCCTTTACAAGGATCGTTAACTAACACTGTTGAAGAAATAAGATCTGATGAGGGTGAAGCTACCGCTTTGTCAGCTAATATTTCTGATTTTGAACAATGTGAACAATTAATTGATCAGGCAAAAAATATCTACGGACCGATTGATGTTTTAGTAAATAATGCTGCGTTGACTTATTTTGTACCCGTTAGGGAATACGTTCTAAAAAGATGGCTGAAATCTTGGGAAGTTAATTTACATGCTCCATTTTATCTAAGCCATCTTGTTTTAGAAGATATGATATCTAAAAAAGAAGGCAGTATTATTAATATTTCATCAGCAGCAGCAGTTGGTCCAGGTTCAGGTCCATATAAAGATCAAGAAAATGAAGATATCCAAAACAAACCTAGAAAAAAAGGTGGAGGAACTTGTTATGGTGCACAGAAAGCTGCATTAGAGAGATTTACTCAAGGCTTAGCTGAAGAAGTTTATGAATTTGGAATTTCTGTTACTTGCGTTTCCCCAAGCTTGGTTGTGCCCACACCTGGAACTGTATTCCATAATTTAGTGACAGGATTTGATGATCCTAAGGGTGAACATCCAAAATTGATGGCAAAAGCAGCAGTTCTACTTGCAGAATTAGAAAAAGAAAAAATATCCGGCAGAGTAACNTACAGTCAAGAAATATTAAATGAATTTGGGTTTTTGGATGATGCCAGAGGAAGAGGTGTAGACCCAGATATTCCTGTATCCGGTTTTAGTAGAGCTTAATTATTAAATGATGTTATAATATTTTCTTACTATGCGGGAGTAACTCAGCGGCTAGAGTATCTGCCTTCCAAGCAGAAGGTCGCCGGTTCGAATCCGGTCTCCCGCTCCANTNTCTTTCTTANTTATAAGATTAGTACTTAGTGTGGTACTGTTATAAATCCTACTACTAAATTCTTTTCCATATCTTGTTATATATAAAAGCAAAAATAACAATAAATAAGGCTCCAACACCAACAGGCATTATAACAAATTCAAAAGTTTTTGCTCCCAAGATTGCGATGATAGGATTTGCACCAGCTGGGGGGTGAATAGTTTTTGTTAACATCATAACAAATATTGCAAGAGCAATTCCTAAAGAAATTGAGACCGGAGATCCTCCAAGGAAATAAAACATTAACACACCTGATAATGCTGATAAAATATGTCCAAAAAAAACGTTTTTAGGTTGGGCTAATGGACTATCATGTACAGCCATTACAAGAACTAAGCTTGCACCAAATGGAGGTATCAGCCAAATATTGTTTGAATCAATTGAATTCAAATATGAAATACAAAACATGCACAAAAATGCTCCAAAAGAAGAAATAATGAGATTTTTATGAGTTAATAATGAAAATTTCATATTTATAGGTTAATTGATTTTTACTAAATTTTGTACCACAAATACAATATTTTAATTACTTAGTTATAAAGTCTGTGTATATTATTTACACTTACATACATTAATCTATATCATCGAAGTAGAAGGTCGCCGGTTCGAATTCTGTCTCTGGCTCCATTTTCTTTATAATAATTGTTTTAAAAATCTGCTACAGAACCATCATCTGATATAGGTGTATCTAATATTTTTTCTTGAAAAGGATATTTAGATATGCTTTCTTCATTAAGTGTTATACCTAATCCGGGTTCATTGGGTACTAATAAATATCCTTTTTCTAATTTTAATTTATTTAATAACAATTCACTTTTAGGAGGTTCAGATTCACCTGTGTATTCTTGTAATGCAAAATTTGGGATGCACGCATCTAACTGTACACAAGCAGCTGTGCTAATTGGACTAAGAGGATTGTGTGGTATTACTTTGACATGATATGATTCTGCTATAGATGCAACTTTTTTTGATCCTGAAAGACCTCCACATAAACAGACATCAGGTCTAACAAAATCACAACCTTTATTTTCTAGAAGTTGTTGATATTCAAAAATAGTAGAGAATCTTTCTCCTGTTGCTATCGGAATATTAATGGACTTTTTAATATCAGCCATTATCGCAGGACTGTCAGGGAGCATAGGGTCTTCATAAAAATAAGGATTGAATTGTTCTAATCTTCTTCCTAAAGCTATAGATTCTGCGGGATTCATTTGCCTATGTATTTCTACACAAATATCAATGTCTGGTCCTACTGATTCTCTGACAGCTTTTACTCTTTCAACAGCTTCATTTGACCACTTAGAGTATGATTTGTGTAACCAATGATTAGGTGCAAAAGCACTAAATCTAACAGCACTAAATCCTTCATTGATAGCTTTTTTTGCATCTTCAAAAAGAGATTCTGGTGTGTCTCCATTAATATGTATATAGCATCTTACTTTATCCCTAACTTTACCACCCATTAATTCATATATAGGTACACCCAATCGTTTCCCTTTTATATCCCACAAAGCAATATCTATTGCTGATAATGCTCCATTAATTATAGAACCCATGAAATGAGAGTTACGATAAAGAAATTGGTAATGATGCTCAATTAAGTCAGGATTTTTCCCAAGAAGATAGGGTTCACATACTTTAAGCATAGTTTCTGTAGGTTTTTGCCAGCCATGAACTCCTGCTTCTCCTATACCAACAGTCCCATCTTCACAATAAATTTTTAAAATTAACCAACGAGACCATAAGATTGTTTCTACTTTTTCAATTTTAGTCTCTTTCATTTCCAGCTCTCTTTATTGGTATATTAGTGATCATAAATTTGGTTAATATAAGTACTATGAAATATTTATTTTATAGTGTGAATTATGAGATATTTATTTTATTGAATCAAGTTCAATATCTTCTGGTTTTAACGTGTATTCTATTAATAGAATTTGATTAGTTATATAATAATGATTTAGATCACACATCTCAGATTAGTTGAGCGATATATTAAATTATTCAAAAAAATTAAGTTTGGTTTTTATTGGCCTTGTTTTAGCATTTGTTATATTAGAAGTAAGTACAAGAATCCTTTTCAATGTTTTACCTGATCAATATCTACCTTCTTATGGAATATATCAAAGTACTGATCCGGTGGTAGGACCAAAATTAATTCCTAAATCAAGTGGTATTTGGAGTAAAGAAGGATTTTCTAAAGTTGAAATTAATTCTCATGGGTGGAATGATTTTGAAAGAGAATATAATAAACCACCTGATGTAGTTAGGGTGGCAATTGTTGGAGATTCATTTATTGAAGCTCTTCAAGTTCCGAAAACAGATTCTGTAGGTTCCAAGCTAGAATCATGGTTAGCTATGAACTGTAAACACAAATCGGATGAGATTAGATATGAAGTATTATCTTTTGGAGCATCTGGTTGGGGTACAACTCAGATGCATTTAGCTATTAAAAATGAAGTAATTCAATATGACCCAGATTTTGTAATTATGGCTTTTTTCCCTGGTAATGATTTGAAAAATAATATTTATGAATTGGAATTAAATTCTAACAGACCTTATTTCAAAATAGAAAATGGATCCCTAATTCAATCATCATTTCCAAATATAAATAATAGTTTTAAAAGGTCTGCATATACATTTTTACGTGATAATTTTTTAATTATTCAATTAATTCGAGAACCTATAGTAAATATATTTTGGGAATTTTCTCGTGAAGAAAAAATAAAAGAATCAAATTCTGAAGGTAAATCTGATTATTCTGAAAGATTAGAGTTAATTGACAGAGGTACTTGGGGTAATGATTTAGAAAATCAACTTGTTGAATATTCGTGGGATTTGTTTGAATCAATACTTTTAAAAACTAAAGAAGATTTGATTAATAAAAATATTGAATTTATTGCCCTTGTTGTATCTAGAGGTGAGGTTGTTGACAATCGTAAAAATGTAGTCGAAAAATGGGCTATAAAAAATGATTTTTCAAATATATTCTATCCCGAAGAAAGAGTAGAGAATTTTGGTAAAAAATATGATATCCCTGTTATTTCTATTTCTCGTATGATGACTGATTTGAATTGGGATCCTAGTAAGGAAATTACCTATTTCCATGGTTTTGATAATAATCTGGGGGCAGGGCATTGGAATAAAAACGGACACAGCCTAACTAGTACTATGATTGGGGAAAAAGTTTGCGGTTTAAGAAAGTAACTAAGAGATTGTTCCTTTTGTTGAAGGGACAGTATTTCTTCTTGGATCTAAGGTTAATGCATTTTTTAAAACAATACCAAGAGATTTGAACATTGCTTCAGATATATGATGATTGTTAACACCTTCTAATATTGTAGTAAATAAATTACATTTAGCTTCTCTGCTAAATGTTTCTAGAAAATGTGTAATTAGGGATCCACTTAATTCCCCTAAATCTGAATCACCGATATACCCTGACAATTTGAAGTAACCTCGTCCACCAAAATCTATTACATTTCGCACCAAGGTTTCATCCAATGGCACATAAGCATGACTTGTCCTGGTAATGCCTTTCCCGTCTCCGATACATTTAGAAAAAGATTGTCCAAGAATAATTCCAAGGTCTTCAACTACATGATGCCATCCAAGTCCGCTATCCCCACTTACTAGTTTGATATCTAAATCTATAAGTCCGTGCTTAGATAATTGTGAAAGCATGTGATCAAACATTTCATTGCCTGTATTGATACTTGAGCTACCATTACCATCAATATTTATTGATATTTCAATATTGGTTTCGTTAGTTTTTCTTGAATGTTTTATTTTTCTATTTGGCATATGTATTAAATAAATTGATTTTAAGAAGGTTATTATACATTTAATTTAATTGTATATAATATAGTTTTTCAATTTAATTTTTTAATAATTTTTCAACGTTAAGAGTTTTATTAAAAACCAATTTATTTTCAATTACAGTTATTCCTTCAGCCGAAATATCCTCTAGGTGGTTAATTGCTACATCTAAATTTGTGTGTTCAACAATAATTGTTACTGCATACCAATTTTTTTTATCATTGGAATATACTTTTGCTATTGTTGGACCAATCACCCCACTTAGATAATTGTATTCTTTTAATTGATTGAATAGTGAATTTTCATCTTTTGATTCTATATTGAATATGATGGTATTATATTTTTTGGAATTTAAGTATCCAAGTACAAATCTTAAAATTTTCTTGGCAGATTCAAATTTTTGATTGAAATTTTTAATTGAAGAATTATTCATAATCATGCATGCTTCAGAAAAAAGTATGTATCCATCATTCAATATTTTTAAATTATTAGCTCTAATAGTATTTCCTGTTGCACTTATATCAACAATCATATCTGCAATACCCATTTCGGGTGCAACTTCTACTGAACCACTAGTATGAATGAGTTCGTATGATTGGATCTCTTTTTGGGATAAAAATTTTGTAGTTAATGTAGGATACTTTGTTGCAATTCTAAGTTTTTGAGTTTTGGAATAAGTTAATAAATCTTTTGTATTATTAACTTCATCCCATTTTTGAGGCACAGCAATAACTAATTCACAATTTCCATAACCCATTTTTTCAACAACAATTTTAGTATTTGAAACTTTATCATTTTCTAAATATCTATCAAGTCCTACGATACCAATATCAGCGATACTTTTATTAACAGAATCAGGAATGTCTGATTGCCTTTGGAAAATTATTTTTATATTTTTGTCAAAATGTGTTTTCCCTGTGTAAGATCTGGAATTTGATCTTTCAATTGAAATACCTGCATTATTAAAAAATTCTATAGTCGATTGGTATAACGGTCCACTTGATGGAAGTGCAATTGATAGCATAATTATGTAATTTCATTGATTTATATTGAAGAATTAGTTTCTCATTATGGATAATAATAGTCAATGTTACATATAATAAATC
>PAZO01000011.1 GCA_002715665.1 Chloroflexota bacterium | reverse complement strand
GGAGGATTTGAACCTCCGGCCTAACGCTTATGAAGCGCTCGCTCTAACCCCTGAGCTACATTGCCTAAAAATATAAATTGATCAAAAGAGTATAATAAAATATACAAAAATATAAAACTATAGAATAGTAGATAAATACACATAATTAATGATAAAAAAATATTTGAATTTATTTTGCAAGGAGGTATTAAAATATTTAAATTAAAAAATCTTTTCAGAATTGGTAGAAAAAAAGAAAAAGTAGCTATATTTATAGATGGCAGTAATCTTTACCATAGTTTAGAAGAAAATTGTAAAAGATCTGATTTGAATTTTGAAAAATTTTCAGAAAAATTAACAAGAAATAGACAATTATATAGAACTTATTATTATAATGCAGAAAGAGATGCAGATATTAATCCAAAAGCATATGCAGCTCATAAAACATTTCTAAGTACATTAAATAACAAATCTAAATATGAAGTCAGATTAGGCAATGCTAAACAAAGAGGGGACACAACAGTTGAAAAAGGCGTGGATATCATGCTTGCAACTGATTTGTTGAAATACGCATGGGATGATAGATACGATGTAGGTATTATTGTCAGTGGTGATGGTGATTATACTTATGCAGTAAAAGCTGTTAAAGAATTAGGTAAATATGTAGAAGTTGTTGCGTTTTCATCTAATTTGTCTAAACAACTAGCAGATGAGTCTGATGGACTTACTCAATTAACTCAGAATTATTTTTCTGGATTATGGATAAAAAATACTAATCGAAGATACAACAATAATTATAGAAGAAATACTAAATACAGAAAAAACTATAGAAAAAACAAGTAGGTTTTTAAATTAAAGTTCTTTCATATAACTAAAACTTTTGATATATTAATAAAGTTTTAGTTATAAAGGTGAACAATGTCTGTAAGTGTAGTTCTAGGCGCACAATGGGGCGACGAAGGTAAGGGCAAGATCGTTGACTTGATAGCAGGTGACTACGACATTATCTCCAGATTTTCTGGTGGTAATAATGCAGGCCATACTGTAATTAATGATTTTGGAACTTTTTTCTTTCACTTATTACCTTCTGGTATGTTTAATTCGAGATCAAAGAACTTTATTGGAAACGGTGTTGTAATTGATCCAAAAGTTCTTTCTGAAGAGATAGAAGCATTAATCAAATCAGATATAGATATAGATGGCAGATTATTAATTAGTGAAAAATCTCATTTGATTCTTCCGTATCACATAGATATTGACCATTTAGTAGAAAAATCACGTGGTAAAGATTCTATTGGAACCACTGGAAGAGGAGTTGGCCCTTCCTATTCTGACAAAGCTTCTAGAATAGGCATAAGAGCAGGAGATTTACTCCACCTCGAAAGTGATTATATTCAAGATAGAATTTCACAATCTGTTAAGCACGCTAATGTAATTTTAGAAGCTTATGGAGGTAAACCACATAATCTGAAAGATATCATAAATTATTGTCAAAAATATTCAAGTGTTCTAAGAAAATATGTAGGCCCTGTTGAGAATGAAATTCAAAAATCTTTATTAGATGGTAAAAATATACTTGCAGAAGGAGCTCAAGGTTCCTTATTAGATTTAGATCATGGAACATATCCATTTGTTACATCATCAAATGCTTCTATAGGAGGAGTCCAAACTGGATTAGGAGTTAATCCTTTTCAAATTGACAAAGTAATTGGTATATATAAGGCATATACTAGCAGAGTGGGATCAGGCCCATTTCCAAGTGAAATAGAAGGAAATATAGCTGATAAGTTAAGAGAAATTGCAAAAGAATATGGAACTACTACAGGAAGAGCAAGAAGGTTGGGATGGTTTGATGCAGTAGCAGCTAAATACAGTGCTAGGATAAATGGATTTAACTCGTGGGTATTAACTAGAATAGATTGTCTTGATAATATTCAGGAATTAAATATCGTAGAAAATTATAATATTGATGGAGAAGTAACAAATTTCATGTCTTCTGACATGTTTAGTTTAGAAAAATCCAAACCTCTTTTGAAAGAATTTAAACCATGGACTCAATCTACATTTGGATGTACAAAACTCAATGATTTGCCATATGAAGCAAGACAGTATATTGATTATATTGAAAATTATTTAGAAGTACCACTAAGCATTATTTCTACCGGACCAAAAAGAGAGCAGGCAATATTTCTAGATTAGAATTATACTTTTAGATCAATTGTATATTTTGTTAGAGATTCGTCTAATATTGATTTAACTTCATCTGTCGCTTCAGTCATCGGAAGTCTAGGAGACCCTATATCAAATCCTGATTTTTTTACATAATATCTGATAGGAATAGGGTTTGTGACAATAAATATTATATTAAACAACTCAAGTAATCTTCTGTGATCTTTTCCAGCTAATTCAATATTGCCTTCCAATAGATTTCCAATCATTTGTTTAATTTGTCCACTAACTATGTGACCCGCAACACTAACTATCCCGTAACCACCTGCAGCCATGATATATAATGTTTCATTATCATTTCCGCTCCAGACTTTAAAGTCAGAGGATGTATTATCGATAATGCTAGTAATTTGATCTAAATCATTACTAGCTTCTTTTATTCCTATGATATTTTTTAACTCACTCAGTTTAATAGTTGTTTCATCAGTCATATTGAGAGAAGTTCTGCTTGGTACGTTATACAATATGCAAGGAATACTAACTTCCTCAGATATATTTTTGAAGTGTTGATATAATCCTTCTTGAGTTGGTTTATTATATGAAGGGACAGTTAAAAGTAATCCGTCAACATTTTCTGATTCAGCCAATTTACTTAATTTGATGCTTTCTTTAGTATTATTATTAGTTGTGCCTGCAATAAGTGAATGATTGTTACCAATACTTTCTTTTACAACTGAGAATAATTTTAATTTCTCTTCGTCAGATATTGTGGGAGCTTCTCCTGTTGTTCCACCTATCACTAATCCGTCACTACCACTATTAACAATAGCTTTTGCTAATTTTGCTGCCATTTCAAAATTTATATCACCATTTTCATGAAATGGTGTAATCATAGCTGTTAGTAATCTTCCTATTTCCATATATCGCTCCGAGCATCTTAATATACTTAGTTAGGATATATTAGCCAATTTTTTGAAATTCTTCAAGAATTTGAATAGCATTTAGAGCGGCACCTTTAACCAAATTATCACTTACAGCCCATAGATTTATTGCATTTTCATTTGAAATGTCTTTTCTCAGTCTTCCAACATATACATCTTCTTTTCCTTCTCCAAAAACAGGTGTGGGATACGTGTTAGTATGTATGTCATCTAGAATAGTAATCCCAGGGTAGTTATTAATTAATTGTGAGATTTTTTCTACATCAGGATTTTGATCGAATTCTATATTTATACTTTCAGAATGGCATCGAATAACTGGAACACGAACACATGTTGCAGATACTTTTAATTGGTCATCTGACAAAATTTTTCGTGTTTCATATAACATTTTCATTTCTTCNTTTGTNTANAAATTATCNTGAGGNGTTTCAACATGAGGGATTAAATTTAAACCAATATTATGNGGATATACTTCTTTTTTATNTGAGTTAGTACCATTTTCCAAATAATGTNTTGTCTGATCTAANAATTCGTCTATTGCTAAGTTACCAGTTCCTGATACTGCTTGGTAAGTNTCNACAATTACTCTTTTNATTTTATAATTNGTTCTTACNGNATCTAATATCATTGCNAAAGGTGTAGTNGTACAATTTGGTATNGCAACTATTCCTTNATGATNNTNGAGAGCATCAGAGTTTATTTCNGGGACAACTAGAGGAACATTTTTATCTAATCTAAATTCAGAACTATCATCTATCATNATCACTTCATGTTCTTTTGATTTTTGNGCTGCTATCTTACTNACATCCGATGANGCNGAACTAAAAACNTAATCAAGATCNTTATAAAAATCATNNTTATGCTCTTGAATAGTGTATTCTNGNTTTTCGTANATTATTTTCTTNCCAATAGATCTNGTTGAAGCAGTTAATTTAAGATNAGTAATTTNTAATNTAGATTNAGGAAGTAAATCTAAAAAAACTTNACCCACTGCNCCTGTNGCACCAATAATACCTATTTTCATATANCCCTCTTTGTAAAAATGTCNTGATATTATAGAAGAATTNATTTTATAACAATATCTCTTTTAATATGTNTATTTTTTATATTTCATTTTCAAATCNNAATANTNNATTAATAAATGTTATAATTTTGATTCATAGTTTAATTCTTTAATTATTTATCACNTGGAAAAAAAATATGTTATATGTAATAGCATCGCCTATNGGAAATNTNGAAGANATGACTTTTCGTTCAGTAAAAACATTAGAACAAGTTGATCTGATTNTTTGTGAGGATACAAGGNTAACAAAAAAATTATTAAATCATTATAATATTNCNAAACCNCTTATAAGATATGTAGANGATGAAACNAAACAAGATTTTTATTTAGAAAANATAAAAAATAATGATGTTGCTTTNATTTCNGATGCAGGTACACCTCTTNTTTCAGATCCTGGTTATAANATNGTAAAAATTGCAATTGAAAATCATATCATGGTTAGCCCNCTACCNGGAGCATCTNCNTTGATGACNGCATTNTCAATNACNGGTAAAAATATAAGTAATTTTTNATTTGAAGGTTTTTTCCCTAAATTAAANTCAAATCAAAAACTNNTACTATCNAANCTTAGATATACANCTTATGACAGCTTTTTTTTTGAAAGTCCAAAACGTGTTAATAAAACANTAAAATTACTTAAAGATAATCTTGTTGACNGNCATATTNTAATNTTTCATGAATTAACCAAATTAAACGAAAAAATNATACATATCAATTTGAANGAACAAANTAATTTTGAATTAATTAATAAAGGTGAATATGTGATATTAATNNGTGGAGCGGGAANTCCNAAACANNANATNGATGAAGATTTTANNNAATATGTTAAATCTGAAATGGAATATATGCTTCAAAATGGATTATCTCTAAAAAATGCTACTAAAATCATCTCAGAAATATTCGATTTACCAAGAAAAGNTATCTATAATATTTGGATAGATAAATAAAAAGAGATTTATATTGGAAAATAAAAACATACTTGTTTCTGTTGCATGGCCTTACGCAAACGGAANAATACATATTGGTCATTTAGCTGGTTGTTACTTACCTGCTGATATTTTTGCAAGATTAAATAGGATGATTGGNAATAANGTNTTGATGGTATCAGGAAGNGATGCACATGGTACTCCAGTAGTTATAAGCGCATTACAAGAAGNNAAAACTCCTGAAGAATTATTTCAATATTATGANAATGATATAAATAAAACTTGGTCAAATTTGAAAATTANCTTTGATTTATTTACATCCACAAGAACACAAAATCATGAANAAGTTGTNCAAAATATTTTTTTGGATTTATTAGAAAAAGATTTGATTTATTCNAAGGANATGATNTTNCCNTACTGTGAAGATTGCNAAAGATTTTTAGCNGANAGNTANGTAGAAGGAACNTGCCCNAATAAAGATTGCAATTCTAAAGATGCCAGAGGGGATCAATGTGATGNTTGTGGAAAAACCTTAGATCCAAAAGATTTAATTGATATGATTTGTAANATTTGTTCAAAGTCTGATGTTATAGATTTTAAAAATTCAGAACACTATTTTTTAAAACTAAGTTATTTTGAGAANGAATTGAAAAATTGGTTAAATTCAAAAAATAATTTTAAACCTAATGTACAAAAAACTTCTTTGGGATTTATGTCNGANGGATTGNTGGACAGNCCAATTACAAGAGATATNGACTGGGGAATCAAAGTNCCAATNGANGGATGGGANNATAAAAGAATATATGTATGGTTTGAAGCTGTAATAGGATATTTATCAGCNTCAATTGAATATTTTTCAGATAAAAAAAANAAAGACCAATGGAAAGATTNTTGGAANATGGACAGTGAATCTTATTATTTTATGGGTAAAGATAATATAATTTTTCACTCAGTAATACTGCCTGCTATTTTANTAGGCAANGGNGANTTAAATCTTCCNCATAATATNCCAGCTAATGAGTATNTAAATTTGGAAGGAAAACAACTNTCNACAAGTNGAAATTGGGCTTTGTGGGCTAATGAGTTAAGTGANATATACGAAACAGACNCAATTAGATANTCTCTTGCTTCTAATNTGCCTGAAAANTCAGACACAAATTTTAGCTTGGATGAATTAATTAGATCTAANAATCAAGAATTAGTAGCAGCATANGGTAATTTAGTTAATAGAGTTNTTAATATNTCTGTTAAAAATTTTGACTCNATNATTCCTTCNATATNAGAAATTGACGATGATGGAANAGAAATTTTAGCTTTTTGTAAAGAGACTATGTCCAATGTGAANNCTGAAATTTTACAAACTAGAATTAGATCNGGNTTAAGAGAAATTATGAAATTATGTGGTAAAGTTAATAAATATATTGACCAAAAAGAACCATGGAAATTAGTAAAAACAGACAAAGATAAAGCTAGNGAAGTAATATGGG
Source organism: Chloroflexota bacterium (assembly GCA_002715665.1). The sequence goes on along the minus strand of PAZO01000011.1, from coordinate 15,841 downwards.
TTTGTTTAAGTGCAATTAATTGTTTAAAAANTNTATTTTATCCATATATTCCAGACTCTTCTGTCAAANTNCATTCTATNTTGGGATTTGANCATAAAAGNGAATTTGAATGGGAATGGAGTGAAAACGATTTACCNCCTGGNCAANCTTTAAGTTTTANTGGNCCNCTNTTNAANAAAATAGAGGACTAATTTGNNCATTTCTTCATCACTNAAACATNATATTAATAATCTTATTAAANATGAATTNGANNTTGTCANAAATAATTTAATTTCNATTGATTTTAATGATGATTATATTAATAANCTTGTTAATGAAGTGACAATNACATCACAAAAAGGTAANTTATTACGNCCTATTTTNACTTTGTTAATTGGGAATTTTTCNCCAAATAANAATTCTTTAATCAAAGAAANAATTATTAACATGGCTGTAGCNATAGAACTACTNCATACNGCAAGTNTNGTNCANGATGATATTGTAGATAANGCAACACANAGACGAGGAGAGAAATCATTCAANANNAATCATGGAGATGATATGGCNGTNATGATGGGAGATATTTTGTTTGCTAAATCNGCAACATTTGTATGTGATACTAATAACATTNATGTTGTAAANAAATTTGCAAATACCATTGTTGATTTATCTACNGGGCAGTTATTAGAAATGCAAAGCAGAAATAANTATTCNCAGACTNAANAAGAATATTTGTATAGAATTAGAAAAAAAACATCATCATTATTTGAAACAGCAGCNTGGTCAGGNGGNNTTTTATCAGAATTTGANAANTCTCANTGNGATATGNTAAAANTCTATGNCGANAATTTAGGTTACGCNTTTCANATTTTTGATGATATCAANGATTTTTCAGAAACNGAGAATTATAGCNTTACAGGNAAAAACCCAGGTATAGACATTGCAAATGGTATATTTACTTTACCNGTNATTATTTCACTTAATGATAAANAGAATAATCCATTTTTAANTTCTGACTGATCAAATTAATATGAAAAATGCAAAANANTNTTTGGATTNAAATGGCTANATGAAACAATCTATNGACATTGGAAATGAATATATTTTTTCTGCAAAAAATTCTTTGAAATTATTCNCTNATTCTGANTTNAAATATTTACTTTGTGAAATTGCAGANTCAATAAATTAGATTNTTANTATTTCTNGCNTACTCNGTTTTGCCATTGATTATAGTGTGATTGATTTGTAAATTNTNAATTGTTGAAGATTTNGATATTTCTTCATTTAAAACAATAATATCAGCATTTTTNCCAACTTTCAGNGTNCCGATTTTATTTTGTTTTTTTAACGCNTTNGCATTTCCNTANGTAATNGCTTTTATGATTTCAAACAAATCTACTTTNTTTTTATTNCCAATTATATTCTTANTTTTTGTAGTTCTATTTATTGATGAANTAATNATATTTATTGGATNAATTGATCCAAANGGNGAGTCNGTNCCNNCNCCAATATTAAATTNATATTTNTAACTGTCATTTAAATTAAAAATTGAATCTATATCAAAATCNTCTTGATTNTNAATATAAAAATCACCNTGATCATANATGAAATTNGGATTAAATATTANNTGTAANTTTTTNTCNTTATAANCTTTGAATGTATTAGGNANAAATTCAGTAGCATGTTCNAGTCTTATCAATCTACTACCTAGAAATTTATTTAGNTTTTCANATAANGTATGTAAAATTTTNAAAATNATATCAGAACTAATTGCATGGAAAGCTAAATCATTTTTACTTATAGNNATGTGATTTTTNAAAATNNTTTCAATTTCANTCATACTTATTTCTTCAGGNAATATAAATTTTGTAGGNCCAATNTATAATTTTTCATTGGATTTTATNNCTTNNAATTGTTCNACNTTTTNNTTNCCCAACATATANCATATGTTNAAATTTANTTNATTTTCNTTTATTAAATTTTTATACGTATTAAATTTNGANATATCATTATTTACTCCTGCATCAACAATTGTTGTGTATCCATANTTNATTAANANCTTATTGTATTTTTNGACATTATCTTTGAAATTTGANTGTTCTTGATNNGATNTTTTTTGATGAATCTTTTGTGAATCAACAGGAAATTTGTAATCATTGATATTGATTTTTAAATTTTTAANAGCTANNGAATTTAAAAANATNAAATGACCAGTNCTATGTTTNATAATTAANGGAATATTTAAATTAAGTTCATCAAAAAATTTTAAATNTAAANTTNCTTTAATNTTTCTATGNTCAAANCCATNAAACTTAAGTNTTTTTTTATTTTTANAATTAGTATTTTTAAGATATTTTTTTAGATCATCTNNAGANNTAAATTTGATTTCTGAAAGNTCNATNCTNNCCATATTTGATACAACTTCCAAAGGGTGNCAATGACCATCTATAAGNCCAGGAAGTATACTNTTGTTTTCACAGTCAATTATNTCTAAATCNTTTANAGANAAGTTTATTTTATTTTTATCNCCAATNAATATNATCTTCCCTTTATCGATTAAAATTGACTNCGANTTNAANGANGGGAAAATNTTAGCGTTGGNNAGTAACTTCATTTGTNNTNGTTTAGTAAATGTTTATAATTTTTCCATTTTTGTAAAAATCTTTTGTANTTATCTTTACTTAATTCGTCNCGGGTTTTAGGATGTGTATTTTCCCATATACTNTGNGNGTGTCTTTTNATTTTNAANTTAGGATTTGATAANAATTTTAAATTTGCATTTTTTATTTGAAANGAAAAATCAATGTCCAAATTTCTATAAAATCTGAAATTTTCCCTAAACATNCCTGNNTTACTNATTATTTCTCTTCTAAANGCAAGTAAATATAATTGTATNGCGTCAACAAANTCTTTNTTTTCAGAGATTTCATGGAAGTGATGNAGNTCGTNAGTTTTAAGNCCNTANGGGCCAACCAANCCNATTTTNATGTTNTTTAAATCATCTATNATAACTTTGAAAATATCNNCTTTNATTTCNATNCTGGTATCAACNAAAAATATATATTTTCCAAGTGATTTTTTAATCATTATATTTCTAACTGACCCNGCNCCACAAATNGGNTCTATATGTGTGAAAAATATATTTTTTTTNTGTTTATATTTATTTANNATTATTTNTTTCTTATCNGNTNGNGTTCCATTNANTGCAATTTGTATTTCATAAGAAAANCTTTTTGGAATATTATNAGTAATTGAATTTATACATCTTTCAAAATCATTTGTATATTCGTCNAATATNAGNCATANAGAAATNTCATATTCATCTTTGANANAAAGATTAGATTTTAATTCTGNAGATCCTGANATNGTATGTTCTGAATTTGTTTTTTCATAATTTGATANTTTTTTTACNCTGTAATCNCCATNACTAAAATCATAGTATTTAATATTNTTTGANTTTATNGANTTTGNTCTAANTTTATCTGACTGATCAAAGTTTTTTNAAATNCGATTTTTTTTNCNTNCTTCATATTCATCGTTTGGNAGTTCAAATTTATTTTNNTTTAAGTAGTATTTATTAAAATCAAGACTTAGNACATNGTCAATATATTCAAANAAATNACANATTTCAGATTTGTTGAGATCTGATTTNGNNGATTGCCATAAAATTGATAATACTTTNGATGTGTTNAGATTATTNANCAATGCTNTATCAGCTTGNTCAGACCACATNTTNACTTTATCAATATTNATTGNATCATTTGAATNTTTGTTNATCCAATANATNTGTCTTAATTTATTTAATCCNTTTTGAGCAGNTTTNAATGCGGAAAANGTGAAATTTAATTTTGTTCTGTAGCTNGTCATCAANCACAAATATCGAAATGCCAAAGGATCAATTGATCTTTTNGAAATATCAGAAATCAAATATTCGTTTTGCTTTGATTTTGACATNTTAANTCCTTCNGATAATAGNTGTTGNCCATGGANCCAGTAATTTACATGTTTTTTNCCAAAAGTANNTTCACTTTGAGCTATTTCTCCTTCATGATGTGGGAAAATATTATCAACACCTCCAGTGTGGATATCAAATTGTTCTCCTAGGTATTTATGTGCCATAGCTGAACATTCAATATGCCACCCAGGGAAGCCTTTTCCAAATTGACTTTCCCAAATTAATTCTCTATTTTCATTTGTTGATTTCCAAATTGCAAAATCATTTGGATTTCTTTTATTAGGATCTGATTCTTCATTATTATTTAATGTTGATAAGTTTGANATATTTCCTGATAATTTCCCGTATTCTCTAAATTTATTAATTTCAAAATATACATTTTGATTACTGATATAAGCCATTTTACTATTGATTAACCTGTCTATCATTGAAAGCATTTCNCTAATATGTTGNGTAGCTTTAGGGTGGTAATCAGCTTTANTAATATTTAATGNATTTTCGTCAATAAAAAATTTTTCTGTATANTCTTTTGCAATATCAGANGCGGATTTTCCTTCTTTTATAGCGGCTGCAATTATCTTGTCTTCNCCTTCATCAAGCATTTCTTGTCTCATGTGTCCAACATCAGTTATGTTTTTTACATGNGTTACTTGATATCCAATATGTTGAAGTGTTTTTTTTAAAATGTCTGCCAAAATATAGGTTCTCATATTACCTATGTGAGCATCTCTATATACCGTTGGCCCACAGGTATAGATTTTGACATTATCATCAATTGGTATAAATTTTTCTATCTTTTTAGTGAGTGTATTAAAAAGATAGAGATTTTTATCTGTTTTTGGTAAATTCATAATATATATTCAGATTAAATTATACCTAGAAATAATTGTAATTGTTATATACAAAAGGTTCTAATTATTTTTTAAATAAAAAAATAATTCTTTTTCAGATGCAAACCGTAGGTTATTTTTTACATTCCGAAAAAAATAGTAAAAATGTAAAAAAGAAATATCAAAATTTATTAAATNAATATTGTTCTANACATGGTCACACAGTAGTTAATACTTTTGTTGATAATAATATGACAAGATTATCTATTTATAGTGAATTTGAAAAATTACGTGATGATATTAAATCAAACCAAAATAGATATTTAGTTATAATAAATAACTCTTCAGATTTAGGCAGATCGATAGAAGAAATTACAGATAATTTGATATGGTTTGAAGATAATAAATGCAAAGTTCTTTGCATAGATGACGAAAATCCAGACCCATACCAAGATACCGTTAATCGATNTATATATAGCAATAATGATCAATGGTCTTCTTTTGTGTCAAACAAAATGAAACAAAAATTTGCGAATGGCAAATGGATGGGCAGATTACCATATGGTTATATATTAGATGAAAATGGTTGTTTAATTGTATGCCCAAATGAATCCTTAGTAGTTAAAGAAATTTTTGATTTATATGTTAATCAAAATTTGGGAATAAGAAAAATAACAGCAATTTTAAACCAAAAGAAATATAAAACAAAAAAAAATAATTCTTGGAATATTTCCACTGTATATGATTTAATTAAAAATCCAGTTTATATTGGGACTTCTAAAAGGTTTGGAGTGTCTATACCTAATTCACATTCTTTTATTATTGAAAACACCGTTTACACCNCAGCTCAACAAAAACTCTTTATGAGAAGTCCTGTACGCACCAATATTAATCCTGAAAATTACCTTTTATCAGGTATTTTGCATTGTGGTTTTTGTGATTCTAGAATGATTGGAGTTACTAAAAATATCAAATATATCAATAACAATAATTTAAGTAAAAGTAGATACAGATATTACCGGTGTTCTAAAAANCAGAATTCAGGTAATTGTAATTCTAATTCTGTCGAAGCAGAAACATTTGAGAAAAAGTTTATTTTAAAATTTGATAAAGAGATGTCTTCACCAAAGGTTAATATAGGTAAAAAATTTCCTAAGATATTAAAAAAGATAGAATTGAAACGTAAGCAGTCACTTACAAATGCTCAACGGTTATTTAAGGATGCCTTAATAAACACCTCTAAAGGTAAGATTGGTGTAGATGTTTTGAAATTATATCTTAAACAATATCAGGAAATTAAAAATTCAACAGAATACAAAATAAATATAAAAAATGTATTAGGTAAGAATCACTTGAAATTAAACTTTATTAATAAAGTCCGTGTCCATGGCTCAGATTTTAAAATTTACTATGAAAGAGCTTCGTGATTTTAACTTGTAATAATGTTTTTATTTATAAAGTTATCAATTTCTTTGTCTGAATAACCCANGCTTTGTAAAATTTCATTATTGTGTTCTCCCAACAATGGAGGTGGTAATTTTGGCCTGGATTCTGAATCAGAAAATTTGATTGGGAAATTGAGATTTTGAATTTGCCCTAACTTTGTATGATCAATATTTATAATCATCTCTCTTTCTTTGATTTGCTCGTGGTTTAATATTTCTTCTATATTTAATATTGGGCCACANGGAACACCNCTGTTAATTAAAATTTCTACCCAATCTGATGTAGATTTATTTTTAAATTCTATATTTAAAATTTCTACTAGACTATCTAGGTTTTGCATCCTTGAAGCATTATCAATGAATTGATCGTTTGTTATAAGATCTTCTCTACTAAGTGCATTGCATAATTTTTCCCAATTAGCTTGATTTGCAGCACCTATATTGATGTATCCATCTAGGGTTTGAAAAGCTTGGTAGGGAGCTGATAANCTATGCGCAGTGCCACTTTGGGAAGAAATTTCTTTTGTTGCAAAATATATACCTGATTCCCATATAGTATAAGACAAACCCGATTCTAGTAACGAGGTTTCTACAAATTGGCCTTTATTTGTTTTAAGTCTTTTTATATATGCACCTAATATTCCAAGAGCAGCATAAACTCCGGCATTCAAATCACAAATGGGGACACCAATTTTTACGGGATCTCCATTTGGAGTGCCTGTTAGACTCATTAGCCCTGACATTCCCTGAGCAATCAAATCAAAGCCAGGTCTATTTTTATATGGCCCATTTGATCCAAAACCAGATATACTACAATAAATTATTTTTGGATTTATATTATTTATTACATCATCGTATCCAAGGCCCATTTTTTCGAGTGCACCTGGTCTGAAATTTTGTATAAAAACATCAGCATCTTTAATTAAATCTTTTAATATTTCTAATCCCTTCGGATCTTTCATATTAAGTGCTATGCTTTTTTTATTACGATTNATCATTAAAAAAGCAGCTGATTCGCCTTCAATAAATGGTGGNCCAAATCTTCTTATATCATCACCACCATTAGGTTTTTCTACTTTNATAATTTCTGCTCCCATATCACCAAGCATCATCGTACAAAAGGGGCCAGCTAATATTTGTGTACAATCTACAACTTTTAATCCGTTTAGTATATCCATTTGTTTGCCTTTGAACTTAGTTTAANTTTTTCAATAAATGAATATATCAATGATAATTGACATAAAAAATTATGGCTACTATACTTTTGNGTAAATATAAATATCAACGAAGATCAGAATAGTAAATATTTAAATTGTTTTATAGAGAGAATTTTGGATAGCTTTATGCTAGCTGTGATCCAAATTAAAATAATATTATTGAATGGGNCTGTGAGTTGANANATTAAATGAGTGACTATTTTTATAGTAATTAGGGTGGCACCGCGGTTTAACCGTCCCTTTGAGGACGGTTTTTTTTATTTTAGGGAAAATTAATATGAATAAAATAAGAGTATTTAGCGGGATACAACCATCTGGCGAGATGCATTTAGGTAACTATTTGGGCGCCGTAAAACAATGGGTTGAAAACCAAGGTAAGGAAAAAGAAAATTTTTATTGTATAGTTGATTTACATGCACATACTATATTAAGAGATCCAGTTGAATTAAGAGATAACATAAGAAGTTTGGCTGCAATGTTGTTTGCTTGTGGACTGTCNCATGAAAAATCAACAGTATTTATACAAAGCCAAGTAAGAGCTCATGCTGAAGCTTGTTGGTTACTCAATTGCGTTACTCCAATGGGTTGGCTTGAACGAATGACCCAGTTTAAAGATAAAAAAGAGAAATTAAATAGTATTTCTGCTGCGCTTCTTGATTATCCTGTACTTCAAACTGGNGATATTATTCTTTACGATGCTGATGAGGTACCAGTGGGAGAAGACCAAAAACAACATGTTGAACTAGCTAGAGATATTGCTCAAAGATTTAATAATTTGTTTGGAGAAACTTTCAAACTTCCTGAGCCGATAATACCAACGATTGGAGCACGGGTTATGAATCTTAGTAACCCAACTTCAAAAATGTCAAAAAGCTTTGACGAAGATGACGGCGGAGTAGTTGGACTTTTGGATGATGATAGTAAAATTGTAAAGTCTATTAAACGTGCTGTTACAGACTCTGGAAATGATATAGTTTTTTCAGATGATCCCGAGAAAGCGGGTGTAAATAATCTTTTAGGAATATATAAAGTAATTACAGGAAAATCTTCAGATGATGTTGAAAAAGATTTTGAAGGTGCTCGTGGGTACGGTATATTAAAAGAAAAAGTAGCAGAAGTTGTATTAGAAACTATTAAGCCTATTAGAGAAAAATATAATGAATATATAAGTGATCAATCTGAGTTAGATAGATTATTGGATATAGGGGCTGAAAATGCCAGATTAATTTCTGAACCAAAAGTATTAGAAATGAAAAATAAAATGGGATTTATCTAGTATGAATAATTTAGTTGATTTTGAAACATTTGATTCCAAGTACGATGGTAAGAGCTATATAGCTCTTGGAAGAGAGATATATGTTGATTTGGAAACTCCAGTTTCAATTTTCTTGAAAGTTTCTAATGGGAAAAATTCTTTTTTGTTAGAAAGTGTAGAGGGAGGGGAATCTATAGGAAGATATAGTTTTATTGGATTAGGTGGTTATAATAAAATTGTTTCTAATGATCAAAATCCTATTGATATGATATCTGATCTGACCAAGATCGACATAGTTAAACCTGAATGGTTAGAAAGATTTTTTGGAGGATTAGTAGGCTATATTTCTTATGACGCAGTTAAATACTTTGATGAAATTAACCTACCTACTAAAAAAGGCTTGGATTTACCAGAATCATGTTTTTTGTTTGTAACAGATTTCATGGTATACGATCATTTGAAACATAGATTATTTATTGTTTCATATGCAGATTGTTCTAAAGGTCCAAGTAAAGAAATTTATGATGAAACTATGAGTAAAATAGATTCAATCCAAAACAGATTACAAAACAAAACATCAAATGTATATCGAGAGTATGAAAACATTCAAAACTCTGTGGTTGAAGAAAATATTTCGAAAGAAGATTTTATTGAAAATGTTAAAACAATAAAAAGTCAAATTGAGGAAGGGGAGATAATCCAGGCTGTATTTTCAAGAAGAATATCTAAGAAAACATCTGCTCACCCTTTTATGATATATAGAGCTTTAAGATCAATAAATCCGTCCCCTTTTATGTATTATATGGATCTTGATGATCATTTTGTTGTTGGTGCTTCTCCTGAATTATTAGTTCAAGTGGAGGGCGATAATATAAATTCNGTCCCTATTGCAGGAACTCGACCAAGAGGATTAAATGACCAAGAAGATCAAAAAATTATTGATGAATTTTTGAAAGATCCAAAAGAAAAAGCTGAACATATTATGCTAGTTGATCTTGCTAGAAATGATGTAGGTAGAGTTAGTGTCCCTGGTTCAGTTAAAGTTACCGAGTATATGGATGTAAAGAAATTTTCCCATGTAATGCATATGGTTTCCCATGTAACTGGTAAAAAAAATCCAAATATCACTTCTTTGGAAGTGTTTAAATCTTGTTTTCCTGCAGGAACTGTTTCAGGAGCACCTAAAATAAGAGCTATGGAAATAATATCTCAACTAGAAAAAGACAAACGAGGCCCATATGCAGGAGCTTTAGGTTTATTTGATTTTTTTGGAAATATCGAAGTTTGTATAACACTGAGAACTCTTTTATTAAAAGATGGTGTTGCATCAGTCCAATCTGGAGGAGGAATAGTATATGATAGTATTCCCGAATTAGAATTTGAAGAACATTTGCACAAAGCAAAAGCAGTTATACATGCCATAGAAATAGCTGAAGGGCAGGAGTTTACTCACATATGAAGATAATGATTATTGATAATTACGATAGCTTTACCTACAACATCTATCAGATAGTAGCTGAGCAAAACAAAGATACTTTAGTATTCAGAAACGACGAGATTTCAGTATCAAGAATTAATGAGATAAACCCTGATAAAATAATTATCTCTCCGGGACCATCTCATCCAAAAAACTCTGGTGTATGTAANGANGTAGTAGGTGAATTAGGTTCCAAAATCCCAATTTTGGGGATATGTCTTGGCCATCAAATAATAGGATATGCGCATGGATCCATAATTGAAAAAGCTCCTTCAATCTATCATGGTAAAACATCGTTGATTGAACATGATAATCATATTTTATTTAAAGGATTGCCAAATCCATTTAATGCAATGCGTTATCATTCTTTGATTATAAAAGATGAATCTTTAAACTCTGATTTTAATAAAATAGCATGGACCTCGGATAATCTAATCATGGGAATTTCACATAAAAAACTACCACTTTTTGGAATTCAGTTTCACCCTGAATCTATCGCTACCGAATATGGTGAAAAAATATTAACTAATTTTTTAAGTATTTAACATGCAAGAATTAAACGAGATCGTATCAAAGTTATTAAAAAAAGAAAATTTAACTTTTGATGAATCATATAGATTAATGAATGAAATTATGAGTGGGCAAATTTCTGAAATCAAACTTGCTTCAATTTTGACATCTTTGGCATTAAAGGGAGAATCAGAAGACGAAATAGCTGGAATGGCTAAGTCTATGCAAGAAAATTCATTACGTATTAAAACAGATTATGATTGCTTAGACATAGTTGGAACAGGAGGAGATAAGCAATATACTTTTAATATTTCTACTACTTCTGCTTTGGTTGCTGCATCATCAGGTATAAAAATTGCTAAACATGGAAATAGAGCTGCTTCGGGAAATAGTGGGAGTGCCGATGTATTAGAAGCACTTAATATAGATATAGATTTAGATGTAGAAAAATCTATTAATATGTTGAATAAATTTAATTTTACATTTTTGTTTGCACAAAAATTCCACCCCTCAATGAAATATGCAATGCCAACAAGAAAAGAATTAGCATTTAAAACAATATTTAATAATTTAGGACCTTTAACAAATCCTGCTAATTCAAAATATTTAGTAATTGGGGTATCTGACATCAACACTGGAAATAAGATTTCAAATGCTTTAAGAATCTTAAATAAAACAGCTTTAGTAGTTCATGGGAAAGAAGGTCTAGATGAAGCAAGTATTTTTGGAGATACGTATGTTTGGGAAATAAGACCCAACCCTGAAATAAGCGAGAATAACCATCAATTCACAAATCTTGCTGCGTCCACTGCGTCACTCAAAGAATATATAATTAATCCTGATCAATTTGGATTGAAACAAACTGACATACAAAATTTACAAGTAAAATCTCCACAAGAAAGTGCAAATAAAATTTTAGACTTATTTAATAATAAAAATAATGAATTGATTGGTTCTGTTTCGCTAAATGCCGGGTTGGGTATATATATATCAGGCAATTCTGAAGACATAAAATCTGGAATTGAAGTTGCCCAGCATAATATTACAAATGGTAATGCTGCGAAATTAATTGAAAATTTATCTGAAAATAATTGAAAATGAACATTTTAGAAAAAATAGTTAAGCAATTAAAAATTGATCTTCAAGAAAGAAAAGNTTCTTTACCTATTGAAATTNTAAAAGANAANATATCNTTNGANNCTGANTCNATTAGTTTGTATGATGCATTATCTAATGATTATTTNGGAATTATATCTGAAATTAANGACACNTCCCCAAGNAAAGGTAAATTAATGACTNAAAATAATTTTNATAAATTGGCNAATGATTACTTGAATGCAAATGTTGATGCTATATCAATTGTTACNGANAANAATTANTTTAATGGNANGAAGAACAATATTCCTAGAATAAAATCATTTNCAAANTATAATTCCACGCCAATATTGAGAAAAGATTTTATTGTTGATGAATATCAAATATATGAATCAAANCTNATAAATGCAGATGCAATATTGTTAATTGCNAGTATTNTAAATATNNANCAACTTAAGNTATNTTNAGAAATAGCTTANANTCTTGATTTAGATGTNATAATNGAAGTTCANAACGAATTAGAATTGGATCAAGTATTAAAAATTGATCCCNAAATTATAGGTATCAANAATCGAGATTTAANTACNTTTAANGTTGATNTAAATACAACTTTAAACATGATAAATAAAATNCCTGTTTCTGTAATNAAAATTAGCGAAAGNGGTATTTATACNAGNGATGATATGTCTAAGTTATATCAATNTGGGTGTAATGCTGTATTNATTGGAGAATCTATTATTACTTCNNNTNATCCATANGAAAAAATTNAAGAATTAAGANATTATGACTAAAATTAAAATATGTGGNCTTAAACNNAGAGAAGATGTAGAGTTNATTTCTTCATTAGNNGTTGATTATGCAGGCATGATTTTTGTTGAAAATGTTAGNCGNAAGATTANTGAAATTGAAGCNGAAGAAATTNCAAATAATATNCATAANCTTAACAANNCNCCTAAGCTAGTTGGATTNTTTGCAGATCAACCAGAAAATTANGTNNTAGATATATTTAATCGTTATTCTNTAAACTATGTTCANTTATGTGGTAATGAGAATTTAGANTATTTATCTAGATTAGGGATNCCTTTTATTAAACAAATTAAAATTGGAACAAATATNAATTTNAAAAAGATTTGTGATCAGATTGATTCTATAANAGNNTTAAACGGNCAAGTNAGNTTNGATACATNNAAAAAAGGNTATTATGGAGGATCAGGTNAATTGATNAATTTATCTNATGCAGAAAAAATTGTNAATAAATATGANGTATTTCTTTCAGGAGGATTGAATTCTGATAATATTATAAACATAATAGAATCAATTNANCCATGGGCAGTAGATGTTTCTTCAGGGGTTGAAACTAATAATGTTAAAGACAAATTAAAAATAGAAAAATTTGTAAATAATATCAGGAGTTTNAAAAATTAATTNNATNACNAAAAACCANACATTTGAAAATGATATTCANTCTAGATTAAGNAAGAAATTATCTGGTGAAGTAAGGACAGATGAAAAAACACGAATGATATATAGTACTGATGCTAGTATATATCAAATAGTNCCAAAAGCTGTGGCTTTTCCAAAAACTGACGATGATTTACAGATTATCATGGAATATTCACTTCAAAATAATATTCCGATTACACCAAGAGGTGGTGGAACTAGTCTTGCCGGAGCAACAGTAGGTGATGGAATAATTATAGACTTTTCTATGTTTATGAATAAAGTTTTAGATTATAACCCTGAAGAAAATTGGGTTGAAGTGCAACCAGGTATAATTTTAGATGAATTAAATCGATATATGGCTCCTGAGAATAAAATTTTTGGACCTGATCCTAGTACAAGTAACAGAGGAAATATAGGTGGAGCAATAGGAAATAATTCGTGCGGAGCTCACTCATTGCTTTATGGAAAGACTATAGATAATGTAATAGAACTTAATGCATATACTGCAGGTGGGAATAATTTAAAATTAGGACCAAGAGGAGCGTCTTATTTTGACCAACAACTTGAAGGACTTGAAGGNAATATATTAAATACACTTAATTCGATAAGAAAAAATTATATCCCTGAAATAATAAGTAAATATCCATCAATACAAAGACGAGTTTCTGGATATAACCTTGATGAACTTGTAAATATAGACAATTTTAATACGGCTCAATTTGTAGTTGGATCAGAAGGAACATTAGTAACTTTTTCCAAAGCAAAAGTTAAAGTTCATGACAAACCTAAATTTGTTGGGTTGGCTTTAATTCATTTTGACGATTTAATATCTTCTATGGAAGCAACTGTTTCTATATTAGAACATAATCCTTCTGCTATTGAGCATATAGGTAGCATGATTTTAAGACAAGCAAAAAACAATCTTGAATATTCAAGAATGATGACATTTGTGGAAGGTGATCCTGAATCTGTTTTGGCTGTAGAAATGATAGCTGATAGTCAAAATGAACTTCAAGATAAGCTTGAAAAATTAAAAATACAAATGGATAAACAAAAATATGGATATTCAACTAAATTATTACTTAGTAATTCTGATCAACAAAAAGTTTGGAATATAAGAAAAGCAGGACTTGGGTTGATGATGAGTGCACCCGGGGATTATAAGGCGATTCCTTTTGTTGAGGACACTGCTGTAGATCCAAAAGTTTTACCAGAATTCGTAAGAGAATTTGATCAAATTGTCAGAGATCATGATACTGAAGCAGGATATTATGGTCATGCAAGTGTTGGGTGTTTGCATATTAGACCTTTGATAAATTTAAAGGATAAATCAGAAGTTGCCAAAATGAAATCGATTTCGAAAGAAATTACTGATTTGGTTATTAAATTTGGAGGTTCTATTAGCGGAGAACATGGTGACGGACTGGTACGAAGTTACTGGAATAAAAAGATGTTTGGAGAGAAAATATATAAAGCTTTTAAAGAACTTAAATATAGCTTTGATCCTAACAAATTAATGAATCCAGGCAAGATAGTTGATGCTCAAGAAATTGATGAAAATTTGCGAATTAATCCTGAATATAAAACAAAAAAAATAAAAACAGGATTTAATTTTGATAAAGAGCTTGGCTTTGCTTCAGCAATAGAAATGTGTAACGGACAAGCTGCATGTAGAAAAGTTACATCCGGAGTAATGTGTCCTTCATATATGGTTACCAGAGATGAAGAGTTGTCAACAAGGGGACGTGCGAATGCACTAAGAGGTTTGATGTCAGGACAATTATCTGAAAATAGTTGGAAAGATAAAGAATTATTTAAAATTTTAGATTTATGCCTTGAATGCAAAGCATGTAAATCTGAATGCCCATCTAATGTTGACATGGCTAAGCTTAAATATGAATATATGTATCAATTTTACAAAAGAAATAAACTTCCTATAGCTCAAAAAATAATAGGAAATATTAATACATTGAGTAAAATCGGATGTAGAACATCAGCAATAACTAATTTTATATCTAAATCATTTATTTTTAAGAAAATTTTAGAATTATTTTTTGGAATTGACTCAAGAAGAGATTTACCAAAATTTGCAAAAAAAAGCCTTGTGTCATTATCTAAAAAATTTGATTTTACAAAGTCTAATAAAACGGTTTTATTGTTTCCTGATACTTTCAATAATTACCAAAGCCCAGAAGTAGGTTTAGCAATTTATCAAATTCTAAAAAAATCTGGATACAATGTAATCGTTCCTCAAGAAACAGGATGTTGCGGACGACCAATGTTATCTTCTGGTCAAATAGATAAAGCTAAAAAGAGTATTAAATTTAACATAGATATTCTGTATAAATATGCAAAAGAAGACATTGACATTATAGGTGTTGAGCCTAGTTGTATTTTAGGCTTTAAGAGTGATTTTTTAGACTTAGTAGATGAGGAATATATTGAAAAGGCTAAAATTATTAAATCTAAAACATTTATTATTGATGAATTCCTGACTGAAAATAAAATATGGGAAAAATTTGATTTCAAACAACCTAAATATAATAAAATACTTATACAACCTCATTGTCATCAACAATCGTTATTAGGCAATAAGCATATGGAAGAATTATTAAAACAATTTAAATTTAATAAT
>PAZO01000010.1 GCA_002715665.1 Chloroflexota bacterium | reverse complement strand
TTGATATACTGAGGGAACGATGCCCGATGGTGTAATGGTAGCACGAAGGACTTTGAATCCTCAGATCCAGGTTCGAATCCTGGTCGGGCAGTTTTAATGCTCTATAACTGTTCCGCCATTAATATTAATTGACTGACCTGTTATCCATGATGTAACTTTAGTACAAAGATGTGCAATCAAATCTCCGACTTCGTCGTCTGTACCTACTCTTCCGATAGCGGTATTTTTCGCAGCTTCTTCCATGTCTAATCCATCCATTCTAGAAGTTTCTGTATATCCAGGACAAACGCAGTTCACATTTATGTTATATTGACCCAATTCTCTTGCCATGGATTGTGTCATTCCAACTATAGCAAAATTAGCTGCGTTATATGCCAAAGTATTTGCGGTTCCACTTTTTCCTGCAGTTGAAGAAAGGTTAACAATTTTTCCTCCCTGACCTTGCTCTATCAAAACTTTTGAAACAGCTTTTGCACAAAGATAACTCCCTAATACTTTAATATCATTTACTTTTTTAAAAACATCTTCTGGCAAATCAATTATTGGAACTCGATCCTCAGCTCTAGCATACGCAGCATTATTCACTAATATATCAATACGTCCAAATTCATCTAATGTTGCATTAATCATTTCTTTCACTGCTTGTGATGAAGTTACGTTTGAAACTAAAGGCAAAGCTTTAGAACCTTCTAATTCTATTTGTTCTGCAGTACTATGAATATCTTTCCAACCAATTTCTTTCTCGTCTTCAGGATAATTTGAAGGATCTCTTCCTGTTCCTGTAACTACAACATTTGCCCCTAATCTTGCCAAAGAAACAGCTGCAGCTCTTCCAATTCCTCTTAACCTGCCTGCTCCTGTAACTATAGCTACTTTCCCTTCTAATTCTCTCATAATATCCCCTTTATTTACTAAATTTGATCTCTTGATCTGAATATAGAATCTTTTGGTAGATTATCGTTAAGATTTTTTATATTGTCTTTTTTTGATTTGAATCCAAATATTGAAACAACCAATCCAAATCCTCCTAACAAAAAAGTTTTTATAAAAGATCTTCGACTTATATTATTTTCGTTCATATCTATCCCTTTAATTATTATTCTGCTGATGTTACAGCACCTATGCTAGCAGATGAAACTAATTTTGCATACTTTCGTAAGAAAGCATTTTTAGCATTTACAGGGGGAGTTTTCCAAATTGATTTACGCTTTTTTAACTCTTCATCAGAAATATGTAATATTAACTGTTTAGTACTAGCATCCATACTTATTATGTCGCCATTTTCAACAAAAGCAATTGTCCCTCCAACAGCTGCTTCAGGGGCAACATGTCCAATACTAGGCCCTCTTGTAGCTCCCGAAAATCTACCATCTGTTATTAGCATAGTGGAATCTCCTAATCCTGCGCCCATTATAGCACCAGTAACTGCTAACATTTCCTGCATACCAGGTCCGCCTTTAGGGCCTTCATATCTAATGATAACAACATCTCCATCGACAACTTCACCTGAAGTGATTGCATTAAATGCTTCTCTTTCTCCATTGTATACTTTTGCTGGTCCTTTATGTTCTACATGTTTTGTCCCTGCAACCTTAAATACAGCGCCTTCTGGAGCTAGATTACCTTTAAGTATAATTAGACCGCCAGTATCACTTCTTGGAGATGTATGAGGATAAATAACTTTACTATCTGGCTTAGTGGTTACCTCAGATAAATTTTCGGCCATAGTTTTACCGGTTATTGTCAATTCATCACCATGAAGTAACCCGGCATCAAGTAATTCTTTCAGAATAACTGGCACTCCTCCGGATTTATCAACATCACTCATAACATATTTCCCACCTGGCCTAAGATCAGTTATATAAGGAGTCTTATCACTTAATCTATTAAAATCTTCAATATCTAAATCAACCTCAGATTCATGCGCCATTGCTAATAAATGTAAAACTGCATTAGTTGATCCGCCCATAGCTAAAACAGCTGTTATAGCATTTTCAAAAGCATTTTTTGTCATAATGTCTCGGGGTTTTATATCATTTTTTAACAAATCTAACAAAAACTCTCCAGATTTAAGTGCTACTTCTTCATTTCTGGGATCAACTGCAGGTATAGATGACGCCCCAGGTATAGCCATTCCCATAGCTTCTATAGCTGATGCCATTGTATTAGCTGTAAACATTCCTGAACATGCACCTTCTCCAGGGCAAGCAACTTTTTCCATCTCTATTAATTCTTTTAAAGTCATGTCACCTCTGGAATATTTACCAACTGCTTCAAACATATCCTGAACATTAATATCTTCTCCATTATGATTGCCGGGTAAAATTGCTCCTCCATAAACAAAGATAGAAGGTACATTCAATCTTCCCATAGCCATCATAATTCCAGGCATGTTTTTATCGCACGCACCAACAGCTAATAATCCGTCTAAACTTTCACCAAAAACCACAGCTTCTATAGAATCTGCAATTATTTCTCTTGTAACAAGAGAAGCTTTCATTCCTTCCGTTCCCATAGAAATTCCATCACTTATTGTTATAGTTCCAAACATCATGGGAACCATTCCGGATTTTCTTACGCCCGTTTTAGTTTTTTGTGCAATTCTGTCTAAATGAACATTACATGGAGTCACATCTGAAGCAAGGTTTGCAATGCCAATGAAAGGTTTATTCATATCTTCATCTGTCAATCCTGTTGCACGTAACATAGATCTTGCAGCAGCTCTGTCATCACCTTGTGTTACAACTCTGCTTTTTTTATTTAAAATAGCCATACCTCACCTATTGAAATTTCATATAGTAATTATAATTATAAAATTTAATTTTGCCATTAAAACAATGGCTTTCTAAATGGCTTGTTATTGGATCTTGGATATTTATTATCGATATCATTAATTTTTTTTACTATAACTAAAACCCTTTCACGATTTGTCAAGTCAAAAGGTATTTTGTATATCTCAATTAATTGTGCATTGAAAAATTTTATTGTCTTAATCATTGAATCGTATTCACTTTCAGATAAATTTGATTTATGAAAAATACAATGTCCATCTTTTTTTAACAATGGAAGGGATATTTCAATCAATGTTGACAATTTACCCACTGCTCTTGATAAAATCAAATCATGATTGCCTCTTTGGTCATTCAAATCCACTAAATTTTCAATTCTTGAATTTATAACTTGAACATTTTGAAGCTCTAACAAATCAACTAATTGTGTTAAAAATTTTATTTTTTTATTTGTTGAATCAATAAGTGATAATGAAATTTGTTTTTTTGCAATCTTGATAGGCAATCCAGG
Organism: Chloroflexota bacterium; assembly: GCA_002715665.1. The sequence goes on along the minus strand of PAZO01000010.1, from coordinate 88,761 downwards.
AAACCCTGCACCTGTACCAAGATCAGCTATACTCCCATATTCAATATCAAAATAATTAATTGGCATAAATACTGAAAGTGAATCTAAGATATGAAAATCAATATAATTTTGATAACCATCTATAGATGTTAAATTATATTTCTGATTTTCCAAATTTAAGAATTCATAATACTTATTTATTAAATCTAAAAATACTGAATCCATTTTCAATCCAAATAAATCCATCTTTTCTAACAATTTAGTATTATTTTTTTGCATATATTTCTAATCTGTTATTTTGAAAATGCTGGGATTTTCAATTTTAACAGAACAAAACCCTTTCAAATTAATTTCAATAATTTCCTTCACGTTCATATCCACTCTAATATCGTTGTATTCAACCACTTTGTTGCCCATCTTTATATATACAGGGATATTTCCTTTAGAATTTTTAAGATATGTAATCAAATTTTGAAAATTCAAATCATCATTGATAAGTTCAAAAATTTCAATAACTAAAGAAGTGTGGTCATCGGACTTATTATTATTTAATTCAGGTTGGAACATTTGAGCGTCATTAAAATATATTGAAAGTTGATTATTTCTATTTCTTGCATAAGCATCTAGTACAAGAAGTTTGTGATCATCCCATAAATTTGTATTATTAAAATTTTGGTTAAAACAAACTGCCTCTAATTCAGAATCTAAAAGATCAACTTTAGATTTGAAATAAAATTTTTCATTATTTGTTCTTTTATCAATATATGACAATCTTTCTATAGAAATAGGTTGCCCTAAAATTTTTATACCTTTATTCATATTAGATGTCATATTATTTATCTGATCATAGGATGTTATATACGAATCACCTGCTTGCATTATCATTTTTTCATTTTCTAGATTGGTGCTAAGTTTAACTCCTAATAATTCTTTTTCCCAATTTTGTTTCTCAATTGGATTTGTATTGATATTTTGGTTAAGAGTGATCTCGGCAGTGATTTTTTGGTCGTCTGGTAAATATTCAAACATAGTAGTTTGATTATTTTTCTTCGCATTCATCATGGTTGCTGAAACTGATATCAAATCTTCTAACTTATCAAGTATGGCTGACCTATCTCCAAATTCATCAAAGGCACCGACTTTAACCAAAGATTCTATTGTTTTAGTGTTTGCAATAGATGTATCAATATTCTCAAATATGTCTTCAATAGATTTGAATTTATCAATAGATTTTCTAGTCTGAATTATATTTTCCGAGGCATTTTTACCAACATTTTTAACTGCATTAAATCCAAATGTAATATTTTTAGTACCATTTACTCCTAAAAGAGAAAATTTAGTGTAACTATTATTTATGCTTGGAGGGTTAACAGTAATATCATTTAATTTTGCTTCCTGTACAAATTTGTTTATTGCCTCGCCGTCATTAATTCTCAAATTCATGGATGTTGTTAAAAATTCTTCCAAAAAATTCGCTTTTAAATATGCTGTTATATATGATACCAACGCATAACTTACACTATGCGCTTTATTAAATGCATAACCAGCAAAAGGTTCAATTAAATTAAATACTTCTGATGCTAAGTTTTCTTCATATCCATTTGATACGCATCTTGAAATAAATTTATTTTTTTCGGCTAACATGATTTCAGAAATCTTTTTCCCCATAGATTTTCTAACAATATCTGCTTCACCCAAAGTGTACCCCGCCATTTGCCTAAATATATATAATACTTGATCTTGGTAAACGATAACTCCATATGTTTCTTCTAAATTTTTTTCTAATATTTCGTGAATATAAGTTGGAATTTTTCCATGCTTTCCTTCAATAAATTTTGGTATTTGCTCCATTGGACCTGGTCTATACAAGGCTATCATCGCTGAAACATCATGAATACTTGTAGGCTTAAGTTGCTTTATATATCTTGTCATTCCATCGCCTTCTAATTGAAAAACTCCTAAAGTTTTTCCATCTGACAATAATTGAAAAGTTTTTTCATCTTCTAAGTTAATATTATCGATTGTTAATTCTAATCCCCTTGTTTTTTTAATTAGATCAAAACATTCAGCAATCATTGTAAGATTACTCAATCCAAGAAAATCCATCTTTAAAAGGCCTAGTTTTGCAACAGGGTCCATTGCATATTGTGTCATTAGCATATCAGAGCTATTTGATTTGGAAGATGTTTGTAATGGAATAAATTCATTTAACGGCATCTCTGATATTACTACCGCTGCTGCGTGTGTACTACTATGCCTAACAAGACCTTCAATAGATCGGGAAATATCTAAAATATTTTTATATTTTGTTAAAAAAGGTTTCATTGATTCAGACTGCATTGCAGTTTCTAAATTAATATTTGGGCCAAATGGAACCGCTTTTGCTATAGGATCCAATTCAGAATATTCCATTCCACTAACTCTTCCAACATCTCTTATTGAACCTCTAGCTCCATAAGTTCCAAAAGTTATAATTTGTGCAACATGCTCAATTCCATATTTTTCCACAACATACTGTAATACATTTTCTCGTTTATTATCTTGGAAATCCAAATCTACATCAGGCATTTCTTTTCTTTCTAGATTCAAAAATCTTTCAAATACCAGGCTGTGCTCAAGTGGGTCAATCAATGTTACACCTAGACAATATAAGACTAAACTTGCAGCCGCACTTCCACGCACGTTAAATAAAATATTATTATCTCTTGAATATTTTGCAATATCCCATACAACCAAAAAATAATCAGCATAATTTGTTTGCTTTATAACATCTAATTCATATCTCATCCTTTCTTTATATTGATCAGAGGGATTAGTAAATAATTTCAAAAAACCTTCGGCACATAGTTTTTGTAAATAAGACCATGGATCAGATCCGTCTTCTATTTTAAATTCAGGTATTTTTGTAGAATCTAAATCTAAAGAAACATCGCACATTTCGCTAATTTTAACTGTATTTGTTAAAGCGTCTGGAATATCAGAAAATAATTCCTGCATTTCTTCCGAGGATTTCAAATAGTACGAATTATCTTCAAATCTCAATCTACTTGAATCATTTATCATGCTATTTGTTTGTATACATAGGCATACATCTTGAGTGACATAATCTGTTTTATGTGTGTAATGGGAATCATTGGTTGCAACCAATGGAATTCCAGTTTCCCTAGATATTTTTATAAGACTTTGATTGATTTCAGTTAAATTATCAACATTTTCATGCCTCATTATCTCTAAATAATAATTTTCAAAATTCTGTGAATACCATATAGCCATTGATTTTGCTTGGTCATAGCCTTCGTTAGTTATCAATCTAGGTATTTCTCCACTAGGGCACCCGGAAAGTATTATCAATCCTTCTTTATATTTAATAAGTAATTCTTTGTCAATTCTAGGTCTATAATAATTACCTTCCGTATTTGCTATTGTTAGTAATTTTACTAAATTAGAATACCCAATGTTATTTTTAGCTAAAATTGTCATATGGTATGGACTTCTTTCAGTTTGATCTTTTATTTTATGATCTTTAATAGCTACGTACATCTCAGATCCCATGATAGGCTTTATCCCCTGCGAAATACATTCAGTATACAAGTCAATTGCACCGTACATATTTCCATGATCAGTAACTGCAATAGCATTCATTCCAAAAGATTTTGCTGTTTGAACTAAATCTTTTATTCGACTGACCCCGTCAAAAATGCTATATTCAGAATGTACATGTAAATGTGTAAAATCGTTCATAATATTGAATCTAAAATAAATTTATTCAATAGAAATATTACACAAATTGAGAATTAATTTATACAAAAAAAAGAGGCTCATTTAGAGCCTCTTTTTTTATTTAAGTAACAATTAGAATTACATCCCCATATCAGGCATACCGCCACCCATAGGAGGCATTGGAGGAGTGTCTTCTTTTATGTCTGTAATTAAAGCTTCTGTGGTAAGAACCATTGCTCCAACACTTGCAGAATTCTCAATTGCAGCTCTTGTAACTTTTGCAGGATCCATTATACCTCTCTCTATAAGGTCAACGTAATCGCCTGACTCTGCATCATAACCAGTATTTCCTTTTGTTTTTAATGAAGCTTCTAAAATAACTTCACCAGAAACACCTGTATTTTCTGCAATGATCTTTATTGGTTCTTCAAGAGCTTTTGCTAATACTGAAACACCTGTAGACTCTTCNCCNTCAAGTTTTAATTTTGNAAGATCTTGTCTTGCTCTTANTAGNGACAANCCNCCACCAGGAACAATTCCTTCTTCNACAGCAGCTCTAGTAGCTGANAGAGCATCCTCTACTCTGTTCTTTTTCTCTTTTANCTCAATTTCNGTNGCTGCNCCAACTTTAATTATGGCTACACCNCCTGATAATTTAGCTAATCTTTCTTGTAATTTTTCTCTGTCNAAATCAGATGTNGTTTCNTCNATTTGTGCTTTTATTTGNGTTACTCTAGCACTAATTGCGCCTTCTTCTCCTGAGCCATCTACTATNGTTGTTTCTTCTTTTGTTGATACAACTCTTCTAGCTCNNCCAAAATCTTCTGGAGTNACAGAATCTAATTTNCTGCCNACTTCCTCACTAATTACTGTTCCACCNGTTAANATAGCTATATCTTCTANCATTGCTTTTCTTCTGTCTCCAAACCCNGGNGCCTTAACACCTAAAATTTGCAAAGTNCCTCTTAGTCTNTTTACAACTANAGTTGCAAGTGCTTCTCCATCTATATCTTCAGCAATGAGTACAACNTTTTTTGTGATTTGTAATATTTTTTCTAATGCCGGTAATATATCNTTAACCGCTGATATNTTTTTATCAGTNATAAGTATNTGTGGATCTTCAATAACTGACTCCATTCTATCTTGATTNGTTATGAANTAAGGNGATATATANCCTCTGTCCATCTGCATTCCTTCTACNAATTCTTGCTCGTAACTTAATCCTTTAGATTCNTCTACAGTTATGACTCCNTCTTTACCNACTTTTTCCATAACNTCAGCAATNAAATTNCCCATTTCATCNTCATGTGCTGACANNGAAGCAACTTGAGCTATTTGTGTTCTACCTTCTACNGTTATNGACATTTTTCCTATTGANTCNCTTAAAGTTTCAACAGCTTTNTCAATACCTCNTTTCAGAGCCATAGGNTTTGCTCCTGCAGCAATGTTCTTGAAACCTTCAGAAATTATAGCTTGTGCNAAAACAGTTGCAGTGGTAGTNCCGTCNCCAGCAACATCGTTAGTTTTACTAGCTGCNTCTTTTANTAACTGAGCTCCCATATTTTCAAANTCATCTTCNAGTTCAATTTCCTTAGCAATAGTAACTCCGTCACTACATACCTGNGGAGGTCCAAACTTTTTATCTAATACTACATTTCTACCACGTGGGCCTAATGTAACTTTTACNGTGTTTGCTAGTTTGTCTATCCCNACTTTCATNGANCCTCTAGCTTCTTCNCTATATGTTATTTTTTTAGCTGACATTTTTTCACCTACTTANTTAACNATTTATTTTGTAAATAATATATCTTCATCTCGTACTACTAAATANTCTANAGTACCTACTTTNTANTCAGTACCAGCATATTTAGAATATACAACTATATCTCCTACAGATACTTCCATAGGAATTCTTTTACCATCGTCCCCNATTTTNCCNGGGCCNACNGCAACNACTTTNCCTTCTTGAGGTTTTTCCTTAGCTGTATCAGGNATATANATACCACCTGCNGACATTTGNTCGTTNTCTTCCATTGGTTCTATTACAACCCTGTTNCTTAAAGGCTTAAATTTCACATTTTTACTTGCCATTATTTTTACTCCTTTNACTTTTNTATTTTCACAAAAAAAATTTCTAAAAATAAATTTGAGAAAACAGTCTATCAAAAAAACTGCTCAGATATTATAAANCAAACNAATTTATTTATCAAATCCNTTGTTCCTANATAAATTATTTGANAAATAAGACTTTTTTTAATTAGTAATATTCCTTAATTGTTAATATAATAAATTTTTGATANTCAATAATTAACAATGGATAACTCTTATAANCCTTCAAAAACTGAAGATAAAATATATANTCTATGGATGGAAANCAATGCTTTTTCNCCATCNACNANCNAATCTGNTNTCGANCCTTTNACAATAATTATGCCACCNCCAAATGTAACNGGNGAATTNCATATGGGACATGCTCTTACTATTGCAATTGANGATTTAATGATCAGATGGAAGACGAATGAAAGGTCATCCNTCNCTTTATCTACCTGGAAGTGATCATGCNGGGATAGCAACNCAAGTTGTTGTAGAAAAAGAAATAGCNAAAGANGGTNTAAATCGACACGAATTAGGAAGAGATAANTTCATTANNAAAGTATGGGATTGGGTAGATGATTATGGTGATCGAATATACAATCAAATGCAAAAAATGGGAGCATCATGTGANTGGTCAAAAAAAANGTTCACATTAGATGAAANTCCTCAANTGGCAGTAAAAACNACTTTTNTAAATCTTTATAAAAAAAATCTAATATATAGAGGAGAAAGAATCACAAATTGGTGTAGCAGATGTTCGACNGTTCTTTCNGATCTAGAAGTAAAATACAANCCNGAAAAATCNAAACTATATTATCTCAAATATTNCTTTAAAAATTCTCAANATAATTANTTAACTATTGCAACAACCAGGCCAGAGACTTTACTTGGGGATACTGCTGTTGCAGTTAATCCNNATGATANNAGATTTAAAAAATATATCGGTGNAANNATTANAATACCNATCGTNAANAGAGAAGTNNAAATAATTGGAGANANNTCTGTTGAAATGGATTTTGGNACAGGTGCTCTAAAAGTNACNCCNGCTCATGATCATNCAGATTTTGACATTGGTANAAATCATAATTTAGAAGTAATNAATGTNTTTGACAAAGANGGNAAAGGAAATNANAATGCCANAAAATATAAAGGNCTTAAAATTGAAGANATAAGATCTGAAATCATTAAAGATCTTGACGAAAAAAATCATATTGAAAAAATAGATGATTATGACAACAATGTTAGTCACTGTGAAAGATGTGATAATAAAGTGGAACCTTATATATCAATGCAATGGTTTGTAAAAGTAAAACCTCTTGCTGAAAAAGCTATTAAAGCAATAAAAGATGAAGAAATCATAATAATCCCCAAAAGATTTAATAAAACATATTTTGATTGGATGGAAAATATTGTTGACTGGTGCATTAGTAGGCAATTATGGTGGGGGCATCGTATACCAGCATGGTTTTGTAACAAATGTGATTATATATCTGTAAGTGTGAAAACTCCTACCAAATGTGAAAAATGTGAATGTGATGATATTTACCAAGACCCTGATGTTCTAGACACTTGGTTTAGCTCAGGGTTGTGGACACATTCTACTCTAGGATGGCCAAATAAAACAGAAGATTTGCAAAAGTTTTATCCGTCCACAGTAATGGAAACCGGATATGATATTTTATTTTTCTGGGTTGCGAGAATGATAATGCTTGGCATTGAAAATATGGGAAAAGTNCCCTTCAGTCACATTTATTTACATGGATTAATTTTAGACCCTTCAGGATTAAAAATGAGTAAATCTAAAGGTAATGTTATGAATCCATTAGAACTAATAGATGAATACGGTGCTGATGCTTTAAGATTTGCCATCACAACTGGGGTAACTCCTGGGAATAATCAAAGAATTGATGAAAGGAAAATTGAATCGGCAAGAAATTTTGCAAATAAAATATGGAATGCTTCTAGATTTTCAATTTCAAAAATCCCTACTAAATATTCAGACAGTGATAAGCTTGGACAATATGATTTATGGATTCTTGAAAGATTAAAAATAACAACAGAAAAGATAAATACTAGTTTAGAAGAATTTAATTTTGGTGAAGCACAAAAAGAATTATATGAATTTTTTTGGAATGAATTTTGTGATTGGTATATTGAATTATACAAATCAGACGAAAGTAATAATTCAATTAAAAATTTAATATATGTACTTCAAACCAGTCTTAAACTTTTACACCCATTTCTTCCATTTATGACTGAACAACTATGGCAAATCTTAAACGAAAAATTACCCGATAAATTAAATAATTATAAGGGGGAAAAATTTATAATTAATTCTTCTTATCCATACAACATAGATGCAAAGACACCAGGCAATAATATCGAATATTTGATTAAATTAATTAAATCTATAAGAAATTTAAGGTCAGAACTAAGAATAGAACACAATCATACTTTGAAAATAAATATCCCAAATAAAAATATATATACATCAATATCAAATCACAAAAAAGCTTTACAAAGCTTATGTAATACTAAGTTAACTGCTACGCCAGTTAAAAATAATTTCCCATTGGCTGTAGATAATAATATTTTTAATATAGAAGTGCCTAATGCACTGAACATGTCTGAAGAAATTAGTAGAATTGAATCAGAAATAGACGACATAAAAAAACGTGTTATCCCTTTATCCAAAAGACTTAATTCTCCTGAGTTTTTTAATAACGCACCTGAAGAGGTAGTAGCCAAGGAAAAAGAAAGACTCAAACAGCAAGAGAATAGAATTTCTCAGCTTGGAGAAATATTGAAATCTATAAGTTAAATATATTTTGATTAAAATTCTTCAAAAAAGAATTATCAAAATCATTTTTTTCGCATTTTGAATTAGTTTCATTTGCAATGTTAGTCAAATTCAAATCTTTGATTCCACAAGGTATTATATAGGTAAAATATTTCAAATCGCAATTTAAATTAATAGCAACTCCATGTAGGGATACTGATTTAGATATACGTACCCCAATTGAGCTTATTTTTTTTCCTTTAACCCACACCCCCACAGGTTGATTCTCATGTTCTGATTGAATATTAAAATCATATAGAGAATTAATAACTGTTTTTTGAATAATACGAACATATTCTACTGGTTTTATTTTAAGTTTTTTTAAATTAATTATTGGATAATAAATCAATTGACCAGGACCATGATAAGTAATCTCTCCTCCTCTATTTGATTCATAAACATTAATTCCTTTTTTATTCAGAACTTCTTGGGAGACTAGAATATCTGATTTTTTTCCCGATTTTCCAATAGTAAACAAATTTGAATAATTCATAGTTAAAATAATGCCATTGATATTTTTTTCTTTGATATAAGTATGAATCTGTTCTTGGGTTTTCAAACTTTCAGTATATTCTTGAAATCCTAAATCATATAAACATATTCTTTTATCATTATGCTTTTTTTGAACATCTTCAGCTATTTTATTAATTATGCGAATGCTTTGTGTCATATTATAATTATTTACTATTTCTATTTTTCTTAAAAGGCTTTAGAATAACTATTCCGTAATTATACATTCAATAACGGGCCAGTAGCTCAGCCGGTTAGAGCGCAGTCCTGATAAGACTGAGGTCCCAAGTTCGAGTCTTGGCTGGCCCACCATAATTTCTAATCAGATTTCAAAAACTACACGATATATTTTTTCACTTTTTAAATTCTTGTAATTATCTGGCAATTGTTCCATTTGAATTTTTATATATTTTCTAACATCATGCAATGATTCTTTATTTATTAAATAGTCTCCTCGGTCATATATGTTTTTAATCATTGGAAAATATCCGTTCTTTTTAGCACTATTTTTTGTAACAATATCATGATCCATCATATTGTTATGTAATTTTCTATAAATCTGTTTTGAATACGGCAAATATGATTTGTTTGGACTATTTTTGTTTACAGGCTGATTATCTATTTCAACTAATTTGTAAACACATTCTAAAACCGGTACATCAGAAGAAACTCCATAATCAGATCCAACTCCAAAAATATCTATTGGGCATTTTTGATTGTTTATTAGTTCATGAATCTTATACTCATTCATTGAGCCACTTACTATAATTTTAGTTGTTTTTAATCCCGCTGAGTCTAACATTTTACGTGCTTTATATGAAAGTGTACTGAAATCACCACTATCTAGTCGTATACCCCGTATGTCTAAGGACTCATTTTTATGTAATTCTATAACTTTTTGTACCCCTTCTAAAGAATCGAATGTATCAACTAAATAAATGCTATTACTTTTAAACTCTTGTGCATAATTTAAAAAAGATTGATATTCATCCTGAAATCCTAATATATATGAATGCCCCATTGTTCCTGAAACTGGTATATCAAATAATTTGGCTGCATCAAAGTTGCTGGTTCCTTCAAATCCTGCTAGATATGCATTTTTAGAAGCTTTTAAAGCGGCTTCATATCCGTATGTTCGTCTAGCTGAAAAATCAACTATCGTGCTATTACCGGACGATTGAACAATTCTAGTAGATTTTGTAGCTAACGATGTATTTGAATGCACTTCATTAATAATTAAAGTTTCTAATATTTGACCTTCAATAATATTTCCAGTAATTTCCAGGACAGATTCATTAGGAAAAAAAATCGAACCATTTTTCATAGATCTAACTAATCCATCAAACCTAAAAGTACTCAAGTATCTTAAATAATCTTTATCAAAAATTTTTAATGATTCCAAATAAATTAAATCTTCTTCATCAAATCTAAATTCATCAATTTTATCCAACAAGTCATCTATTCCAGACAATACGAAATATAATCTTTTTGGAGTTGGTCTGAAAAATAAACTAAAAGTTGCATCGGGCAAGCCTTGTCTCCAATACACTTGACCCATAGTAAGTTGATATAAATCGATTAGTTTATTATTAATTTTTTTTCTCAGAATTTTAATAAATATTATAATTGATTTTCAAAATGATCCCACCCTTTAACATCAGTAAGTTCATTATCTAAAAATATTTCACTTTGCCCTTTTCGAATTTCCCCTATTTGTGATAACTTTATGTTCAAGTCTTCAAATATATCTAACAATGAGCTATTCATTGATTTAGGTGCAGAAAACAACAACTCGTAATCTTCTCCTCCGATTAATGCATAATTTAAATAATTATCAGGAAAAGCTAATTTTAAATTTTCAGAAATAGGTAGTGATTTTTGATTGATATTAATAGAAATTTCACTCTCAATTGCCAATCTTTCGCTATCGATTAGCAAGCCGTCGCTAATATCAATACAATTAGTAATCCCATTCTCAATCAACTTTAATCCTACTTCTAGTCTAGGTTTTTTATATATGTGACTTTGAATTAATTTTTGTTCATGTGTCTTATATGGACTATGATAAATATCAGAATTCAAAATATCTAAACCTGCTCTTGAGTCACCTAAAAAACCTGTAACATACAAAATATCATCTTCATTTGATTTGCTTCTATCTAAAAATATTTCTGTATTACTATTTTGATCTAATTTTCTATAACCAAAACAAGTAACTGAGATAAATAAATGCGGTGAATAAACCAAATCACCTCCTATCAAAGGTGAATTATATGAACCTGACAACTCGTATACTCCTTTATAAAAGTCATCTATCCATCGTTCGTCTTGTTTTTTTGTGATTCCCAAATTAATCAACATCCCCAAAGGCGTTGCCCCCATTGCTGCTATATCAGATAAATTAACAGCTATTGATTTTTTTCCAATGTCTAATGCGGAAAAATAATCAAGTTTAAAATGAACATTTTCAACTAAAGAATCCGTAGATGTACAATATGCATAGTTCGCATCTTTCCAATAAGCAGAATCATCCCCTATGCCTTTCAACAAAAGTAAATCATCAGTAAATTTTAAATTTGATTTAAAATTAAAAAGTCGTGTGATATTTTTAATTATTTTATTTTCGTTAAATTTTGTCAAAGTTATTCACTTTTCAGAAATCTTAGCTAATATGCACAGGGTCACCAACTGATATTTTACCTGCATTATTTAACGGAATTAATTTTACAGAAAATTCTGGTGGTTTTTTATCTTGAAAATCTAACATTGATTTCAATACATTTTTATCCCTAGTTCCATCTTCAGGATTACAATTGATTGCCAAGCATCTAGTTACTGGTTTCTCTACTCTAAAATTCAAATTATTTATAACAATTTGTTTCCCAATCCAATTAAATTCTTCCCAAGGTTCAATTCCTTCTATAATAATGTTAGACCTAAATCTCTGATGATCTATTTCATATCCGATTTTTTTATTTAAATCATTCAATGATTCTTGGCTATGAAGTGTTACTCCACCATCTTTGCCATCGTGAAAATGAGCATGATCTTCTCCTCCAATTAGCATAAAAGGGAATCTTTCAGGAAATTTTTCTATTAAACTTCGATCGGTTTCCAAAACAAAATTTGTAAAATTAGTCTCAATTTCAGATCTGTTTAAATCAATATGTGATTCAATAATTATTTCTTCATTATTTTTTACAATCAAAATCTTAGTTTGTTCATTGAAATCTACTTTTAATTTTGCTATTTGAGGCATATGCATCAAAGCTGCAAAACTAGTTTTTCTTTGCCATTCGTAATTATCTCTGTCGCCTGCATTTTGAAACCTAAATCCAAACAGACGATCACCATTGATATATCCGAACTTATTTAAATCCAAAGAATCACTTTCAAGTGGAGTAAGAGATTTTATAGGATATTTATATAACTTAGAAATTTTCATCATGGTAAAAAAATTATTTAAAATTTACTGTAAAATAAAATACAGTCTTTATTTATTATAAACAATATTAATGGAATATAAATGAATCATCAAACTAATCCTAGCTACATATCTCAAGATCGATTGGAAAATATAACAAAACACATCAAGGAAAATTATATTAAAACAAATAAATATATTGGGACAATAACCGCAGTATATAAAAATGACAAATTGGTTTTTGTAGATATTCAGGGTTTACAAGACAGAGAAAGAAATATACCTCTTAAACGAGATAGTATATTTAGGATTTACTCAATGACCAAGCCTATCACTAGTGTAGCAATGATGACTCTATATGAATCTGGAAAATTTCAACTTGATGATCCTGTTCATAAATACATACCTTCATGGAAAAATCTGAAAATTTATAAATCAGGCAAATTTCCTGATTTTCAAACCACCGACTATGTAAATACAATGACCATTCGTGATTTATTGTCTCACCAATCAGGATTAACTTACGGGTTTCAAATGAAATCTGAAATTGATAAAGCATATAGAGAAAATGGGATTGGTCGTATGGAAAGTCTTAATACTAATCAAACATTATCAGACATGATTGAGCAATTAAAAGACGTTCCTTTGGAGTTTGAGCCCTCCACTGCTTGGAATTATTCTGTATCAACTGATGTTCTTGGATACTTAATTGAATTAATTTCTGACAATCAATTTGACGAATATCTGCATAAAAATATTTTTAACAAATTAAACATGAAAGATACTGATTTTTTTGTTCCAAAAGAAAAATTAGATCGTTTTACATCAAACTATTTGTTTAATATGGGAGAATCGTTTGATGGAAATGGAACTCTGCCAATCAGACAAGTAGACAGATACAGTGTCCAGTCAGGTGACCCTATATTAATCGATGATTCTCAAATGAGTCTTTTTAGCAGAAAACCTGCATTTTTGTCAGGAGGAGGCGGACTTGTATCAACTTTAGATGATTATATTAATTTCTCAGTTATGCTATTAAACGAAGGTAAGTTTAAAGATAGTCAAATACTCTCTAACAAAACAATAGATTTAATGACATCTAACCATCTATTTAATAATAAAGACTTACTTTCTTCTACTCATGCTAATACTGCTTCAGAAACCACTATGTCTGGGGTTGGGTTTGGATTGGGATTTCAAATTCTACTTAATCCCGCTAAAAATCAAATTAACAGTTCTATTGGAGAATATGGTTGGGGAGGTGCTGCTAGTACAACATTTTGGATAGATCCTAGCGAAAAATTAATTACTGTATTTTTAACCCAACTTATACCTTCAACAACCTATAATATTCGTAGAGAATTAAGAACTTTAGTTTACTCGTCACTAACTAAATAAAAATATTACCAAGAATCTTTACCTCTTCTAACTGCTTGTCCTGGCAGGTTGCCTGTATGTTTTTTATTTTTTATGACAAATTTTCCATTTACCAATACATGTTCAATTCCTTCTGCTAATTGTTTTGGTTCAGCTTTCGTAGTAGGGGCATGAGTTTTTTCTAAATCAAAAACTATAATATCGGCATCATATCCGTCTATAAGTGATCCTTTACTTTTTAATCCTAACCTTTGCGCAGGAAAAGAAGTCATTTTTCTTATCGCTTCTTCAATTGTCAAAAATTTGTCATCTCTAGCAAACTCTGCAATAACTTTTGTAAAATTACCATATGTTCTTGGGCTTGGAAAATCACCAAACAAAATAGAATCTGAAGCAATCATACCAGCAGGATGTTTTACAAATTCAGGAAGAGTATGAGGATTAGTTCCAAATCCCACATGAGATATCCCTAGATTTTCATCCAAAAGTAAATCAAACACAACATCATAAGGTTCTTTATTAGTTAAAGCGGCTATTTCGTTAACTGAGAGTCCTTCATATTTTTTATTATGAGGTTTCTTAAAATTCGTAAGCCAATGGGTAGGATATCCTGAAGGATTCATTTCACTAGCCATCTTTTTTCTAGATTCAGTAGAAGATAAATTCTTAATTAATGCCTCTGGTCCTCCGTTTTTACTCCATATGGGTAAAATAATAGTCAATGTAGTTCCGGAATACGGATAAGTATAACTATCAAAAGTAACATCCATTCCTTTATCTCTCGAATTTTCAACAAGTCCTAAATAATCTTGATATGTGCCTTGTCCAGGATTTTGTCTATAATGTGTCAAATGAACTGGAATACCAGATTTTTCTCCTATTTCAATTGCTTCCTCAAAAGGTGCTAAATAATTTTGAGGCGTAGCTAAGAGTGCTCTAGTATGAGTGTGATAAAAACCTCCCATCTTAACTGCTTCCTCACTTAAACTAATTAATTCTTCTGTTGAAGCATAAGCTCCCGGGGCATAATCTAATCCTGTGGAAAATCCCCAAGCTCCCTCTTCCATACATTCCCTTAAAGCAGATTTCATATCTGCAATTTGATCCTTTGAAGCTTCAACTTGATCCCAACCTACGCTCCATATTCTCAAAGGACTGTTTCCGATTATGCATGCAACATTCACAGCTACTTTATTATCAATTTTATTCAAATAATCTATAGTTTTAAGCCAATCTGGTGAACTTGGAGGATAATCATTTAATCCTGAGTCTAGCCATATATATCTCTCTAACTCAGATTTATTTTTAAACGGTACTGGTGAAATTCCATCAATCCCTACCATCTCAGTAGTAACTCCTTGAAAAACTTTAGGTTTATGTTCAGGTTCACCGAAAATTGTAAGCGCGGTATGAGAGTGTAAATCTATAAATCCAGGGGATATAATTTTCCCTGAACAATCGATGACAGTATCACTTTCAATATTTTCACTATTGTTTCTAATAATAGATATTTTGTTATCTTTGACTAATACTGATCCNTAAAAACCCGGATTGCCTAAACCATTGATTATCAGTCCGTTTTTAAATAAAGTTGTTGTCATAGATATATCCAATTTGAAATAAATTAATAATTACTTAATAATTACATATTAACATTTTTTCCATTATTTAAAAAAACATGAGAACAATTATGAAAAAAAATTACAAATATTTATTATTAGGTATCATATCGATTTCATCTCTGTTATTAATATCAGTAATTCCGTTGATTGTAAATAATAATGACGCAACANAAAATCTTTCTCTTAGAAATGATCAATTAGAAAAAGAAAAAAAAACTAATCCTAAAATGAATAAAAAACAATCAATGATTCAAAAAACTAATCCTAAAATGAATAGATTGAAATCTAAAGATTGGTATAAGCAAAATAGAAAAACTGCTAACNTAAGTCATCATAAANTTGGTCTTAGTAAAATCTATGACNTNACTGGAATGAAAATTAAATATGACAATAACAAAAATATAAATATAACTTATATACGCCCAAATAGTAGTGCTAAAAACAGTGGTATACAACTAAACGACAAAATCATTTCCATTAACAGTATTACTTTAAACGGACTGAAATCTATTGATATAGCACAATTAATATACGAATCAGAAAATAAAACCGTAAATATTTTAATAGAACGGAAAGGGGAAAATATAACCATTTCTTTGAAAGTATAAAATATTATTTTNAATTTTTATCATTTGAAATAGGTTTATAAATGACAAAAATCGATTATAATCTATTGCTAAATAAGATTAATTAACCCCGAATTAAATTCGAGCCCCTGTAGCTCAGAGGATAGAGCGTCGGTTTCCTAAACCGTGAGCCTGGGTTCGAGTCCCAGCAGGGGCGTAAAAAAATATAAATTATGGAAAGTTATAAAACATCTTTAATACTCTTTGCTATTATTAGCCTTACAAGCTTAACAGTAAGTATTTATTCAATNTATCAAATCAACCAAATCAACAATGATACAAGTTTTATGATTGAAAAAATTGATTACGATTTAGATAGAATAAAATCACAACCAATTGCAAACATCGAAAAATCTATTTCAACAATTTCTACGAACAGGGATTTAATCAAAGATTTACAAACTGTAAATGACAAAAGAGAAGAATTAATTGCATGTATTTGGTATCAAACATTAATACTAAATCTAAATGCTCCAGGTAATCCTAAATTTGATTATTATTCTGAACAATATAATTCTTTACTTGAATCAATAACATCCATAGAAGATAAATCAAAAGTATTAAGTGAAATTAATAATTACTGTGAATCTAATGAAAAATTGTTACAATTCCTGTTAGAAGACAAATTAAATATACTAATAGATAAGGCAGCAATTAATAATGATTAGATCGATTATATGGATATTCAATAAACTTAATAACAAACCATCTCTTATAACAATTGGGGCTTTGTTTTTTTTATTTATAATATACATGGGAATTTCATTATATATTACAAGTCTTTCATACAAAACTATTATCAATCTACCAGATGAAACACCTGAAAAATATGGTTTAAATTACGATGAAATTGAATTTCCATCAGAAGGTGAAGACAGATTGACACTTAGAGGTTGGTGGATTCCGGGTCAAAGTAAAAATACAATTATTTATCTACACGGCATAGATGGAAATAGATCTAGTCATTTAGAGATTTTAAGCGAATTTAACAAGATGGGATATTCCATTCTAACTTTTGATTTAAGAGGTCACGGCCTTTCAGATAAATCAAAAGTCGGATTAGGNGTAAAAGAAATTCCTGATGTAAAAGGAGCTATTAATTATTTAGAAAATATCCGAGATGTAAAACAAGTAGCTTTGTATGGAGTAAGCTATGGGGCTACTATGGCTATATTAGTTGCTAAGCAAGATTCTAGAATAAAAGGAATTTATATAGATAGCTCTTATAATATGATTGTTGATCTTCTAACAGGCGAAGTTCCTAGAAGAACACCTATTCCTTCTTTTATTGCATCTTTATTATCTAGNGGAATAGTGTTAAGTTCNATTATGCTCGAAGGAATAAATTTTGATTCAATCACACCAGCTGAAGACATCCAATCTTTATCATACCCTGTATTAATGGTTCATTGTGAAGACGATGATAGAATTCCTATATATCACTCAGATCAAATACATNAAAATGCCCCTCAAGATACTCTGTATCATAAATTTGAAAATTGCGGAGGACATGCAAATTCTTGGAAAACACACAGGCAATATTATTTAGGGTTTGCAGAAACATATTTTAATCGAGTATTTAACTAAAGGTATTAATATTTTGGGAAATACCAAACAAAACAAAAATTCAAAATTAGGTAAAATTCTAATTCCTTATAACCAAAAAATAACATTAGAAGAAAATGAAATGCTTAAATTCTCTTCTGATTTCTTAACTAAAATGAAGCAAAGAAGAACAATAAGAGATTATTCTTCTAAAAATGTTCCTTTAGAAATAATAGAAAATGCAATTGCTTCTGCTGCAACTGCTCCTAGTGGAGCAAACCAACAACCATGGCATTTTGTTGTTGTAAAAAATAAACATACAAAAAAAGAAATAAGAGTTGCTGCTGAAAAAGAAGAATTTGATTTCTATAATCACAAAGCNCCNCAAGANTGGTTAGANGCATTGCACCATATAGGAACTGATGAACAAAAACCGCACCTTGAAGATGCTCCTTATCTAATTATTGTTTTTGCTNAAAGGTACTCATTCGATAAATACAAAAATAAAATCAAAAACTACTATGTTTCTGAATCTGTAGGTATAGCGACTGGTATGTTGTTAACATCTCTTCATTTATCTGGATTAGTAACTCTTACTCATACTCCAAGTCCAATGAAATTTTTGAATAAAATACTCAACAGACCCNGCAACGAATCACCTTATCTGATCATAGCTACAGGATATCCTGAAAAAAATGCCAAAGTACCAAAAATAACTAAAAAATCTTCTGCCGAATTTTCTTCAAAATATTTATAAATTATTACCAACAAAGTGAGTTAAAAATGTTTTTTCCTGGATTTGGAACAATTTTAAATGCTGTAATCATGGTTATTACTGGCTCATTTGGTGTTTTCGTGGGAAACAAATTGCCAAATAGAATAAGAGATATAAGTTTATCTGGGTTAGGATTAATAACAATAATGGTTGGAGTCGAATCTTTCCTAGACACCTCTAATGCAGTAATACCATTAATTTCCATTTTAATAGGTGGAATAATAGGATCATTAATTGAAATCGAAAAAAAACTAGAGTCAGCTGGTGAATGGTTAAAAACCAAAACATACAAAAATCAAAATCTGAAAAATAATAAATCAAAAAACTTTGTAGAAGGATTTGTAGTTGCAAGTCTAATAGCTTGTGTTGGGCCAATATCTATATTAGCACCTTTTAAAGAAATCATATCTAATGACTTGAATCTTATGTACATTAAAACCGGATTAGATGCAATTATGGTGTTTATATATTCAGGAACTATGGGTATCGGAGTAATATTTAGTGCAATATCTCTTCTAATAGTTCAAGGATTTTTCACTTTACTTGCAATAATATTAGGGAATTCATTTTTAAACGAAAGTATGATAAACGAACTAACATCTACTGGGGGGTTAATGATATTGTCAATTGGGTTAAGACTTCTAAATATAAAAAAACTTCCTACTGCTGATATGATTCCAGGATTACTAATTGCACCTTTGATAATAAAAATACAAGATTTTATTTAATATCATTTTCGATGGAATTTAATACTGCCATTGGAGACATTGGTAATACATTCATCCTTATTCCTGAAGAATTATAAATAGCATTGGCTATTGCTGCAGGGGGTGGAACTATATTAGCTTCTCCTACTCCTCTTACACCAAATGGATGACCCGGGTTGGCAACTTCTACTATAACAGTGTCAATCATAGGCAAATCTAAGCTTGTTGGCATTCTATAATCTAGAAATGAAGAATTTTTCAAATCTCCTGATTTGTCATAAAAATATTCTTCATTCAACGCCCAACCTATACCCTGCGCACTTCCACCTTGGATTTGACCTTCTACATAGCTTGGGTGTATTGCTTTACCGGCATCTTGAAATGCTGTGAATCTAATTATATCAACCTTACCTGTATCTTCATCTACTTTAACATCTACGATATTACCACAAAATGATCCTCCTACTCCTGTAGGAGAAACAGTCCCCTTGCCTGTAATAGGTCCTCCAGTATCAGCCAATCTTCCCGCCAATTCTTTAAACGATATTTTAAGCTCAGGATCTGATTTTGAAATAAAATTTCTTTCCATATATTTAACATCTTTTGATTTAATACCCCATATCTTTGCAGCTCTTTCAATCATTTGAGACAACACATCTTTTGATGCTTCAATTGCAGCCCATCCCGTTGCAAAAGTAGTTCTACTTCCACCAGTTCCATCAGAATATCCAATACTGTCTGTATCTGANACACTCGGATATACATCATGATAATCTAAGTTTAAAATCTCTGCTGCTTGCATTGCTATAGAAGCTCTTGATCCTCCAATATCAGGTGACCCTTCGACTAATATGATAGTCCCGTCCGGATTAACACCTATTGTACAAGTTGACCTATTACCTCCATTAAACCAAAAACCTATAGCAATACCTCTCCCTACTTTGTTTCCTTCAACAGGAGATTTCCAATGATCATGATTTTTCATGGCATTTAACATTTCAACAGCTCCAATTTTAGGATATTTTGGACCATCAGCTCTCCTTGTTCCTTCTTTGGAAGCATTGATTAATCTAAAGTCTATAGGGTCTATATTTAGTTCAGANGCTATTTCATCAATTATTGTTTCTGTTGCAAATGTTGCATTAGTTGCTCCGGGTGCTCTGTAAGCTGCAACCTTGGGTTTATTAACAACTACATCTATACCTTCTATAGACACATTAGGGATATCATAACTTGCAAACATACACTTACCTCCAGCTTCAACAGGTGATCCNGGATAAGCACCAGCTTCATAAGATAGAAAACCTTCTGCAGCAATTATTTTCCCTTCTTTTGTACTGCCAATTTTGCACCAAACATTAGACCCTGAAGTGGGGCCAGTACCTTCAAAAACTTCTTTTCTAGTCATAATAATTTTTACAGGCTTNCCAGCTTTTTTAGACAACAAACAAGCTACTGGCTCTTGATATAACGGGAACTTTCCTCCAAAACCTCCACCAATTTCCATTGGAGTCACTTTAATTTGAGAAGTTCTAATTCCCAATGCTTTGGCAGTCACTTCTCTAACTTGAAAAGGACCTTGGGTACTTATCCATATATGAATTCTTGAATCATTATTCCAATGAGCAGTTACATTCATCGGCTCTATGTAACCTTGGTGGACTGTAGCTGTATTGAATTCTTTTTCTATTATAATATCTGATTGCTCAAATCCTTTTTGNGTGTCCCCAATTGAATGTTTAAACTTGCTTGCTATATTGGTTTTCCCATCTTGTTTTTCTCCAAACAAATCTGTTTTTAAATCATTGTGTAATTTAGGAGATTCATCAGAAGCACCAAACGGAGCATCTAAAACAGGATCTAGAATTTCATATTCTACATCAATTAAATTAATAGCCTCTTCTGCAATGTGGGGATTAATTGCAGCTACTCCTGCAATCGCATGCCCTACATACAACACTTTATCTTTTGCTAGACTATTATTTCTTAAATATTTGTCAGATATATCTACAGAATCAGGAAAGTCTTTATTTGTAACTACTGCTATTACGCCAGGTAGTTTTTCAGCTTGTTTCAAATTGATTGATTTAATTTTTGCGTGCGCATAAGGACTGCGTAAAATCTTGCCATGAATATAATTTGAGGGAAATACATCAGCTCCATACCTAGCTATTCCAGTAACTTTATCAGACCCATCAGGTCTTACTGGCCTTGACCCTACAGTGTTAAAACTTTTATTAGATAAAACAATATTACTTTTATTCATTTAATTTACTCTCTGAATAGTTTTATACTATTTTAAAGCAAATTCCAAAATAAATGAATAAATAAATTGAAATTAGTAAATTATTCAAGTTAAAAGAAATTAATATTTTGTATAATTACTTTATATTAAAAGGAGATATAAATGGGAATACTTAAAGGTAAATCCGCAGTTGTCACAGGAGCTGGCAGAGGAATTGGTAAAGCAATTGCAATAAAACTTGCAGAAGAAGGCGCTAATGTAATAGTTAATGACATAGGTTGTGAAATTGATGGATCAGGATCTTCAAAAGATCCTGCAAATTCAACAGTGGAAGAAATAAAATCGATTAAAGGCAATGCTCATGCTGACTATAGTAATATGAGTGTAATGTCAGAAGCAGAAAGTTGTATAAAAAATTGTATAGACACTTACGGGAAACTAGATATATTAATTAATTCCGCTGGTATAATCAATGATAGATTGATTTTCCAAATGAACGAAGAAGATTTTAATACAATCATTGACAATAATATAAAGTCTGTATTCGCACCAAGTAAATTTGCTGCAATACTATTTAGACAACAAAGAAGTGGCAGAATAGTAAATATCACATCTGATGCAGGTCTTGGCGATATTGGTAAATCTAATTATGCTGCAGCATCAGAAGGCATTGTAGGATTAACAAGAACAACAGCTACTGATTTGGGTAAATATGGTGTGACTGCAAATGCAATATCCCCAGTAGCCAAAACTAGAATGAATCCAGGAACTGTAAGTACATTCATATCATCTGAGCTAATGACTAATAATTCAGATGACAAATCAGGTGTAGGAGTATTTGATCAATCGCTTGAGTGGAATCCAAGCCTACATGACGGAACTGAAAACGTAGCAAGTCTTGCAGTCTGTTTATCAACAGAATATCTTCCAAATGTAAACGGTTATATTTTCGGGGTTAACGGAGGTAGTATATATGTGTATTCAAATCCCACACCCGATAAAAAAATATATAAAGCTGGAGTTTTTACTATGGATGAAATGGACCAATTAGTACCTAAAACTTTTGGTCTAGGTTACTAAAAAATAAGGAGCATATAATGAGAAGATTAGAAGATAGAGTAGCTATAGTAACAGGAGCTGGAAGAGGAATCGGAAAAGCTGTTGCAGAGTTGATGGCTGAAGAAGGAGCAAAAGTTGTTGTTAATGATTTGGGCTCAAATTTAGATGGTTCTGGATTATCAAAACAACCTGCAGATGAAGTAGTAGAGCAAATCAAAGAAAAAGGTGGCGAAGCTGTTTCAAATGCAGACTCGGTATCTGAGTACAATTCGTCAAAACAAATTATTGATTGTGCTCTAGACAATTATGGAAAATTAGATATTTTAGTAAACTGTGCAGGAATCCTAAGAGATAGAATGATTTTTAACATGACAGAAGAAGAATGGGACTCAGTAATACAAGTTCATTTGAAAGGCACTTTTAATATGGTTAAACATTCAGTGGAACAAATGGTACTTAACAGATATGGAAGAATTGTATTATGTGCGTCATCTTCAGGATTGGGGTCATCAGGCCAGGCAAACTATGCAGCTGCAAAAGAAGGAATAGTAGGATTTTCAAGATCGTTGGCCAGCGAACTTCTAGAATACGGTATAAGCGTCAATTCTGTTTACCCTGGCGGAGCGACAAGAATGACTGCATCAATACCACAAACAACTAGAGATTTACGGAAAGCAATGGACTCAAAAAAGAAAGGCACTGACACACAAGAAATGCCTTCAAGTGATGAACCCCCGGAAGCGAGTAACCCGGAAAATAATGCTCCCAAAATGGTTTATTTGTGTACTGAACCTGCAGGTGAAATAACTGGACAAGTTTTTGGAACTTTTGGATGGAACATGTCATTATATTCTCCAAGACATGTTACTCATTCAATAAATAAAGTGGGTAACTGGTCAGTTGAAGAATTATCAAATATTTTACCTATTTCACTTGCAAAAGAACTAACTAATCCTATGCCAAAACAAGAACCAAAAGAAAAAAAATGAACATTCTAGATATAATATTAAGCATAGTATTTATATTTTTTTCTTTTATTGGGTTCAAAAAAGGTTTAATTAAAATTACTCTCTTTTTTTTAGCATGTATTTCGGGATGGATCTTAGCAGGAATTTTCGAACCTTCTCTTTCAAAATTTTTCCCAGAAATTTCTTTAAATCAAAATATAATTTCAGGAATAATTTATTTTGTTTTAATATCTATTACAATAGTAATTTCAAACCTATTAGCTAAACCTGTCAAATCACTTTTATCTATATTCACATTTGGATTATCTTCAATTATTGATAGACTTGGAGGGTTACTAATAGGTTGTATCTTGTCATTTTTTGTAATTAGCATGATATTGCTATCATTATCTAGAATAACTTACCACTTTGAAATTACGGAACAGAATAAAATAACAGAATTTGCATCAACAACTCCTATAGTAAAAGATAAAATCAAAAGTGTAGAAGAACAAATTAAAAACTCAGATATATCTAAATTTTCAATTCACACAATAAAATCCTTAAATCTTCATAACTTACCGATTATCCCAAGTAATTTTTCAAATTCATTCGAAATACTTTACATCAATGTAATAGATTAACAATGACAAATATAATAAATGATGATCTCAAAATACAAAAATCTAATATATACAATCCCGTTTTAATTCTTAATATTGATTACACGCCTCTTGGGATATGTATAGCTAAAAGAGCAATAGTTTTACTTTTTTCCAAAAAAGCGGAAACTGTAATTATTTCAGACAAACTTATCCATACTGTAAATAGTTCTTACAAAATACCTTCTGTAATCAAAACATTGAAATACATAAAACGCCCATATGAAAAAAAAATTTCCAGGTTTGGAATTTTTGCAAGAGATAATTTTAGTTGCCAGTATTGTGGCAATGAGCAAAAATCTCTAACAATAGATCATGTAATTCCTAAATCCAAAAATGGCTCGCACTCTTGGGATAACTTGGTTACTGCATGCATGGACTGTAATCATAAAAAAGCTGGACGTACACCCAAAGAAGCAAATATGAATTTGAAAATCAAACCTCACATCCCAAATCTTAATACTCATATACTAAAATATTCAAATAAATTTCAAAACTCTTGGAATCAATTTCTAAGTAAGTAATCTGCTAATTTTTCCGATGATTTCATAGCAGCTTCGGTAGAGCTATTTGATACATATCCTCCGCAATAATATATATTGNTATTGTTATTATTAATCATATTTTTAACATTTATATCTTGCGGCAAAAAACAATCATTAAAATAACTATCTATTTTTATCAATTCTAAAGTATCGGTAACTGAACCAAAAACTCCTTTCAATTCTCTTTGCACTTGCTGAATTATTTCTTTTTGATTTAATTTTGAATTAAATAAGCTTACTGAAAGTAAATTCTTACCAATAGGACTATATTTGTTGCTTATTAAGTTTGGCATACAAAAATGATTAATGATGTCATTTTTGTTACCATTTAGATAAATCCCAGGAAAATCCAAAAATTTTTCATCAGTTTTGAAATATAAATTTGTAACCTCTCTCCCTACATCTTCAATTCCTAACTTAAAAATATTATTAATCGATTTTAAATCTGTAGCAATAATAATATTATTTGCTAAATATTCATTTCCTTCATTTGTTATTATTTTATTGTTTTCAATTAAATTAACTTCTTCATTAAAAATAACTTGATTTTTGTTATCTATCTTTGAATATATTTGTTTGGGGATTTCATACATTCCATATTCAGGAATCGTTGCATGACCTAATGAAAATAATTTCAAATAATCTAATGCAATTGATTTATCAATTTTTAAATCTTTATCAAGTAAAACCCCTCTTAAAAATGATTTTGCAAAAAGTTTAAATGACTGCGAAGTATTAAAATCGTTATCTATCCAATTTTTTGTAGATTTTCCAGATTTGTTATCAAAAAGTGAATTAACAAAAATAGCAGCAAGAGGTATTATTTCTTTCCAAATATTATTATTTTTAGCAAAGAAATCAAATAACGGATTAGAATATAATTTCAAATTATTGTCATGAATTAGAATTCCGCCAGAATAAAATTTTTTTAAATTTAAATTATTCAAATCTAAAACTTTTTTACTAAATTTATAATTATCTAAATATATTTGAAATCCATAATCCAANATAAAATCATCACATATCTCGGAATATATTTTACCTCCAATATGATCAGTTTTTTCAATCAACTTAAAATCAATATTATTTAAAGAGAAACGTCTAGCTAAATTCAACCCAGCTAACCCTGCTCCAATGATAATGAATTCAGATTTAATAATGCACTCTCTTACAATGAATAAATTAAATTGTCTATAACTAGAGTTGTATTAACATTTTTGTAATAATAATTAGATACTTCATCTAANGCTTTAATTATATCAACACATTTAGAATTATCTTTATCTTCTAAAGTTTTANCATAAAAAGTTAATAGATTGTTATCTGAATGGTTTGTTTGTCTGTATATAATCAAATCTCTAATAATATATTTTGTAATTTCTGAAATATATAAAAATTTAGAAAAATTATTTTTAAAGACATCCAAATAATAATCAGATAGTTCGATTTTTTTATAAATTGGACAAGAAATGAAATTGAAAAAATTTTTGATTTCGCTTTTGTATTCTTCAAATTTATTAGGATCATTTAACATCGATTCAGAAAGTAATATTTCTCCCCTTGTGAAAAACCAAATTTCTTTTAAAAAATTCACATCATCAATCTGAAATTTTTTAGTACATATATAAATAAAATTTTCATATGATAAGCTTGGGATTGTAAAAATCTCACATCTTGAAAGAATAGTTTTAGGTATTTCAATTATATTATTAGTTCCCAAAACATAAACGTTTCCAGGAAAAGGTTCTTCAAATAATTTCAATAAATTATTCATTGCCTGCGATGTCATTGTATGAGCATTTAAAATGGAAAAAACCTTACCATTATTGTTGGTGGAAGTTGTATAAGATTTAGNGATAATACTTTCTTGTATTTCCTCAGATTTAATATTATTTTCAAGTTGGTTATTAATGATATGGAAATCCGGATAATTTTCACTTTCTATCTGAGAACATACATTGCATTTACTTGATTGATCACAAATTTCATTATTACACAATAAATTTTTTGCGNTTGTTTTTACAATCGNATTAATACTTTCGTTGTTAACACCTGCAATCAAAACAGGCTTAGGAATAGATTTATATTGTATGCTTAACAATATTTCATCTAAAATAATTTTTGCCCCTTCTTTAAATAATTGATGAGATAAAATATTCAAGTTTAAACATCCATTTTAAATAGATCTGCAAACGTCTCTTTTTTTCTTATAACCACATCTAATCCATCTTTAACTGCAATTATTTCCGGCCTAGGATTCATATTATAATTACTAGCCATTGAAGTCGAATATGCCCCACTAACTGGTATTGCTATAAGATCGCCTGACTTGATTTCTGGTAGCTCAATATCTTTCACAAGAATATCTCCAGACTCGCAATATTTTCCTACAATTGTTACTAATTCTTTAGGTCTTTCGTCCCATAATCTATTAACAACAATTGCTTCATATTTCGATCCATACAACGCAGGCCGAATATTATCACCCATACCTCCGTCAACAGAAATAAATTTTCTAACATTTTCTATATTTTTTATTGCACCCACAGTATATATTGCAATTCCAGCAGGACCTGCTATTGCTCTACCAGGTTCAATAACTAATTTTGGTTTAGGTAAATTGTATTCGGTTATAACTTCATTCATTGTATTGCCAATAACTGAAGCATAATCACTTACATCCGGAGGAGAATCATCTCTTGTATAAGAAACTGCAAATCCACCCCCTGGGCTAAATTCTTGAAGATCAAAATTATCAAAATGAGAAATAAATTCTGCTACTTTTCTGATTCCTAATTCATATGGTTTAGTACTAAAAAGAGGAGAGCCTAAATGAAAATGAATTCCAATTAAATTCAAATTTTCATATTCAGCTATCATNTTTATAGCTCGTTCCGCATCTCCATTATCTATTGCGAANCCAAATTTACTATCTAAAATCCCNGTTGTTGTATACTCGTGGGTCCTTTCATCTAATTCTATAGCAGGAGAGAGTCTAATAATAATATCTTGAACTATATTTTTTTTCTTNGACAATGAGTTTAAAAGTTCTAATTCATAAAATCCATCTACAACTATTTTTGTTAGTCCTGCTTCTTGGGCTAATTCTAATTCNATTGGAGTCTTGTTATTGCCATGAAAATAAATATTATCAGGATCAATTCCACATTGAATGGCTAATGTTAATTCTCCTCCTGAAACCACATCAACTCCTAATCCTTTATCCAAAATTAATTTAAATATTGACTTGTTAGCAAAAGCCTTAGAACCATAAACTACTTGAGTGTTATCGTAAATTTTATTAAATTCATTTTTGTATTCATCACAAACTTTTTCAATATGTGCGGTATCAAAAACATAAAATGGAGTTTGATATTTTTTTGCTAAAGACTCAATATCACATCCTCCTATTTCAAGTTTCCCTTGTGAGTTAATATTTGTGGTAATTGGAAAAACTTTTTCTATAACTTGCATAACTTACTCTCATTAATAAATTGAATATTAAAAATTAAATNTNTAAATTTATTTTAACAAATTTNAAGATAACCTTCTCAAATAAAATGTTATAATTTATTTACCTTTTTTTATATATCAAAATATAGAATTAAATTAATGGAAAAAAACATTTATGGTGAATTAAAAATCTTTGCAGGTACAGCACATCCTGAATTTGGAAATAAAATTTGCAATTACTTAGGAATTGAACTAGGAAAAGCTGAATTNTTTAAATTTAGTAATGATAATACTTTTGTTAGAATACTTGAAAATATTNGAGAAAAAGATGTTTTTATNATACAACCTGCNTCATCTCCCGTTAATGACAATTTAATGGAGTTACTTATATTTATCGATGCNGCAAAAAGAGCATCCGCNGGNAGAATTTCTGCTGTTATCCCTTATTTTCCNTANGGNAGAACTGACAANAAAGACCANCCAAGNGTTCCTATAACNGCAAGATTAGTAGCAGATTTNCTAACTGTATCAGGNGCTGACAGAATATTAACTTTAGATTTGCATGCAGGNCAAATNCAAGGTTTTTTCAATATCCCTGTNGATGAATTNACCGCAAGTTCTATATTAGCAGACAAGCTTAAANCTATAATGAAAAAAGANAAAGATTATGTAGTGGTTGCAACAGATCTNGGAGGAGCTAAAATAGCNAGAGAAATTGCAACAATACTAAAAACACCAATTGCAATTATAGACAAAGCAAGAAANGATAATTCAGAAAAAGTAATGTCTCATAACCTTATTGGTGANGTTGCAGGAAGNGANGCNTTTATTGTNGANGATGAAATTGGCACAGGNGGNACNATAGTTTCTTCTGTAAATGTNTTNAAAGCCAATTTTGCAAAAAATATCTANTGNGCCTCNACTCATGGTATTTTTTCNAATAACGCNATTAAAAAATTNTCTGATATAGATGTNAAAAATTATTATNTAACTGACTCNATTCCNCAAGATTACACCAACTACAATAAATACGANGAAGTNTCTGTTGCTAAACTATTTGGAGAAGCTATTNAAAGAATACATGAGGGTTCATCTGTTGGTGANTTGTTTAATAATAAAAAGAATACCAAATGAAAAANTTTATAAAAAAACTCTTCCCNGATAGTAATTCTAAGTTTATAAGCAAGAANCAGNNAATTCTNTNAAAAATAAATGAACAAGAATCTTTGTTAACNAAATTATCNGATAANGATTTAATNAANCTATCNNTTGATNTGAANAATCAAACNAANGNANTTGANGAGGAAGTAATTATAANATCTTTTTCCATAGTCAGGGAAGCTTCAAAAAGAATTCTCAANATGCGTCATTTTGATGTCCAAATACTTGGNGGNCTAGCTTTANATAANGGAAANATTGCAGAAATGAGAACAGGNGAAGGAAAAACTCTTGTTGCAACATTACCTGCATATTTAAATGCTATAAATAANCAAACAGTTCATGTGGTAACAGTNAATGANTACTTNGCAAAAAGAGATGCAAGTTGGATGGGGAANATATTCAANTTTTTAGGACTTACAATNGGTTACNTNCAAAACAATGATTCATANAANTTAGATTTTGATTCAGATGGNAANGCTATTCCNATAAAAACAGAAAGNNAATCAGTCTACAAATGTGACATAATTTATGGTACAAACAGCGAATTNGGATTTGATTNCCTNAGGGATAATATGATTTATCATGAAAGCCAAAAGGTNCAATCNAANTTNGATTTTGCNATTGTTGACGAAGTAGATAATATNCTCATAGATGAAGCNNGAACACCACTTATAATCAGCGGTAGTTCATCAGAAAATAATAACAATTACTTAAAATTTGCNTCANTAGCTAACTCTTTANTTGTTGAAAAAGATTTTGAAATTGANGAAAAAAGTAAATCAGTATATTTGACTGATCAAGGTATTAGNAAAGCTGAATCATCNATGCANATATCAAANTTATATGANACTGAAAATGTNAAAGAATTACATTTTTTGGAAAATGCATTAAAAGCAAAAGTAATATTTTATAAAAATAAAGATTACGTTGTNAAAGATAAGCANGTAATCCTNGTNGACGANTTTACAGGNAGATTAATGCCCGGAAGAAGATATTCAGACGGACTGCACCAAGCNATNGAAGCAAAAGAAAAAGTTCCAATTCAAAGTGAAAANATTACCCAAGCTACNATTACTCTNCANAACTTTTTTAGAATGTACAATAAATTATCAGGAATGACNGGNACAGCNGCTACAGAATCTGAAGAATTAATGAAAATATATGGNATAGATGTCATCACAATTCCCACAAACAAACCAAGTACCCGACAAGATTTGATTGATTTTGTATTTAANTCAGANCATGCAAAATACAAAGCAGTAATTAATGATGTAATAGAAAAAAATACTCAGGGAAGGCCAATACTAATTGGAACAACCAATATTGATAAATCTGAAACAATCAGTAAATTATTAAAAAAACATAAAATTCCACACAATATCCTAAATGCCAAAAACCATGAAAAAGAAGCTTCAATTATTGCAGAAGCTGGGAAATATAAAGCTGTAACAGTAGCCACTAATATGGCAGGAAGAGGAACTGATATCATTTTAGGAGGATCGGAACAACAATCTGGCACAAAATGGGAAGAAAATCACAAGCAAATTGTTAAACTCGGCGGACTGCATGTAATTGGAACAGAAAGACATGAAGCAAGAAGAATTGATAATCAACTTAGAGGAAGGTCAGGCCGACAAGGTGATCCTGGAAGTACAAGATTTTTTGTATCTCTTGAAGACGAACTAATGACTAGATTTGGAGGTGAAAGATTAAAAAGTTTTATGGAATGGGCGGGGATAGAAGATGACATTCCAATAGAAAACAAAATGATTACAAAAACGATAGAAAATGCGCAGGTTAAAATTGAATCCTACAATTTTGATATAAGAAAACATCTTGTTAGATTTGATGATGTAACTAATACCCAAAGAGATATTATTTACAATCTTCGAAATAATTTTTTGATTGACACAAAAATAGATGTAAATATAAATCAAATATTAAACAAATCCATAGAAATCTTCATTGATTCCTGTATAGATTTCGATAACAAAGAAAATTTACCTAATCATATTTCTACCGAGTTTAAAAATTACTTCAGTACTGAACTTGATCATAATAATAAATTCAAAAATTTAACTGAAGATGAAATTGAAATTAATTTGAAAAAAAACACCTACAATCAATACCTTAATCTAATATCAAAACTTGGTGAAAATAAGAAAAGTATTATTTCAAGTCTATGCGTGAAGATTATTGATTATTATTGGATTAATCATTTAACTAGCATAGAAAACCTTAGACAAGGTATAGGATTGCAATCATATGCGCAAAAAGACCCTTTGATGGCATTTAAACAAGAAAGTCTTAAGCTTTTTGAAGAATTAATTGAAAATATAAATATTAGTATTACAAAAAGTTTACTTAATATTGAATCTCCTAATAATAAAAATAAGAATCAAAAAGAACTCAAAAAGACTAATATTATCGACAACATTGCACCAAGTAAAAATGGGAAAATAAAAAGAAACGACCCATGTCCTTGTGGGTGTGGCTTGAAAGTGAAAAAATGCCCAGATGGACAACTAATGCTAAATTAAAACTATGCTGCCAATTATAAAAGATCTGCAAACTAAAGTAAGTAAAAGTGAAAATTGGGAAAAATGCATAGTAGATTTTATCGGCTTATGGACTGAAAAAGAAGAATTTTACAGAGGTTATAAATATAATTATTTGATTGATGAAGAAGCTTTAGACTGGCTAACTTTAACAGAAAGACTAGTTTCTTCAATAAAAGCTCAAATACCAAAATCAGCTTACTACTACAGTTCATGTACGGGACTTCTTCCAAGTATTGAAACCTATCACTATATGAAAAATTCTTTACCAAAATTAAAACTTAGTCAAATGCGAAACTATTATTATGGAGTTATAATCGAAAATTTCATTTATCATTACAAATTACAGGAATACGAAAAAAACTCTTTATTTTATGCAAATTATGAAAATGAGTTTTATAAAGAAATATATGGAAAATCATTAAGTACTCTAATTGCTAAATTTTATAAAGAAGAAAAAATATCTAAAAAAGATAAATTAAATTTTTATGAATTGAAAAAGTTTTCATACTGGTTATTCAAATATAGAATAAATAATACCGATAATACTAAGATGGCTCATGAAACTAAGATGGCTATAAATAAAGCTAAAAGTACACTAAATGAAAAAATTATATACTTATTCGAGTAAATATATATCGAACAAAATATTAGTAAAAACCTGCAAAAATCCGTTAATTTTTAAATTATCTTCCAAAAACATAACAGAAGGGTTGACAGATTCTCTTACTACACATATTATTTATCTCACATATTGTAATCAACTTTATCTGAGTTTTAGATTTTTATCGAAGTTATAATTAATTTATTTCTACGATTATTCTAAGAATTACGAGGAGGAATAATAATGAAAAAAGAAATTAAAATGATATCAATGCTTACAATGGCATTTTTATTAAGTTTCGGACTATTTGCTTGTCAAGGAGCTACTGGTCCTGCTGGTGAACCTGGTCTTCCTGGTCTCCCTGGACTACAAGGTCCTGAAGGTGACCCTGGTCTTCCTGGTCTTCCTGGTCTACAAGGTGTTCAAGGTGAACCTGGTCTTCCTGGTGAGCCTGGTCTTCCTGGTCTTCAAGGAGAAAAAGGAGATACCGGTCCTGCCGGCCCTCCTGGCCCACCAACATACTTAGTAGCTGATGCTACAACAGCAGGAGGAGCAACATCTATATATGGTGCTGGCTTCAAAGCTAATGGGCAAGTTGCTGTAACAGCAATCGCAGCTAAAGGTGGCTTAGATAAATTCTTAGTCGGTGGTAAAGCTAATGCTAGTGGTGCAGTAGAACTTTCTGTAACACTTGCAGACGATTGGCCAGCTGGAGTTTATACTTTAATAGCAGAAGGTGAAGGTGGCGGAAAAGCTGCTGCTGCATTAAAAGTATCAGAGTCTAAATAAATACTTTTGAAAGTATAGTTAATACTTAAGAAATAAAAAAAGGAACTTTCATAAGTTCCTTTTTTTATTTCATTATATTTTGTTTTAAGGAGGTAAAAACATGAATAAAACTTACAAATCATTTATATCAACAATTACTATCTTAGTTCTTACTGTAGGACTAATTGCCTGTCAAGGTCCTGCTGGTCCTGCTGGTGATCCTGGACTTCCTGGACTTCCTGGATTACAAGGTGTACAAGGCGACCCTGGGCTTCCTGGACTTCCTGGATTACAAGGTGTTCCTGGAGCTAATGGACAAGATGGAGCATCAACTTCTATGACTGCTACATCTGCTGCTGCTGGCGGTGACACTCATATAATGGTTGCTGGATTTGGGTCAAAATCATCCGTTGCTATTACAGCAATAGCTGCAAAAGGTGGAATGGACAAATTCTTAGTTGGTGGATCAGTTAATGAAAGTGGAGCTGCAAAAATGACTGTCAGCATTGCTGCTGATTGGCCTGCTGGAGTTTATACTCTAGTTGCTGACGGTGAAAACGGTGCTACAGCAGTTGCTGCACTAGAAGTTACTGCTGCCGCAGAATAAAAATATAAACTTAAAAATTTGTTAATAATTAACTCAAAACAAATTACAAATACAAAAAGAAATGCCTAAAATAGAATTATTATCTAATAAATAGTAATTTTATGTTTAAAAGAAAAAATAGATTATCTAAATTTTTAATTCCAATAATAGCATTTTCAATTTTATTTAGTTTGGCTTGTTCAAGTGAAGGGCCACAAGGTCCTGTAGGACCTCAGGGAAAGCAAGGTGTCGCAGGCGAAAAAGGTGATCCTGGAATTCCTGGAATCCAAGGAATCAGCGGTCCTCCAGGCCCTGCTGGCATACAGGGTCTCGTAGGAGAAAGTGCTCCTCAGCCTCAAGCTACAATTATAACAATACATAATAAACAATTTACTCCAAATGAATCGATTGAAATTTGGGGGTCAGGATTTAACTCAAGAGAAACAGTAACAATTTCAATGCAATTTTCAGATACTTTGAAAGTAATTATTGGAACTATAGTTGCGACTGAGAGTGGTTCATTCTCTCTAAAAACTAAGCCTCTTTCAAATAATACAAAAATTAAATCACAATTGACTAACAATACAATTTACACTCTTCTTGCTGAAGGATCTGACAGCAGTAAATCAAGTACTGCTATAAAAATCATTCCAGAGCAAATAATACCTCCTTACCTTATATCTCCTAATGCGAATCTCATTGTAGCCGCGGCAGTTCCCAATGGATCTACTGTAGCTTATGGATCAGGATTTATGCCAAATGAAAATTTTATAATTGCTGTAGTTTTAACTAAAGATAATAATAAAATCCTTGGAGGAGGGTCAGCAAATAATTCTGGTTCCTTTAAATTGGAATCAATTGTCGATTTGAGCCCAGGGATTTATACTGCTTTAGCTACAGGAGGAGAAGGATCTTCCGCTAGTGCACCATTATTAATATCATTAGATAAATAAATACAGATTAAATTTTAATTCGGTTTATAACTCGAGCGCATGGGAAATAGAAACTCAACCCAATAGTTACTACAGATCCCAATCAACATATTTATTTGTTGCAGGATTTCCGAATACTAGTTGGTTTTTGGAAACATTTTTAGTAACTATTGATCCTGCTCCAGTTTTGGCATTTTCTTCGATCTTTATAGGAGCAACAATCATTGTTCCAGAACCAATAAAAACGTTATTCATAATAATTGTTTTCTGCTTTGATTTACCATCAAAATTGCACGTGACAGTTCCTGCGCCAATATTGACATTTTCACCTATTTCAGAATCGCCAATGTAGCTAAAATGCCCAATCTTTGTTCCTGAATTTATATATGAATGTTTAACTTCAACATTTGTACCTATATATACATTGTTTTGAATATCAGATTTGTCTCGAATATGTGAAAACGGTCCAATATTAACATTTGCTCCAATAGTAGAATTTTGAATGACAGATTTTTTTATATTTGTATTATTGGCAATACAAGACTCTGTTATCTCAACATCAGGACCTATTAAACAATTTTGTTTGATTTTAGAGTTTGATTTAATAATAGTACCAGGCATTATATGTGTACCTTTTTCAATCTCACAATCAAAATCTATAAACGTTGTATTTGGGTCTGTAATTATAACTCCATTTAGCATCAAATCCATATTTTTTCTTTTTTGAGCTATTTTTTCAGCTACACTTAATTCATATTTGTTATTTATTCCTAGAGATTCTGATTTTGTTACTGGAAATATAGCGTTTATTTCATGACCATCTTCAACACATATTTTTATAAGATCAGTGATATACATCTCTTGATTTTGACTAGCTATTTTATGAATAGCACTTTTTAACCAATTTAAGTTAAAACAATACAAACCAACATTAAATTCTTTGTCTATACAATCAAGCTTTCTGGAATTTTCATTTATTTCTAAGATGCTGCCTTCACTTGAACGTTTAACTAATCCATAATTACCTGGAATATCATCGCTAATTTTATCAACTAAAATTGAAAGATTTGATTGATTATTTATATGAGAATCAACAAATTTCAACATAGTCTCTTCCGTAATTAAAGGGTTATCAGAATTCATCACAATAATATTTTTTGATTTTAAGTTATCTAAAGCTTGTAAAAGCGCATCTCCGGTACCATTAGGTTCTGATTGAAAAACATACTTAAAAGAAGAATCAAAATTTGACACTGTTTCTTTAATTTTACTTTTATTATCAGGAATAACTACAAATTTATTACTAAAAATTGATAATGGTAAATGGTTGAGTAAATAAGAAATTATTGGGATACCATTTAATGTATGCAATGGCTTAGGCAATCCAACAGATTTCATTCTGTTACCTTTTCCTGCAGCTAATATAACTATATCTAATGATTTATTAATATTCATTACTATTATTTATAACACAAATATTAAATAATTATTAAGTATAAACTTATAAGTTAAATAAAAATATGAATAATGTAATATATATCCCAGTATTGGGAATGCCTGAAATAAAAGCTAATGACGATATTGTACAGTTAGTTTTAGACTGTCTACTCAAACAAAATGAAACTATACTTGAAAATGATATTCTTGTGATTACGCAAAAGATTGTCTCTAAAGCAGAAAATAGAACAGTTGATATTAATTCAATAACTTCAACTATAGAAGCGAATGAATTAGCACTTTCTCTAAATAAAGATCCTAAATTAGTTCAGTTAATATTAAATGAAAGTCAATCTATAGTTAAGTTGGATCTTAAAAGAGGAATAATAATAACCGAAAATAAAATTGGGCATATCAGTGCAAATGCTGGAATAGATTTTTCTAATGTAAAAGGTAAAACAAATGCCACTTTACTACCAGAGAATCCTGACAAATCAGCAAAATTAATACATAAAAATTTGTTAAACAAACTTGATGTAAAAAATATTGGAGTGATTATAAGTGACACTTTTGGCAGGCCATGGAGAATTGGTCAAACAAATATTTCAATTGGCAGTTTTGGAATAGATCCATTTGAGAATTATATAAACAACGAAGACATGTATGGAGAAAAACTTAATTCTACGAATATATGCATTGTTGATGAATTAGCAGGAGGTGCGGAAATATTAATGAAAAAAACACTTAATGTACCGATTGTGATAGTAAGGGGATTAAGTTATAAATTTTCATCCAAAGGATCTTCTGAAATTTTACGAGATAAGGAAAAAGATCTATTCAGATAAATTGTCATAATTATATTCTGATGACCATACAGAAGTATCAGTGTAATTAAAAAATTCTTTGGTTTTACCACATTTTTTACATCTTCCAATACTCTTAGAACCACATGGTTCTTCTATAATCCAATAACATACACAATTATTAGCATTAACATCTGTATTTGTATCCATTTACATACAACCTTGTGAAATATTTAACATGTGAAAATTATAACATACAATTAATTATTAGAACAATAGATAATTTTATATTTAATGAAAATACAATATAATATGTAAAAATTTGGGTAATTATATGAATTATTGGCTATTTAAATCAGAACCATCTGACTATTCTTTTGAAGACTTAATTAATGACAAAGAAACTCCATGGGAAGGAATACGCAATTATCAAGCTAGGAATTTTATTAGAGATAAAGTACAAGTAAATGATAATATTTTATTTTATCATTCAAATATAAAAACACCTCATGTTGTGGGGATTGCTAAAGTATCATCTGAAGCTTATCCAGATTATTACGCTTTTGATAAAAGTCATAAATATTATGATCCAAAAAGTACAAAAGAAAACCCACGATGGTTTATGGTTGATGTGCAACCAATAAAAAAACTTAATAAAATTGTTACCTTAGAAGAGATAAAAAACAACACAAATTTAAAAGACATGGTTTTAGTAAACAGGTCTAGACTATCAATTCAACCTGTTACCAAACAGCAATGGGAAGTAATAATAAATATGTCATCCTCGAAATAAAATCTGATTGTAAATTGCATCCCCCATATCAGAAGTTGAGCAGAACTTACCAGAATCAGTAATATCTTTTGTTCTTAACCCATCGTTAATTACTTGTTCAACTGAATCAGTAATTATTTTAGAAATTTCTTTTTCATTATATGAGTATTCAAACATCATTGCTGTGCTCAATATCATTCCAATCGGGTTAGCTATCCCTAATCCTGCTATATCAGGAGCACTGCCATGAATAGGTTCATATAAGCTTTTTTTATTCAAATTAGATTCTCCGGGAATAAAAGATATTGATGCAGAAGGAAGCATTCCTAATGAAGAAGATAAAACTGATGCTTCGTCTGTAAGAATATCGCCAAATGTGTTCTCTGAAACAATAACATTAAATTGTTTGGGGTTAGTTATCAATTGCATCGCAGCGTTATCAACTAACATATGATTGTATTGAACATCAGGATAATTAACTGATAATTCATCTGCAATTTTTCTCCATAACCTAGAAGTTTCTAATACATTTGCCTTATCAACTGATGTTAGTTTCAATTTATTTGATTGAGTAATCTTAAACGCTAATTCTAATATTCTAGTTATTTCGCTTTCTTTATAAAACATAGTATCAACAGCCGATCTTTCAGAAGAATCATTATAAGTTGTTTTAGGCTCCCCAAAATATAATCCGCTAGTTAGTTCTCTGATAATTAATATTTCTACATCTTCTAAAAGGTGATACTTCAATGGAGAACTTTCTTTTAGAGCATCAAAAATCTTAACTGGTCTTAAATTAGCATATAAATCTAATTTCTTTCTAATTTTTAATATGCCCATCTCTGGTCTAAGTTCAGGATCTAAATTATCCCATTTAGGGCCACCAACAGCGCCAAATAATACAGAATTACAATTTTCAATTAATTCCATAGTTTGAGAAGGAAGTGGGTCTCCATATTTATCATAAGCTCCACCTCCAACATCTCCCTTTCTTATTTCATATTTTTTTCCTGATATTTGCTCAACAGCATTTAAAACTTTTAAAGACTCATTAATTACCTCAGCGCCTATTCCGTCACCTGGTAAAACTGCTATATAACTCAAAACAACTCCTTATTATTTTACAACCAAATTAAGTAATTTATTTTTAACATGTATTTTTTTTATGATTTCTTTATCTTTTATATGTTTATTTAGATTTTGTGATTTTAATGCCAATTCTTCTATTTCTGCTTCAGACAAATCTATTTGAATATCCAACGTGTCTCTTATTTTTCCATTTACTTGCAAAATCAATTTAACATTATCAGAAGTTAACAAGGATTCATCATAAGTTGGAATTTCTTGTTGATGAATTGAATAATCATTACCTACAATATGCCATAATTCTTCTGCAATATGTGGAGCCAATGGAGCTAAATGTAAAAGAAGCCTATCAATAGAGTCTTTCCAAAGTTTTTGAGATACCTGCATTGATTGGTATGCTTTGGAAAGTTCTGATACATATTCCATAAGAGATGCGATAGCTGTATTAAATTTGGACAATTCCATGTCGGAGATAACTTTCTTTGTAATTATATTTGACAACCTTACAAGTTCTTTATTTTCGTTAGTTGAGTTATTATCTTGTAATACATTATAGTCTTTGTTTACCAAATCAAATATTTTTACAAACCAACGCCTTATTCCGTTGATTCCTGAATCAGACCAATCGCCCCCTTGATCCCACGGCCCTAAAAACATCAGATAACATCTTAATGTATCAGCTCCAAATTTTTTTACTATAGGGTCAGGAGTTAAGGGGTTAGATCGTTTTGAAATTTTTTTGTGCTCTTTAATCAACATCCCTTGATTAGTAAGTTTTGAATATGGCTCATTAAATTCTAAATAACCAAGATCTCTTAATGCTTTGTTAAAAAATCTAGCATACAGCAGATGCATAACTGCATGTTCAGCTCCTCCCATGTAATGTGTTACAGGCAACCATGATGATATTTTGTTATTATCAAATGGCTTATCTTGAAGATTGACAGATGGACTTGCAAAACGTAAATGATACCAAGATGAACAAACAAAAGTATCAAGTGTATCTGTTTCCCTGCTAGCTTCATTACCGCAATTAGGGCAATTAGTATTTATAAACGATTCTAACTTAGTTAATGGAGATTTGCCATCTGAATCAAATTTTACATTTTCAGGTAATAAAACCGGCAAATCTGATTCCGGAACTGGTACAGTTCCGCAATCATTGCAGTAAATAATTGGAATAGGTGTTCCCCAATATCTTTGTCTCGAGACTAACCAATCTCTTAAATGATAAGTTACCGATTTATATCCAAAATTATTTTTTTCAATTTTTTCGTTGATTAATTCCTTGGCATCATTATTATTTAAATCATTAAATTCTTCAGAATTAATCTGATAACCATCTGTAACAATAGCTTGATTTAATTCATCTCCATTCCAATCTTCAGGAGCAATTACAACTTTTATTGGTAAATTATATTTTTTAGCGAAATCAAAATCTCTTGCATCATGTGCGGGAACTCCCATTACTGCTCCTGTGCCGTAAGTAGACAACACATAATCGCCAACGAATATCGGAATCTTTTCTCCATTCATAGGATTCTTACAATAAGCTCCTGTGGGAACACCAGTTTTTTTCTTCTCTATTGAAGTTCTTTCTATTTCTGTTTGCCTGCTAGCATTATAAACATATTCTTTTACCTGATCTGCATATTCGGGTTGTACAATTTTATCAACTAAAGAGTGTTCAGGTGACAATACTAAAAATGTAACACCATAAATTGTGTCAATTCTTGTTGTGAAAGTTTCTATAAATTCATTTTTGAGATAATCATCAATACTAAATGATATAGTAGTACCTTCAGATTTACCTATCCAATTTTTTTGCATAGTTTTAATTTTGTCTGGCCATTCGATGTTATCCATTTCAAGCAATTCTTCTGCATATTTAGTTATAGCAAAAAACCATTGTGGAAGTGCTTTTTTCGAAACATTTGAATCGCATCTCTCGCATGATCCATCTTTCACCTGTTCATTTGCAAGGGTGGTTTGGCATCTAGGGCACCAATTAGCTTGTCCATGCTCTCTATATGCGAGTCCGTTTTTATAAAATTGTAGAAAAAAATATTGATTCCATTTGTAATAATTAGAATCAGAAGTAATCAACTCTCGATTCCAATCATAAGAAGTTCCCATTTCTCTAAATTGTCTACGAAAATTATTGATATTATCATAAGTCCATTTTTTAGGATCCTCGGCTCGCTCTATAGCCGCATTTTCTGCTGGAAGTCCAAAAGAATCAAATCCTTGTGGATGCATCACATTGTAACCTTCCATCCTTTTAAACCTGGCGTGAGCATCTGCAGGAGCAAAAGCATACCAATGTCCCATGTGTAAATCACCTGAAGGATAAGGAAACATTGTCAATGCATAATAATTTTTCTTACCCTTAATTTCGTCATTAGCATTATAAATGCCATCATTTTCCCATTTAATTTGCCATTTTGATTCAATTTTTGAGTGATTATAAATTTCTTTCAATTAAATTTTCCCAATAAACTAATTTTCCAAATTATATTCTACACTTTTTATGACTTCTTCTGTAGAATTTGTTCCTCCCAAATCTTTCGTTAAAATTTTATCTAAGATTGATTGTTGTACAGATTTTCTTATTAAATTGTTTATTTCTTTATAATCTAAATAATCCGACATCATAGCTGCTGAGAGAATAGATGCAAGAGGGTTTGCAATTCCTTGACCAGTTATATCAGGCGCACTTCCATGAACAGGCTCAAACATCGAAGGAACAGCTAAGTCAGGATTAATATTTGAACTAGGTGCTACTCCCATACCTCCGGTAATTCCAGCACCTAAATCACTTAAAATATCACCAAACAAATTACTCGCAACAATAACGTCAAACGTTTCTGGTCTTCTAACCAAATCCATACAAGCAGCATCAACTAATAATGATTCTGTTTTAATATCAGGATAATCCTTAGATACTTCTTTAAAACAATTATCCCACATAACCATCCCATAGGCTTGTGCATTTGATTTAGTAATAGACGTTACTTTTGCTCCATTACCTCTTTGTTTAGCATACTCAAAAGCATATTTAATTATTCTTAAACAACCTTGCTTAGTAAATAAAGCTGTTTGAATTGAAGTTGCATAATCATTATCAAGATGAACAAATCCGCCTAAGTTTGCATACTCACCTTCTGAATTCTCTCTGATAATAACAAAATCTAAATCATTATTGTTTTTTAAAACACTATTAGTTCCTTTCCATAAATAACTTGGCCTTACAGATACATACTGATCAAATTTTCGCCTTATCGGGAGCAATAGTCCATTAAGAGTTATATGATCAGGAACTGATGGATGTCCAATTGCTCCAAGTAATATAGAGTCAAACTCAGAAAGCTGATCCAAAGCATCATCTGGCATCATCTGTCCATTTCTAATGTAATATTCTGATCCCCATTCAAAATGTTTAAATTTAAATACATTTTCTTTATACAAAACAACTGAGGCTTTACTCAAAACACTAACAGATCCATCAGTGACTTCTTTTCCAATACCATCGCCTGGAATAACTGCTATTTTTCTCATT
The DNA here is from genome assembly GCA_002715665.1 of Chloroflexota bacterium. The sequence continues at coordinate 46,366 of PAZO01000010.1, read as the reverse complement.
AATTACTCCTCTAACACTTTAAAAGCTTGAATGCACAAATCAATTAATTCATCAGTTAATTGTTTATTAGTTGATAAATTATAACTTTGATCTTGTCGTTTGAGAATATCATTTTTTGTAAACCACATCCAATTACTATTTTTTATCTTACCTTTAACTATTTTACATAAGTAAATAAAATCAATATGTTCATGTATATCATTTGGATTATCTGTAATAGCTTCTATAAAAATTGTAAACGGAGGAATTATAGAATAAACATTTTTATAATTTCTTGGATTCATTTTTGAAGAATTGATAACTTCAATTTTCAAACCCGTTTCTTCTAGAACTTCTCTATGCACAGCTTGAACTGGGTCTTCATTTAACTCAACATGACCACCGGGGGGAAGCCATAGTTTAATCTTTTTATGATAATGCAATAATACTGAGTCGTTTTTAATTATTATTGCTGATGATGTGTAATGTCTTTTCATTAGATTAAAAGGTTGTGGCGACCCCGACCAGGTTCGAACTGGCGATCTCCGCCTTGACAGGGCGGCGTGTTGACCACTACACCACGGGGCCTAATATGGGCGGTACTGGATTCGAACCAATGACCTCTGCGATGTCAACGCAGCACTCTAACCACTGAGCTAACCGCCCAATGCATTATAAATTAAGCAAATTNTACTCTGATTTATCTGATTCTTCAANATCTGTATTAGGCATTTCATCTGCTGTATCAATCAAATTNAAATCAACATCATCAATTAATTCNTCTAANCCAAGNTTTTTTCTACCTTCTTCAGTTTCATCAAATCTNGCAGGAATTANTCTNCCAATAATAACATTTTCTTTAAGTCCTTTNAGATCATCTACCTGNCCATTTGTNGCTGCTTCTGTNAGAACTCTTGTTGTTTCNTGAAATGANGCTGCNGCTAAAAAGCTATCCATATTTAANGAAGCTCTTGTNATACCNAGTAAAACAGGAGTAGCTGTNGCAGGNTCTCCTCCTTCAGCCATAATTTCGTCATTTTTATTTTCAAATTCATTAATNACNANTAATTCTCCTGGAATGNAATCNGTATCCCCNTGNGTATCTATTCTNACTTTTCNTANCATCTGNGANACTATTACTTCNATATGTTTNTCATTNATAGATACTCCCTGNGATANATACACATTTTGNACTTCTTCAATCAAATATTTTTGNACATGATTNATATCCTGNATAGCTAAAATTTGTTGNGGGCTTTTNGGNCCAGCTGTAAGNGGTGNNCCTGCTTCAANNNAATCTCCTCTTTCTACNATTAAGTTAGAAGCAGCAGGTATTAAGTATTCTCTAGTTTCNTCATTTTCCCAATTAATAACAATTTTTTGTTTGGTAACTTTTAANTCACCAGAAACTTGNGCATAAACAGAGCTAGATTCTAATATCTTATTTGGNTTGTTTTTCATTTCTTTAGGAGTTAGAGATTGACCTTTGGGTGAAACTAACTCAGTACCAACGATCACACTATCACCGTCTTTGACTTTAACTTCCCATCCTTTTGGAATTTGTATCTCTTGTTGCATTGTTTCTTTGTCGCTAACCTGAACAACTAATCCATCTGATGTTTCTAACAAGTCAACAACTCCGTCAATATCACTTAATATGGCCTGACCTTTAGGAGTTCTTGCTTCAAATAACTCTTCAACTCTAGGCAAGCCACTTGTTATATCCGCAACAGAAGCAATTCCACCAGTGTGGAAAGTTCTCATTGTTAACTGTGTACCTGGCTCTCCAATACTCTGAGCAGCAATTATCCCAACCGCTTCACCAATCATAACAGGATCCCAATTAGCTAACGATCCTCCGTAACATTTAATACACAATCCTCTTTCTGTAGAACAACTTAATGGAGTGAAAACAGAAACAGAATCAATTTTGTCTTCGGACAAAGTTGATAAAACCGCATCATCAACAAATGTATTTTTCTCAACTAAAATTTCTCCTGATTCAGAATCAACAATTGGCTTTGCTAGATATCTACCTTTAATTCTAGATAATATTGTTCTTTTAAATTGGTCTTCAGGCTTACTTTTTTCTATCAATCTAAAATCTTCTGTTCCACAATCATCTTCAACTATTGTCATTTCCTGAGCAACGTCAATTAATCTTCGAGTTAAATATCCACTGTCCGCAGTTCTTAAGGCTGTATCAGCTAATCCTTTTCTTGCACCATGAGTTGAAATAAAGTATTCTAAAACTGTAAGGCCTTCTCTGAAATTTGATTTAATTGGACGATCAATAATTTTCCCTTTCGGATCTGACATCAATCCTCTCATTCCAGCCATTTGCTTAATCTGTGCAATATTACCTTTTGCACCAGAAGAAGCCATAAAATACAGACCGCCATAAATTGACAGGGAATCTTCAATCTCGGCTGTAACTTTTTCGTTTGCCTCAGTCCATATATTCACTGCAGATCGATATTTTTCATCTTCTGTAATAAATCCCTGATTGAACTTATCTTCGAGTATTTCAATTTGATTATCAGCTTTTTTCACAATATCGTACTTAGAATTTGGTATTTTGATATCATTAATGGCCATTGTAATTCCAGATTTAGTAGCATATTCAAAACCAGCAGACTTAATTGCATCTAATAACCTAGATGTTTCGTCATTTCCTAATTCTTTAAATGACCTAAGAGTTATATCTTTCAAAAGACCTTTATCAATTGTTTGATTATAAAACTCAAAGCTATCATGCAATAATGAGTTAAATATAATCCGACCAATAGTTGTAGATATAACTTCTTTATCTGACGATTTATCATTTCTAACTCGAATATTATCTCTTAATTTAACTAGTTTAAGATTATATGCGAGTAAAGCTTCGTCAAAACTAGAATACAATTTTGAATTTTCAGATTCTTCAGACTCTAAACCGGTTAAATAGTAACATCCTAGTACTATATCCAAAGTAGGAGCCACAATTGGTTCACCAGAACTTGGAGTAAGCATATTATTAGAGCTAAGCATTAATCTTCTACTTTCAATAATAGCTGTTTTGGATAGAGGCAAATGAACGGCCATTTGATCGCCATCAAAATCCGCATTGAAAGCTGCACAAACAAGAGGATGAACTCTAACTGCACTACCGTTAATTAAGACTGGCTCAAAAGCTTGTATACCTAATCTGTGTAAAGTCGGGGCTCTGTTTAGTAATACAGGTCGTTCTTTAACAACTTCTTCGAGTATTTCCCAAACTTCCGGACTACCTTTATCAACTAATCTTTTTGCTGTTCTAATATTGTGTGCATAACCAAGAATAACCAACTTATGCATAACAAACGGCTTAAACAATTCAATTGCCATTTTTCTTGGTATACCACATTGATTTAATTTTAGCTCAGGGCCAACTATTATGACTGATCTAGCGCTGTAATCTACTCTTTTACCTAAAAGGTTTTGCCTGAATCTTCCTTGTTTTCCTCTCAAAAGATCGGACAGAGATTTCAAAGTATGATTATGACTTCCTAANACAGGCCTGCCTCTTCGTCCATTGTCAATCAAAGCATCAACAGATTCCTGTAGCATCCTTTTTTCATTTCTAACAATAATTTCCGGAGCACTCAATTCCAATAGTCTTTTAAGTCTATTATTTCGATTAATAACTCTACGATACAAATCATTCAAATCGCTTGCAGCAAATCTGCCACCATCTAATTGAACCATAGGCCTTAATTCTGGAGGAAGTACAGGTATAACTTCCAAAATCATAGATTCTAAAGCATTACCACTTTTTCTGAAAGCTTCTACAACTCTAAGTCTTTTTACAGCTTTCTTTAATCTTTGACCTGTAGTTTCTCTGATTTCTTTCTGCAATTCATCTCTAAGAGTATCCAAATTAATAGTTTTTAAAACTTTTGTAACCGCTTCAGCGCCCATTTCCGCTGAGAAAACATCTAATCCATGTCTAATTGAACTATTTCTTAGACTTTTATACTTTTGATCAGTTAACAATACACCCAAATTTAAAGTTTTAAGATCCGATATAATCATATTAACTTCGTCAATTTTTGCTTTGATTTCTTCTTTTGTTAGCTGTTCTTCTTCAGCTTCATCATTTTCAGTAGATTGCTCTTGATTTGATTCTGTACTATCTTTTTTATCATTTTGTTTTTTTTCACTTTCATCAGATATCATAGATTTATCTAAATCTTTCAATTCTTGTTCTAATTTAGACCTTAAAGCATCTTTTGCATCGACATTAAGTTTTGTAACTAAATACTGTGCAAAATATAATATACGTTCAAGATTTCTTGGAGACAAATTTAAAATCATACCTAATCTACTCGGCGAACCCTTTGCAAACCATATATGCGCAACCGGTGCAGCTAATGTGATTGTNCCCATTCTTTCTCTTCTTACTTTAGATCTAGCTACCTCCACGCCGCAACGATCACAAATAACTCCTCTATATCTGATTTTTTTGTATTTACCGCAGTAACATTCCCAATCCTTAGTAGGGCCAAAAATTTTTTCACAAAATAATCCATCTTTTTCTGGTCTAAGAGTACGGTAATTTATGGTTTCAGGTTTAGTAACTTCACCATAAGACCATAATTTAATCTTATCAGTTGTTGCTAAGCCTATCTTTAATGAATCAAAACCTGCTGGTGATTGTGTCATTTTATTTCTCCTTATAATTCCGATAAAATTTTATTCTTCTTCTGTAGAATCTTCTTCTTGTAGAATCTTCTTCTATTTCAATATTACTTTCATCAATTTCTATGTCTTCAATATCATCTAAAGATAACTCGTTATCGTTTTCATTTGAATTATCTTGCAAACTTAATTCTGGACTTAATAGTGACTCATCCAAAGATTCATTTATACTTTCAGTCATGTTAGATATATCTTCAATTTGCAAAAGATCATCATCTTCACTACTTGTTAGTAAATCTACGTCTTCCACTAACCCTGTTAAGTCAATATCGCCATCACTTGCATAGTCATTTAATAAATCTACAGATAATCCTAAACTTTGTAATTCTTTCAAAAGTACATGAAAAGATTCAGGTATTCCAGGTTGAGTAATTGGTTCACCTTTCACTATCGATTCGTAAGTTTTTACTCTTCCCACTACATCATCAGATTTAACTGTCAAAATTTCTTGTAGATTATGCGCTGAACTATAAGCTTCCAATGCCCATACTTCCATTTCTCCGAATCTTTGTCCTCCGAATTGAGCTTTACCCCCTAAAGGTTGTTGTGTAATAAGAGAGTATGGACCTGTCGATCTAGCATGTATTTTATCTTCAACCATGTGAATCAATTTAAGCATATACATGTATCCAACAGATATAGGTTGTTCAAATGCCTCTCCTGTTCTACCATCAAAAAGTTTTACTTTTCCATAATCAGGAGATGAAAATTTGTTTTCTTGATTTAAATTTTCAACTTTACTTCTCAAATCTTCATAAGAACATTCTGAAATATCTTCGTTAGTTTCTTCTAGGAACCATATTTTTAAACACTCTTCTTGAATATTAACTTTTTTAGNTTTAACATTGTCTGAGTTAACAAAATTTCCAAAAAGATTTTCTTTCCCTCTATCTTCTAGCCATTTATATAAAATTTCATAATCAACATCTTTATATTGCAAATGATCATCAATGCTGTCATCTAAAGCGCCTGATTTTCTGATAACCCAAGCTTTTAATAAAGATTCTTCTATTTCTGTATCAGAGTAGCTTTCAAATACAGGTCTATTAGCTGTTTTCATTCCTAAAGCTTTTGCTGCCCAACCAAGATGTAATTCTAAAACTTGNCCAAGATTCATCCTTGAAGGAACACCTATTGGATTTAGAATAATATCTACGGGAGTCCCATCCTCTAAGTAAGGCATATCTTCTTGAGGAAGAATTTTTGCAACAACACCTTTATTTCCATGTCGTCCAGCCATTTTATCGCCTTCTGAAATTTTTCTAGTTTGGGCTATCCATACCCTTACTTGTTTGTTAACTCCAGGTGATAAATCTTTAACTTCCTTAGAATCAAGTACTTTAACATCTATAACTTTACCTCTTTGTCCATGAGGAACTCTAAGAGATGTATCTTTTACATCTCTAGCTTTTTCTCCAAAAATAGCTCTTAATAATTTTTCTTCAGCACTAAGTTCAGTCTCTCCTTTTGGTGTTATTTTACCTGCAAGGATATCCCCAGGGCCAACTTCTGCTCCAATTCTAACAATACCATTTTCATCAAGATTTTTTAGAGCTTCTTCTCCTATATTTGGGATATCTGCTGTTATTTCTTCTGGCCCCAATTTAGTATCCCTAGCTTCAACTTCAAGTTTTTCTATGTGAATAGAAGTATAAATATCACATTTTACGAGTCTGTCACTAAGTATAATTGCATCTTCAAAATTATATCCATCCCAACTCATAAATGCACATAATATATTCTGACCTAAAGCTAAATTACCAGATTCTGTAGATGAACTATCACACAAAACCTGATTCTTAGTCACAATATCTCCTTTTGAAACAATAGGACGTTGGGAAATTGTAGTACCTTGATTACTTCTAAAATATTTTTTTAATGGATATTTATGTATTTGGTTATTTTTATCAAGTATGGCTATTTCTTCGCCAGTTGAACTTACAACCAAGCCGTCTGTTTTAGATAATTGAACTTGACCGCTATCTCTAGCTACTATTTTTTCCATACCAGTGCCAACTATTGGTGCTTGTGGAGACAATAAAGGTACAGCTTGTCTCTGCATATTTGAACCCATTAATGCACGGTTAGCGTCATCGTGTTCTAAAAATGGAATTAAAGATGTAGAAACACTCACTAGTTGCATAGGAGAAATATCTATAAGATCTACTTCTTCTGGGGGAATTACAACAAATTCTTCTCCCTTCCTTATTTCTACCCCAGAGTTTAAAAACTCTCCATTACTATCNATAGTTGAACTAGCTTGGGCAATATTGTACTCAGTTTCCATATCTGCAGACAGGTATTTAATATCCTCATTATTCATTGAAACATAAGGGAAAACTTGGATATCTTGTTCTGAGAGACCTTTAATTTCATCAATTACTTTTCTAGTAATTTTTTTATTTTTTTCGACTAAAACTTTTTTGCCAACTTTTATTTCTTCACTGACTGTTCTTCCACCTAGTGTATTATCTTTATTACTAATGGTTTTTTTAACCATTCTATATGGTGTTTCAATAAAACCGTGTTCATTTGTTCGTGAAAAGGTAGCTAATGATCCTAGCAATCCAATATTTGGTCCTTCAGGTGTTTCAATTGGACAAATTCTTCCATAGTGAGATGAATGTACGTCTCTTACATCAAATCCTGCTCTTTCTCTAGATAAACCTCCGGGGCCTAAAGCTGACAATCTTCTTTTATGAGTTAATTCTGAAAGCGGGTTAGTTTGGTCCATAAATTGTGATAATTGAGAACCCCCAAAAAATTCTTTAACAGCTGCAACAACTGGTCTAATATTTATTAATGCCTGAGGTGCTGTTTCATTTGGCTCTAAAGCNGTAATCATTCTATCTTTGGCAACTCTTTCCATTCTTAAAAGACCTACTCTCATTTGATTTTGAATCAATTCACCAACAGCTCTTACTCTTCTGTTTCCCAAATGATCAATATCATCAGCACTCTCAACGCTATTATTAATTAAAATTATTTTTTTAATAATTTGAATAAAATCATCTTTATCCAAAGTTTTAATATCTAAATTNTCAGTTTTACCAAGCCTATTATTTAACTTGTATCTACCTACATTTCCTAGATTATATCTCTTGTCATTGAAAAATGTGGTATTGATCAANTCTTCTGCATTAGATTCATTAGGAGGTTCTCCTGGTCTGACTCTTTTATAGTATTCAATAAGCGATTCTTTTTTAGTTTTAACATCATCACTATCATTATCAATCGTGGATTTTATAAATCCCTCAATAGGTGAATCAACATCTGCAAACATATTTAGTATTTCATTATCTTCAAATCCTAAAGCTCTTAAAAAGATGCTAACTGGAATTCTTCTTTTACGGTCAATTTTAACTGATATGATATTCTTACTACTTGTTTCAAATTCAACCCAAGAACCTCTGGAGGGAATTAATTTTGCATTCGCAAGAGGTCTGCCAGATATTGGTTCATGATTAACGCTAAAGTAAACACCTGGAGATCTTACCAATTGGCTTACAACAACTCTTTCAGCGCCATTTATAATAAATGTCCCATTAGAAGTCATAACAGGTAATTTCCCAACGAAAATTTCTTGTTCTTTGTATTCTCCTGCGTCTTCGTTCTCTGGATCCTTAATTTTGAGAAGAGCTGTAAACCATAATGCAGCATCATAAGTTATTTCACGTTTCCTGCATTCTTCTTCAGAATTTTCTGGTTCCTTAAATGTATGATTTATAAAAGAAAGCTCAAATCTTGAATCTTCTATAGGAGAGATATCATCTAATAATTCTTTTATACCTTCCTGTTTAAACCAATCGAAAGAATCAAGTTGAACTTGTATTAAATTTGGAATTATATTTTCTTCTGTAAAATTATATTGACCATTAGTTTTTAAACTCATTAAAATACCTCTCAGGTTTACAAAAATTTAATATATAATTGATGAGCTGCAATATTTTCTTGCAGTACTTAGTTGNACTCTGCNACTAGAAGCAAAGCACATAAGACATTTTTTTGAAATTTGAAGTTTAGACAATGAATTATCCATCTACCAAACAAATACATTACATAATTNTNANTTCACTGTCAACATATTTGNAACCTTTTGTTTATTTNTTTTCCAAAAAAATTAAACATCAATAATATAGCTTATATTTTTTCTTGNTGTTAGAATCGTTTTCTCAACAAANTTAAAAAATANATTTATGAGTGTTAAAAATAAAAAAATAACNGTNAATAGCCCTGCNACAATTGCAAATTTAGGNCCNGGATTTGATTCTATNGGNGCATCTNTGGATATATGGAATAACTTTGAATTCANATTTGACACTGATACNACTNNTATACAAATTGAAGGTGAAGGNAANTCTGTATTNCCAAATGATAATACAAATTTAGTTTACANNTCTTTTTCTTTGCTTTTCGATCATTTAANTATCAATATTCCNAATATAAATTTGAAANTAAATAACTCNATAAANTTAGAANGNGGNTTAGGNAGCAGCTCTTCTGCAATCTCAGCGGGANTAATAGCAGCNAATTACTATCTTNANAACAAATTCTCAAAACTAGAATTAATCAAAATATCTCAGAAATTAGANCCTCANCTTGANAANATNTCTCCTTGNATAATGGGTGGAATTCANCTTTGNATTANANATAANNATGATATTTTATTATCTNATTTAGAATTTGATAATGATCTNAAAATAATACTNGTNATACCNTCTAGNACTACAAACACTNAAGAATCAAGANCNTTNCTTCCTGATTCAATTAGNATAGANGATTTNGTNCANAACATGAGTAGNTTTGGNCTNCTNNTNAAAAACCTNAAATCNCCNATACCAGAAGANTCAAGAGANGCATTTAANGANGTTTTTCATCAAAATCNCAGGATTCTNAAATATCCCAAATTGAANCATTTNCTAAATNGGATNAATNANGTTGGAGCATTAGGGTCATTTGTTTGCGGATCNGGCCCAACAATAGGNGCAATNACNAATNCNGAACCNATGACAATATTTTATGAAATTGCNGATTATTGNGATAAACAATCTATAGATTGNGATTTTTTAATAACTAAAATTACTAAAAANGGTTCATATATTAAAGAGTAACAATGGATTTAATTATNAGAAAATATGGCGGAACTTCTGTANGTTCAATANAAAAAATTAAAGAAATAGCACAAAAAACCAAANATGANATCAATAATAANAAAAANATTCTTATNGTNGTATCTGCTATGGGNAATTCAACGGATGANTTGCTTCAAAAAGCAAATCAAATATCNAAATCTCCTAATCAAAGNGAGTTAGANTTATTAATGTCTTCAGGTGAANTAATATCAAGCACNNTATTATCAATGGCTCTTCAAGAAATNGGNATACAATCTAAATCACTTACNGGNTTTCANGCAGGNATAGATACNAANNCAANNTATGGCCAAGCTGAAATCCAATCAATAAATAACGATNGANTANTAAAAGAAATNAATNANGGTAANACTTTNGTTATTGCAGGATTNCAAGGATTTAATNAAAATCTTGAAATCACAACACTTGGCAGNGGNGGCTCAGATACAACTGCTGTNGCAATTGCAGCAAGTCTTCAAGNTTCNGTATGTGAAATATATACAGATGTTAAAGGTATTTATACCGCAGANCCAAGAATTGTTAAAAATGCAAAAAAATTAGACTTTTTANCCTATGAAGATATGCTTGAACTAGCAAATTTTGGAGCAAAAATGCANCCNAGATCTATAGAACTNGGAATGCATTACAACATACCTNTGATAATAAAATCTTCAACCNANCANGAAGATGGAACTGTNGTATGCAATTCAAAAGATATTAAAAANCTTNTNAANAAAGGNATAATTATGAATAATATAACTGAAAANAGAAATAGAGTATCNGGAGTAACTTCAGAAGGAAATATTTCAAAAATAACTCTTAAAAATATTCCNGACAAACCTGGNATNGCTGCAAAAGTTTTNGNACCNTTGAGCNTTGNNGGAATTAATGTGGATGTCATAGTTCAAAATATAAGTAATAAAAATAAAACNGACTTAACTTTTACNATTGATGACAAAGACTTCAACAANACTATAAAGACTCTTGAAAAAGAATCTTCAAAAATAAAATATGAATCAATCATNTCTGGAAAAGATTATGGAAAAATAAGCATTATTGGGTCAGGTATTCAAAATGCTCCAGGATATGCAGCTAAATTTTTTGACACTTTATCTAAAATCAATGTAAATATAGAAATGATTACAACTTCTGACATAAGAATCACNTGTCTAATAAAAAACGATGATTTNGATAAAGCNTTAATAAAAGTTCATGAAGTTTTTGGGTTAGATAGGTAATTTTTAATTAAATACACTTAAAAACTATTGCAAATCCACATAATTACCACATAGAATCTGATCGGTTATTTATAAAGACTACATATTTAAATGGAATTAAAAACAAGAAACGATTTAACATTTTTAAAAAAATCTGCAATTAAAGAAGCCTCAAATCAAAATTGGGAAAGAGCTAAACAAATTAATTTGGTAATACTTAATCAACAAAAAAATAATATAGAGTCATTAAATAGACTTGGCATAGCATACACGAAATTATCACAAAAACAAAATGCAATAAAATGTTTTGAAAAAGTGATTCACATATCACCTAACAACAGAATTGCTCAAAAAAACCTGGCTGCACTTAATTCCGCAAAAAACAAAAAAATATCAAATACTGTAGATAAAAGATTACTTGTTAATGATAGCAGTAAATCTATAAATCTAAATTTTGAACATAAATTAGCAACTACCACACTAAATCCCGGTGAAAATCTTGAAATCAAAATAAAATCTGATTCAATCCAAATATATAAGAACAAAAAATTACTAAGTGAAATCACAAATAATATAGCAAAAAGAATTTCTAAGCTTACAAAAATGGGTAATCAGTACTCTTGNACAGTAATTGGTACTGACGGAGACACTATAAACGTTAATATAAAAGAAATTCACAAATCTGAATCCACAGTTGATATAATATCATTCCCAGAATATATTAAGCCTCATTCAGAAAAATTATCTCTAAATACTAATTCTATCTTCACTCTGCAGACTGAAGATGAAGACACTGAAAAATAATGGCTAATTTAAACAAGTATCACTCATTTTAGTATCTAAGTTAGATAGTGTAATTTTTGTAATTTTATTAGTGGAATATGAATACTAAGGCATGGAAACAATATCAAGCATAAATAAAGATATAGTATTTAAAAGATATATCGCCAATCCGCTAGAAAATAATATTTGGCTAATTTATTCACAAATCACACAAGAAGCATTAATTATTGACACACCTCCCGACTTTGAAATTATTGACCAAGTTTTAAAACAAAACAGTTCTTTAAACATTAAAAATATTTTCATTACACATAATCATTATGACCATATAGATGGACTAGAATATATTTATACCAAATTAAGTTTGAATGAAAATGTAAAAATATGGATAAGTCAAAAAGATCAAAACAAACTACCAGCACAATTTCAAAATGATAATATTCTGTATAACTATGAAAATTATAATAATTTTAAAATTAATGAAACCAAAATAAAATTCATTCATACTCCTGGGCACACTTACGGATCCACATGCATATTAATCGATGAGCACATATATACTGGAGATACATTATTCCCTGGAGGACCAGGCAGAACAACCTCTAATGAAAATTTCCAAACAATTTTAAATAGCATAAAAACAAAACTTTTGATTTTACCAGATAATACTATTGTNCANCCTGGACATGGTAAAGATACAAATATCAAACAATCAATAAACGAGTATAATANTTTCATTAANCAAAACAAAGATTTAAAAAAATTAAGTGGAAATATAAGCTGGGTATAAAGCTATGACAAATAGATTAGATAAAATATTAACAAAATCAAACAGTATCTTGACTTTATATTTAACATCAGGTTATCCAAACAAAAAAATATCAAATGATATTGCAGAGATTTTATTTAAATCAAACATCGACATCTTAGAAATAGGAATACCATTTAGTGATCCTATAGCTGACGGTCAAACAATACAAAACACATCCTATCAGGCAATACAAGCTATTGATGAACCAATAATTGAATACACTTTTAATACAATTAAAAATTTACGACAAAAAAATNAACACAAGCCCATCATTATAATGAGCTATTTAAATTTGATATACCAATATGGAATAACCAATTTTTCTAAAAAAGCAAAATCTAATGGTGTTGATGCTTTGGTTATACCTGACTTGCCATTTGAAGAATCAGAAAAGATAAAAACAATCCTCGATAATCAAAATATACATCTAATCTACATGGTTACGCCAACAAGCTCAAAAAATACAATTGAAAAAATTAGTAAAAATGCATCTGGATTNATTTACTATGTAAGCTCCACCGGTGTTACTGGATCAAGAGAAAATTTGTCCGAAAAAAACTTTCAAAATATAAAAATCATAAAAAACATATCGAAGATTCCTATATTAATTGGATTTGGTATATCTTCAAAAAAACATGTAAAACAAATAAAACCTTGGGCAAATGGAGTTATAGTTGCAAGCGAACTAATCAATAGAATTAATTCTATGCTAAAAAATAAAGAGTATAATAAAGAAAAAATAAGTAAATTAATTAATGAGTTCGTCCAAGAATTAAAAGATTAAGATGATACAATTTTTAAAAAATATTTTCAATAATATATTTAAAGCTTCCAATAGAGAAACAATTATTTCNGTAAGAGGGGCCACTACAGTTACAAATGATTCCATTAAAGAAATCGAAAACAAAACAAAAAGTTTATTAACTGAAATACTATATTCAAATAATATAAAAAATGAAGATATACTTTTTGTAATATTTTCTTCTACCTCAGATTTAATATCTCATTATCCAGCCACAGTAGCAAGAACACAACTTGGCCTTAGGGAAACAGCTCTTTTTAGCACAATAGAGCCCAATATCGATNGAGCTTTAGATAAATGTATAAGAATTTTATTGGTGTTCAAAACACAATCAAATTTAAAAATACCAAAATATATTTATCAAGAAGGTGCAAAGAACTTAAGAAATGATTAGTAAAAAATCTTAAACTACCCTTAAAAAGTATATTAATAATATCCTCAAATATAATACAATAATCCCTGTTGCAACAATAGAAATCATATTTATGAATTTTTATTCAATAATTAAAAATCAAAATACAATGCTACAATGAATACCTATAATGAAAATATACATAACATTAATTTAGAGTATATAACTCCTTTATATACACCTGAAAAATTCATGAACATGGTTCCTGTAAAACCTGAACATATTCATACAGTTTTTCAATCTCGACAAGAAATAAGCAATATCATTGATTCAAAATCGAGTAAATTTCTAATTCTAGTTGGGCCATGCTCAATACATGATGTTCANGCTTGCCTTGAGTATGCAAATAAACTTAAAAATTTATCGAACAAAGTAGAAGATAAAATAATGATTGTCATGAGGACTTATTTTGAAAAACCAAGAACTACAACTGGATGGAAAGGGTTTATAAATGATCCAAATTTGAATGACTCATTTGATGTTCATCAAGGATTAGAAAAAGCACGAGGTTTTTTAAATCAAATATTGCACATTGGACTTCCCACCGCCACTGAGTTTTTAGACCCCTTCATGCCCCAATACTACGGCGATTTAATATCTTGGGGAGCAATAGGGGCTAGAACTGTAGAAAGTCAAACTCATCGACAATTATCTAGCGGATTGAGCATGCCTATAGGATTTAAAAATGGCACAGGTGGTTCAGTTCAAATAGCAATTGACGCAATAATAGCAGCCAAAAATCAACATGTTTTTTTAGGAATAAATGAAAAAGGGCAAACATCAGTTGTAAAAACTAGTGGTAATCAATACGGACATCTAATATTAAGAGGTGGTAAATCAGGAACNAATTACGATGCAAAATCTGTCCAATCAGCAGTAGATAATTTAAATAATAATAATCTAGAGCCAAAATTAGTAATTGACTGCTCGCATGGTAATTCAGGGAAAGATCATAGAAATCAATCAAAAGTATTCAAATCAATTATTGATCAAAAATCAAATGGTCAAAATGCAATCTTTGGTGCTATGCTTGAAAGTCATATTAATCCAGGAAGCCAAAGCATACCTTCAAACCCTAAAGAACTTAAATATGGCGTTTCTATTACTGATGAATGCATTGGATGGGATGAGACTGAAGAATTGATAAATTGGGCCTACACAAAACTGTAAATAATATGAAATCAATTCATTACATCAAAAATGTAGATGATTTAAGAAGGATATCAAATAATAAAAACCATGTTATAACAATCGGAGTTTTTGATGGAGTTCACAAAGGTCATCAATCACTTATTGATAATTTAAAAAATTCTCTTTTAGAAGATAATTACAATTCAACATTAGTTACTTTTCAAAATTCACCTTATCACTTTATAAAAAAAATAAACGATAATAATTTTTATATTTCCACAACAGAAGAAAAAATAGAAATCTTAAATCGATTTAAATTAGACCAAATTATTATCATTGAATTTAATGAAAACATTAATCAAACTTCTGCAAAAGAATTTCTTAGAATTCTAACCTCAAATTTAAAGATGAAAAAATTATTTGTTGGACCAGATTTTGCATTTGGAAAAAACAGAGAAGGAAATATTAAATATTTAACTAAAAATCAAAAATCCTATCAATACGAACTTAAAGTAGTTGATGCATTTAAACAGCGCAAACAAATTATAACTANCACAAGAATCAAAAAATTGATATCCGGAGGAGACATTCAATTAGCAAATTCTTATTTAGGAAGACCTTATAACNTGTCAGGGCATGTAATAAAAGGAGAAGGTAGAGGGNAAAATCTTAATATGCCAACCGCAAATATTAATTATAATTTAAAAAAAATATTACCTATCGACGGAATATATGCTTCTAAAGTAATAATCAATAAAAAAGAATATATAGGTGCTCTTAGTATAGGTAATAACCCTACTTTTGGTNACAATAACAATAAATCAGTAGAAGTACACTTAATCGATTTTAAAGATGATATATACGACGAATTTATTAATATTAAAATTTACAAACATATNAGAGATCAAATAAAATACAATGACATCGCTACTCTTATGATTCAAATGCAAAAAGATTTAATTAATATAAAAGAATATTTTAAAAATGAGAAAAATAATAANTAACATAATTAATAGAGGCGTAGAAGAAATAATCCCAAAAGAAGAATTTCTCAAGAGTTTAGACTCAAACAATAATTTACGACTGAAAATGGGGTTTGACCCAAGCGCCCCTGATATACATTTAGGACATTCTGTTGGGCTCAGAAAACTTAGACAACTTCAAGATTTGGGTCATACTGTTGTTTTAATTGTTGCTGATTGGACCGCTCAAATTGGAGATCCCAGTGGAAAATCAGACACAAGACCTATGCTTACTTATGATGAAGTAAAATATAATGCAGAAACTTANCTCAAACAATTTTTCAAAATTGTAGACAAATCAAAAACAGAAATAAGATGGCAATCGGAATGGTATGGCAAATTTAAATTAGAAAATATAATTAACTTAACAAGTAAATTTACTGTAGCCCAATTTCTAGCAAGAGATGATTTTGCAAAAAGATTCAAATCAAATAACCCCATAACTATAACAGAATTTTTATATCCCATTCTTCAGGCTTACGATTCGGTGGTAATAAAATCTGATGTAGAATTCGGAGGCACTGATCAAAAATTCAATCTGCTTGTTGGCAGAGATTTGCAACAAAAAGAAAACCAAAAACCCCAACAATGTTTCTTAGTACAAATCATTCCAGGCACTGATGGAAAAAAGAAAATGAGTAAAAGTTTAAACAATTATATTGGCATTACAGAAAAACCCGAAGAAATATACGGTAAACTAATGTCTATTCCAGACGAATTAATTAAGCTTTACATGCTTTGTCTTACAGATATTGAAAATGATTTAATAAATGAATTTGAGAATAGCCTGGGTAACTCTAATTCGAATCCTATGGAATACAAAAAAATATTAGCACATGATATTGTTTCTCAATACCACAGCACTCAAAAAGCCGATAAAGCAGCTGAATATTTTAGACAAGCAGTACAAGAAAAAAATGTTACTTTTGAGCAAGTGAAATTTGAAATAAATAATATTCAACCCGATGAAAAGTTAAGTAAATTATTAATTAGCAAAAATTTTGTTTCGAGTAATTCAGAATTCAAAAGATTACTCAAACAAAATGGTGTAAAATTAAATGGTAATTTGATTACAGAAGATATTTTAATATCTAAAATCAAAAATAAAGATAAATTAAGTATCGGAAAGCGAAAAAATATTCAAATAATAATTTAACATATGCAAAAATACCTTTCGGACAAAAACGAAACAAATCTGCGACTTCCTGGACCTGTTCCTGTACCATTTGACATTTTAAATGAACAAACAAAACCTTTAATAAATCATAGAGGTAATGAATTTTCTTACTTGCTAAAAAATTGCACAGATAAATTAAAGCAAATTTTTGCTACTGACAATGATCTTTATATAACTACTAGCTCCGGAACTGGTGTGATGGAAGCTTCCATCTCAAACTTTTTATCCGAAGGTGATGAAATTATTGTAGCTTCAGTTGGGTGGTTTGGTGATAGATTTACTGAAATCGCCCAGGCTTATAATGTAAAAGTAATAAATTTATCCTTTTCTCATGGTAGCAATATTAATTGTATAGATCTAGAAGAATGTATTAAAAAAAATCCCAAAGCAAAAGCTGTATATGTTACTCACAATGAAACCTCAACTGGCGTTCAAAACAATCTTTCTGATATATCTAAAATAGTTACCAAATATTCTTTATTATTTGTGGTAGATGGTATAAGCAGTGTTGCTTCGGTACCATGTGAAACCGATAAATTAAAAATAGATGTACTAATCTCTGCATCACAAAAAGGTTGGGTTACACCACCAGGTCTGGCTTTTATATCTGTAAGTAAAAAAGCTTGGAATTATCATAAAGTTTCTTCATTACCTAAATATTACTTTGATATTTCTCAGTATAAAAATTATTTTAAAAAAGGCCAGCCTCCTTTCACTCCAGCTATTGGAGTTATGTACTCACTTGATAAAGCTTTGGATTTACTAATAGAAGAAACAATGCCCAAAGTTTATGAAAGACATAAGAAGGTTGCGTATAAAATTAGGACTAAACTAATTGAAATTGGATTTGAATTATTTCCTGATGATGAAAATCACGCATCAGACACATTAACTTCAGTCAAGATACCTAAAGAGACAAGTACAAAACAAATAATAGAAAAATTAGAAAACAAATATAATGTAATCATTTCAGCAGGACAAGGTAATCTGAGTGATAAAATCTTAAGAATCGGACATCTTGGATTAGTTTCTGATGCTGAAATTGATTGGTTAATTGAATCTTTAATTAAATCAATGGAAAAAGAAAATGAATAATCTTAAAACTACACAACTACATTCAATACATGTTGAGTCAGGAGCAAAAATGGTCCCATTTGCAGGATGGGAGATGCCTATTCAATATTCGTCAATTATTCAAGAATGTAATGCGGTGAGAAATAAAGCTGGAATTTTTGACGTTTCACACATGGGAAGATTTGAAATATTTGGAAAAGATGCTTCTTTGGCATTAGATAAAATACTTAGCGTAGACCCAAATACTATCAAAAACTTTCAAGCTAAATATAATTTGATTTGCAATAAAGAAGGCGGAATCATTGATGATTGTATTGTTTACAAAATTAACGAAACTAAATTCTTACTAATCCCAAATGCTGCTAACGCTGATACCGTACTAAAATGGATTCAAGACAACACGCAAAAACTAAACTTTAAAATTAACATTATAACTTCAGAAACTTCAATGATAGCATTGCAAGGACCGCATGCAACAAATATTTTAAATATGACAATTCCTAATCTTTCCGAAATTAAAAGATTTCGTTTCCTCGAACATGATTTTAATTCATCAAAAATGTTGATTACTAGAACAGGATATACTGGAGAAGATGGGTATGAAATCATAGTTGACAATAACTTATCTGAGGAATTATGGAAGTCTTTTAGAAAAAATGGAGCAGACGAAATAGGATTAGGAGCAAGGGACGTTTTAAGATTAGAAGCATCTCTGCCTTTACATGGGAATGAAATTACTGAAAATACAAATCCTTTCGCAGCAAAACTTGGTATGTTTGTAAAATTAGATAGAGAAAACTATTTGATTAATTCAAAGCTAACTTCTTTGAAATCTACTGATCAAGAAAAAGTATTAGTTGGATTTGAAATTCAAGGCAGAAATATTGCTAGATCTCATAATAGTGTATTAGATTCCGAAAATAATATCATTGGAGAAGTAACAAGTGGTTCTTTTTCACCCACTTTAAATAACAGCATTGGCTTAGCTTATGTTAAAAACAGTTTTACAGACCTTAATTCTGAAGTTAAAATAAATATAAGATCAAAAAATATAACTGCTAAAATAATAAAAACACCATTCTATAAAAGGAGTTAAAATGTATCCTGAAAATTTAAAATATTCGGAAGAACACGAATGGTTGCTAGAGGATAACGGAATCGCAACTATAGGTATAACAGACTTTGCTGTTGATAGTCTTGGAGATATAGTTTTCATCGAACTCCCTGACAAAGGCTCTCAAATTAAACAGTTCACAACATTTGGAGAAGTAGAATCTGTAAAAGCAGCTTCAGAGATTTATACTCCAATAAGTGGAGAGATAATCGAAGTCAATGAAAAACTAGAAACTGAGCCTGAACTTTTAAACAATTCACCATATGAAGAAGGATGGTTGATAAAAGTTAAAATTTCAGATCTATCTGAAATTGAAAAACTTATGAATTCTAAAGATTATGAAAACTTTGTAAATAACGGAAACTAAAAATAAAATGAATAAAAATTACCAATCAACATACACACCAAATACCCCTGAAATAAAAAAAGAAATGCTTAAAGAAATTGGCGTATCTTCTTATGAAGAATTGTTCGTAGATATACCCGAAAAATATAGATTCCCTACACTGGATCTCCCTTCACCTACATCTGAATTCGACTTGAAAAATGAAATGAGTAAACTATCAAATAAAAATTCAACTCCTGGAGAATTTAGTTCTTTTATAGGTGCAGGTGCTTATAGGCACTTTATTCCAAGTGTTGTGAGGCAAATCACTTCAAGAAGTGAATTCATGACTTCTTATACTCCGTACCAACCAGAAGTATCACAGGGTACATTACAGGCACACTTTGAGTTTCAAAGTATGGTTTGTGAGCTTACTGGAATGGAAGCTGCTAACGCAGGAATGTATGATGGTGCCACTAGTGCTGCAGAAGCCGCTTTAATGGCATGTAGAATAAATAAAAATCTAACAATAAACATTGTAGACGGAGTTTCTCCATTATATACGGATGTTATCAAAACTTTAACACAAGCATCTGGAATTGAAATAATCCAAAACGATTTGAATTCAGTGCTAAAAGAATCCCATGAACCTCCTGCTTGTTATGTAATTCAACAACCAAATTTTTCAGGTGAAATAGAAGATTTTTCTAAATTATCTGAAATTTCAAAATTAAACAATGCTCTATTGATTGTGATAACAGAGCCTATGTTTCTAAGTATGTATAAAACACCAAATCATTATGGTGCTGATATTGTTGTTGCAGAAGGTCAACCATTTGGAGTTTCTCTTGCGTACGGAGGTCCATACGCTGGATTGTTTGCATGTAAAAAACAATACTTAAGACAGCTACCTGGACGAATAGTGGGCGAAACTGTGGATACTGATAATGAAAAAGGATATGTTTTAACACTTCAAACTCGGGAGCAACATATAAAAAGAGACAGAGCTACTTCAAATATTTGTACATCTGTAGGCTTAATAGCATTAATGGCTACAGTATATATGGCATTGCAAGGTAAAGTAGGATTAAAGTATTTATCTGAACTTTGCTATCACAAAGCACATTATGCTGCAGATAAACTGTCTAAACTAAACGGCTTCGAAGTTGTTAATAATAATTTTTTCAAGGAATTCACTTTAAAATGCCCTTCTTCAGTTAAGGATATAAATTCCTATCTACATGAAAACAAAGTTATTGGAGGCTATGATTTGTCATCTGAATCCGATAACCATATGTTATTATCATTTACTGAAATGAATTCTAAAGATGAAATTGATAACTTTATAAATTTACTATCAAAAATAAATTAAAGAAAACTAATTATGAATAAAATATCTAAAAGAAAACTATTATTTGACCAAAGTATTACTGGGAAAGTGGGAACAACTATGCCTTCAATGGATATTCCTGCACAAAAATTGCCTGATTCTTCTCAACTAAGAGAAGAACTTACAATGCCAGAGGTATCTGAAAATGAAATTGTGCGATATTTTTCTTCAATAAGCCAAATGAATTTCTCAATAGATCATAATTTTTATCCATTGGGAAGTTGCACAATGAAATATAATCCTAAACTCAATGACGATATTGCTGCACTACCAGGATTTAATGATATACATCCTCTTCAAGATACTAGTACAACTCAAGGTGCATTAGAACTAATGCATCATTTACAAATCCTTCTAGCAGAAATCACAGGTATGGCTGGTACTTCCTTAGCCCCTATGGCAGGTGCTGAAGCTGAATTAGCAGGAATGCTAATGATTCGTGCTTACCACCGAAACAGAGAAGACTTCCAAAGAAAAAAAGTAATTATTCCTGATAGTGCTCACGGTACCAATCCTGCTTCAGCTGTAATGGCAGGATTTGAGGTTGTAAGTATCCCAACAGACAAAAATGGGAATACTGACTTAGATGCTCTAAGAAGCGTGGTAGATGACACAACAGCCGGATTAATGCTTACCCAACCTAGCACAATTGGATTATTTGACACAAATATTGTTGAGATAGTAAATATAATTAATGAAAATGGCGGACTTATATATGGTGATGGTGCAAATTTAAATGCTATCCTTGGAAAAGTTAAGCCTGGTGAAATAGGATTTGATGTCATACATTCAAACTTACATAAAACATTTACTCAACCACATGGAGGCGGAGGCCCTGGCGCAGGTGCAGTAATGGTGAGTCAAAGACTAGTTGAATTTTTACCAGATCCTGTTGTTACAAAAATCAAAGATAATTTTGATTTAACCAAACCTTCAAAATCAATAGGTAAAATGGGGGCATTTCATGGAAATTTTGGTGCGTTAGTAAGAGCATATGCTTATATTAGAACTTTAGGAAAAGAAGGAATAAATAGTATTAGTGAAGATGCTGTAATAAATGCAAATTACCTTAGAACAAAGTTAGAAAATACCTTAGATCTTCCTTACAATAGAATTTGCAGTCATGAAGTGGTTTTTTCAGCTAAAACAATAAAAGAAAAATATGGTGTAAACGCATTGGACATATCCAAAAGATTAATCGATTACAATATTCACCCTCCTACAATGTATTTCCCATTAATCGTTGATGAAGCATTACTAGTTGAGCCAACTGAAACTGAATCAAAAGAAACTCTTGATGATTTTATATATGTGATTAAACAAATTGTAGATGAAGCTAAAACAGATCCTGAACTGTTACACAATGCTCCACATAATACTCCTAACAAAAGACTTAATGAAGCTTTAGCCGCAAGAAATCCAAAACTCAGCTGGAGAGACACACAACTATCTAGTTAATCAAAATATCCATTGAATTTATTTTATTTACCAATTGATTTTGATTTATGTTATCTTTTCCCTTAGAAACAGCTAAAACTAAATAATTTCCAAAAATTTCTTCGTCTACCAAATCTTGCATAAATCTCATAGTTTTTGATTTATCTGCTATAGTTCGATTTGAATCATAATATGCTTTTGCATATCCTTTGATACCTAACTGATTCAGAAAGTCTGATTGTGATCCAAGATAAACACTTTCAAAACCTGCATTTTTATAAAAAATATTTAACAAATCAAAATTCACAAAACAACTTATATCAGACTTTTCACTAGGATATAAATTACGAATTATTTTATTATTACTAATAACTCTGGAATCAGTATTCAAACTAGCATTGGCATTTAATTGATCTGAAGTATATCCATAATCAAAAGAAAGAACGACACCTAAATCCAATCCGGCCCATATTTGATTAATCAAATTTTCATGCAAGTCTGAATATGTATATACTTTATTATTTATTGAGTAATTTGAAGAATCAAAGTAAGAAAAAGATTCAAAATTAATTTGCTCTAATTCTTCATTCAATCCATCATTTATTTTGAATAAAATTTCATAATACTTATCGTTCTTATAAATAATGCGTTTGAATGGCATTGCATCAAAAAGTTCATTTGATAACACAAACCCTTTTATATTTTTGAAGCAAAATGTGTCAGCGATAACTAAATTCAAATCGTTATCAATGTCTAAAGTATTATGAAAATTTTTATCAATTACAATAATTTTACATTGCTCTGAAAATTTTTGATCAATCAATTTAAGGGAATTGATTATCTCTTTAATTAAATACAAACCACCCCCACCTATTTCAATCAAATGGAAATCGGAAGGCTTATTTAAAGTTAACCAAGTTGAATAAATATATCTAGCAATCAAATAAGCAAAAACAGGGTGAATCATTGGAGAAGTAAAATAGTCTGATTCCCATAAATTTTTATTTGATTTAGAGTAATAGCCTTGATTCGAATCATATAATTTAAAATTCATAAATTGATCATAAGAATTCAAAATGTTCTGACCAAAATGTTTTTTTAAATTGTCACGAATCATATAAATAAATTCAAAATTCGATCATCGTTCATCAATGTTTATATACGGGATATCCAAATCTCCAACATATTCTAGTAAAGGTCTAATAAGAATATTGTTATCTAGTTGCTCTGTGACTTGTGCAGTCCATCCGGGTATTCTAGCTAATGCAAAAATTGAAACAAATATATCGTCTGGGATCTCTAGCAAGTTATATATAGCACCAGTCCAAAAATCAACATTCTCACATATGCCTTTTTTTTCATAAGGTGCCATACATTCTGCAAGTGACTGTAATATAGAAAACCATTTTGGATTTCCTTTTCTTTCACTTAAATTTTTTGCGTCTTTTTTTAATATTAAAGCCCTGGGATCAGCTGTCTTATAAACTCGATGCCCGAATCCCATAATTCTTCCACCACTAGATAATAGATCTTTAACATATTCTTTTGTATTACTTTCGTCTCCAATGTCTTGCGCTTGCTTCATAACTCCTTCAGCTGCCCCTCCATGAGCAGGCCCTTTTAGTGCTGCAACTCCAGCTGTGATAGCAGAATACATATCTGATTGAGTAGAAGCTACTACTCTAGCTGTAAATGAGGAAGCATTCAATCCATGCTCAGCATGTAAAATCAAATCTTTATCAATTAATTTAGCGTCTAAATCATCAGGCTCTTGTCCAAATAACATATATAGAAAATTAGCAGCATGTGACAAATTTTTATTTGGATGAATAATATCATTCCCATCTCTTAATCTAACATGTGTTGCCACTATTGTCGGAGCTTTGGCTGTAATAGACAATCCTCTTTCGATATTCGTTTGTATACTTTCATCTTCTAAATCTTTATCATAAGCTGACAATGTAGAAATTGCTGTCCTCAGAACATCCATTGGATGTAAATGTTTTATTGATGAAATCAAATCAATAATTTGGGATGGGATTTCTCTCCTGGCTGACATCCATTCAGTTAGTTGAATTAATTCTGATTTTGTTGGTAATTTACCATTAATTAATAGATAGCTAACTTCTTCAAAAGATGAATTGTTAGCCAATTCATTTATATTAAATCCTCGGTAATATAATTTACCATTCTTCCCGTCAACATAACTTGACTTAGTTCTATCAAGGTAAACCTCTTTTAAACCTCTATGAATTCTAACTTCATCCATTTTTTTCCTCGTTCTATTTATTCAAAGCCTCAGCAATTCAATTCTACCAAATTTTTACTAGTATTATGATATCATAATTGATATATAAATGATTTTAGCTGTGTTAATATAACAAAAATTTTTATATATATTAATAAATATGAATAATACTGAACAAGATATTCCCGATATAGTAATTAACAGATTGCCACTTTATGTAAGAACTTTAAATGACCTCAAATCAATGAATCAAACTACAATAAGTTCAGAGCATTTAGGGCATCTATTACAAACCACACCTGCACAAATTAGAAAAGATTTCAGTCACTTTGGAAAATTTGGCAAACAAGGTAAAGGCTATAATATTGATTATTTACTTGAAGAACTTAAAGAAATACTAAACTTAAATAAATCCTGGAATTCCTGTGTTGTTGGGGTAGGTAAATTAGGTCAAGCTGTAATTAATTATCAAGGTTTCAAAGATGAAGGATATTTAATTAAAGTGGCTTTTGATATATCCCTTCCAAAAACAAAAACTATCAATGATATAGAAATTCGATCTATATCAGATATGAATCAATACATTAAAACACTTGATATAAAAATAGGAATAGTAACAGTTCCTGCCATTGATGCACAAGGAGTAATAGACCGGCTTATTCAATCTGGTGTAAAAGGGATTTTGAACTATGCCCCTATGAAACCAATAATACCGAAAAATGTATCTTGCATGAATATTGACCCGATACTATCTCTTCAGTCTATGTCGTATTACTTAGATAAATAATCTAATCTATTAATACGGTTAATTTATTATCTTTAATCTCAGAAAACCCACCCATGATTTCAATATTTTTTTCCTTTTGTCCCGAAAAACGAGCGGTAATTGTACCTGCATTCAAAGAAGTTATCAAACTCGCATGGCTCCTCAATACAGTTATATAACCATCCTTTGCGGGCAATGTTACTGAATCTACTTCACTTTCGAATTCTAATCCGTTTTTAGATACTATTTTAATTTCAAAAGACATGCTAATCCTATTTTTTCTTTGAATTTTCAACTACTTCATCAATTGTGCCTTGCATATAAAAAGCCTGTTCTGGCAAATCATCATGCTTACCTTCTAAAATTTCAAGGAATCCTCTTACATTTTCTTCGATAGACACATACTTACCAGGAATACCAGTGAATACTTCTCCAACGAAAAAGGGTTGTGTTAAAAATCTTTGGATTTTTCTTGCTCGAGAAACAATCACTTGATCTTCTTCAGATAATTCTTCAATCCCTAGAATAGCTATCACGTCTTGTAAATCTTTATATCTTTGCAATATTTGCTTTACACCTTGTGCCGCTCGATAGTGATCTTCCCCAACAACAGAAGGTTCTAATATCCTAGAGTTAGAAGCAAGAGGATCAACGGCAGGGAATAAAGCCTGCTCAGCTAATGATCTTTCTAGAGCTATATTAGCATCTAAATGCCCGAATGTTGTCACAATACCTGGATCTGTATAGTCATCAGCTGGCACATATACAGCTTGAAAAGAAGTAATAGAACCATCATTAGTAGAAGTAATCCTTTCTTCCAAATCGCCTATTTCCGTACTAAGTGTAGGTTGATATCCAACAGCAGAAGGCATTCTTCCTAATAATGCCGAAACTTCCATACCAGCTAATATATATCTATACACATTGTCAACGAATAATAATACATCTTGTTTTCTCACATCTCTAAAGTATTCAGCCATGGTTAATCCAGTTAAAGCAATCCTTGCTCTAGTTCCAGGAGGTTCATTCATTTGACCGAACACTAATGCTGTAGAATCTAAAACACCATATTCTTTCATTTCATTCCACAAATCATTTCCTTCTCTAGAACGTTCTCCTACTCCAGCGAATACTGAAACGCCTGAATGCTCTTGAGCAATATTTCTAATCAATTCGGTAATAATAACTGTTTTACCAACGCCAGCACCTCCATACGCACCTACTTTACCACCTTTTGCAAAGGGAGTCATAAGATCAATAACTTTGATACCAGTTTCAAGAATCTCTGTAGTACTACGTTGTTGATCAAAGGAAGGAGCAACTCTATGAATTGGCCATCTCTCAGCATCTGGTGGGATTTGCTCTCCGTCGTCTATAGCTTCTCCTTTTACATTAAACAATCTGCCTAATGAAGGATCACCAACTGGTACTTGAACAGGAGCTCCTGTATCAATAACTTCTTGCCCCCTGGCAAGCCCATCAGTTGATCCAAGCGCTAAACATCTTGCCCAATTATTTCCCACAAGTTGTTCAACTTCTAAAACTAATTTATCACCTTCTAAATCAGTTTCTAAGGCATTGTAAATATTAGGTAACTTATCTGGCGGAAACTCAACATCCACAACAGTTCCTATCACTTGAACTATATTTCCTTTTGACATAATTAACTCCTGTATATAATAATTTTAATATTTAATTTTCTTCTATAGCAGACATTCCACCTACTAAGTCTAACAACTCCGAAGTTATAGTTTCTTGTCTTGCTTTGTTTAAATCTAATGTTAAATCTTCCACTAATTCGTTGGCATTGTCAGTAGCATTTTGCATTGCTACCATTCTTGCAGCATGTTCACTTGCTAAAGAATCTAAAATAGCACCAAAAATAATAGTCAAAATAAATTTAGGTGCAAAATCTAAAACTAGATCTATTTGATTAGGTTCAAATATATGACCACTTAATTGGCTATTTTGAGTTGATTCATCTGATTCTTCCTTGAACGGCAATAAATCAACAACTTGGGCCGTTTGTTTAGCAACACTATTAAAATGTGTATAAATTAGTTTAACCTGTGAATATTCATTATTAGTAAATTCATTTATAACTAGATCTGATAATTGATCTATTTCCGAAGAGTCAAATTCATCTTTCATATCATAAGATTGAATTAAATTTCGTTTTCTAGATGACAAATATTTTTCTATTTTTTTACCAACACTAATAAAGCTAGCTTGATCAGTATTTTGAGTCTCAAGAATTTTAACCAGATTCCCAAACAAAGGTCCAGCCAATCCACGATTTGAAGACATAACAATGTAAAGAATATTCCCATCCTTATTACTATCTTCATTATTAAATAATGGACTTATTTCAGAAAGTAAATCAAAATTCACAGATCCCATTAAACTATTCTTAATGTCATCATATCCCTTGGAAAACAAATTAAATTCCTCAGCAGAATTTTGAGCTTTTCTTAATTTGGAAGCAGCAATCATCTGCATCGCTCCAGTTACTTTAGCAGTATTTGAAATAGATTTAATTCTTGTTCTTAGTTCTTTAGTACTTGCCATTTAAATTTAATAACCCATTGATTTTTTGTATTTTAAACTAACATCGCTAACTATCTTTTTATCACCGTCTGACAATTCTCCAGAAGACTTAATATTATCCAATACTTTGTCTAAATTAGATTCAGCGTAATCATACCAACTAAGTTCAAATTCTTTAACTTTCTCCAAAGGAATATCATCAAAAACACCCTCGTTAACCATATAGAACAAACATACTTGTTGTTGCATAGTAACTGGCGAAGCTTCATTTTGTTTTAATAATTCTAATATCCTTTGTCCTCTATCAAGTTGCTTTTTCGTAGCATCATCTAAATCAGAAGAACCAAATTGAGCAAAGCTTTCAAGTTCACGGAATTGTGCCATTTCAATTTTCAAACTTGCAGCGACAGATTTCATTGCTTTTGTTTGAGCAGAACTACCTACTCTTGTTACTGACAATCCCAAGTTTACTGCTGGTCTTATGCCTGAGTTAAACAAATCAGGTTCTAAGTATATTTGACCATCAGTAATTGATATTACATTTGTTGGAATATACGCAGACACATCTCCTGCCTGTGTTTCTATAACAGGTAAAGCTGTCATAGATCCTCCCCCGTAATCATCAGATAGATTCACAGCTCTTTCTAGTAATCTTGAGTGCAAATAAAACACATCTCCAGGATATGCCTCTCTTCCTGGTGGCCTTCTTAGCAGAAGAGACATCTGCCTATATGCCCATGCATGTTTTGTAAGATCATCATATACAATCAACACATCTTTACCTTGTGACATGAAATATTCACCCATCGCACACCCTGCATAGGGCGCCAAATATTGTAGTGCTGCTGATTCAGAGGCATTAGCAGTAACAACAATTGTATGATCCATAGCTCCGTTAACTTCTAATTGATTTACTATGTTTGCTACTTTAGAAGCTTTTTGTCCAATAGAAACATAAATACAAATTAAATCTCCACCTTTCTGGTTAATAATTGCATCAATACAAACAGCAGTTTTGCCTGTACCTCTATCTCCTATAACTAATTCTCTTTGACCTCTCCCAATAGGCACTAACCCATCAACAACTTTAACACCAAATTGAACTGGCTGATTAACTGATTCTCTTTCTACAACACCAGGAGCAATTTTTTCGACTTCAATAGTATCTGACGATTTAATATTTCCTTTACCGTCAACTGGTTGACCCAAAGGGTTCAAAACTCTTCCAATCATTTCTTGTCCCACAGGAACTTCTACTATTCTTCCGGTACTTTTAACTTCGTCACCTTCTTTAATTCCCAGATAATCTCCTAGAATAACCACACCTACTGTGTCTTCTTCCAAGTTTAAAGCCAATCCAAAAACATCATTTTCAAATTGAACAATTTCATTAGCTTTTACAGTTGATAATCCTTGTACTCTTGCTACACCATCACCTGCTTCAGTTACCGTACCAGTTTGTTCAACTTTTAAATCATCACCAAATTGTTTGATTTGTTCTTTTATTATTGAAGTTATATCTTCATTTGCCATAACTATCCTCCGTTAGTTAAACTAATTCTCTTTTTAATTGTTTCAATTTGTTTTTAAAACTTCCATCAATTACAGTGTCACCAATTTTAATTACAATACCACCAATTAGTGTGTCATCAATTTTTTCTTCTATTTGAGGATCCGATCCTGAAATATTTTTCACCAATTCATTGATCTTGTTTCTTAAATTAGAATCAACTTTAAATGGCGATGAAAGTGTAACTTTTACTTTATTATTATGTTTTTCAAATTCGTGCTCAAATTGATTGTAAATTTCGTTTATCAACAAAAAAGATTGATTTTTAGCAAGTAATTTAACAAAGTTCAACTGCAAATCACTTAACTTCGAACTTAAAACTTTGTCGACCAAAGAATTTTTGTGTTCAGATGATATCTTAGAGGAATCTAAGATCATACTAAATTCATGATTTTTAGCAGATTCACAAACCAATCTTATATTTGCCAACCAAGTGTCAATATCTTTACTTTCTAAAGCTAATTCGAATATTGCTTTAGCATATCTTTTTGCTGTTTTTGAATCTTTAGCCATCGGCTCAAAATACCTTTATTTAGTTATTAATGTTTTTTGCTTTATCTAAGAAAGAACTAATAATTTGATCATGATTTTTTTCGTCTACTTCTCGTTCAACAATTTTTTCTGCAGCAGCTATTGCTAGCCCTGAAAACTCTGATCTAATATTATTAATTATTTTTTCTTGCTCTGAATTTATTTCATCAAGAGCTCTCTTTCTTTCGTTATCAATTTGCTCTTTACTTTTTTCCATTTCAGATTCTTTGATTTTCTTGGCTTGTTCCCGAGCTTCAGAAATGAGAGCTTGTGACTCTTCTCTAGCCTTAATCATCAATGATTCATTCACTTCTGTAGTTTTTTCTGCTTCTAGTTTAACTCTCTCTGCAGTTTCTAGACTTGATTTGATTTTTTCAGATCGGTCTTCAAGCATTTTTACTACAGGAGCATACAAAAATTTCTTTAACAAAGTAAAAAGAATAACAAAGCTAATTACCTGAGTTAAGAGACCAGGCCAATTAATGCCTAATGCATCCATATAAAACTCCTAATTTTTATTAATCTAAAAAACAATTATACGAATTTAATCAATATTGCCACTACTAATGCGTAAATCGCAATAGCTTCAGCAAACGCAATCGCTAAAATCATATTTGTTTGAATTTGGCCTGCTGCTTCAGGATTTCTCCCAATAGCTTCCATAGCTTTTGCGCCAAGCATACCAATTCCAATAGCAGGGCCAATAGCTCCTACGCCAATAGCAATTCCTGCACCTATATTTAATATATCTCCTTCCATAATTAGTCTCCTTATTAGAACTTGATTTTAATTAATAATTTATCATAAATTTGATCAATGATCATCTGAATTATGCTCTACAGTAGATATAGAAGCAAAAACTAGAGTTAACATTGAAAATATAAGCCCCTGAATTAATCCAACGAATAATTCTAAGCCTATAAAAGGAATAATTCCAATTAATGGTAATAAAAATGCCATCGCAAATAATAACACTTCTCCTGCGAAAATATTCCCAAATAACCTAAAAGTAAAACTTAATATTTTGGCAAATTCTCCAACCAACTCTAAAATTCCAACAAAAAAATTTATTGGACCGTTTTTAAAATTGATGAATTTCCCGGCATGCCCTGTTAGCCCCAAATATTTGAATCCCCACCAATGTATGCAAACCATAGCTATCAATGCCAATGCTAACGTGGTATTCATATCCGAATTAGTACCTCTGAAAAATGGGACTAAAATTCCAACCTTAAAATTATCATCGAAATTTGTTACTCCCAATTCTTTAGCCTTAATTTCTTTTGCATGAACAAAATCATGCTCCAACCAATGATGAGAGCATACAATACTTCCTGAGTGCGAATCATGACCATGTCCTGAATCAGATTTCGAATGTGAATCTTTGCTTTGCAAGGAATTTGAATTTGAGTAAGAATCAGAAAAAAGTGATTTGTCTGAAGACTTTATTGAATAATCGGTTTTCCCATACCCAAACATTGTCGAGGCAAGAACTCCATTAGTTTTATAAATGTTAAATTTTACATCATGTCCTAAATTGTTTTTTTCTTCTTGGTGGTGACAATATTCTTCAGCTGTCTCAATTCGACCTATGGTACCGGTTCCAGGGAGCACACCAATCCAATTTGATATAACAACAAAGAGAAATATTGTCATTACTAATGGGAAGAAAACTTTTCCTTTTTCATTTCCAGCGATTTTTTTACATGTGTTATACATGGCTTCCAATGCAAATTCAATCAGATTTTGCAAACCACTGGGAACCACTTTCATATTTTTTGTGGCACGCCTTGAAATTAGTGTTAATATCAATATTGATAATAAAGACATGAGCAAAGTATTTGTTAACGCCTTATTCAGAAATTGATATAAGAAGCCTTTGCCTTTAAAGTAATACAAAGTTTCAGCTGGGATGGAAATATATGCAAAAGGAGCGCTAAGAAAACCTAAATCCAGAGCAGTCCCTAATCCTCCGCCAAGAATTGAGACAACAAATAAAACTCCCAAAAATATCGGATTTAAAATAATTTTAGATATCGTTGAATAAATTTTGCTCATCAATTCTTAATCTGATTTCAATAAAATATTAATTAATTTAAATGTCCCCCATCCTGCAGTAAATATTCCAAAAAGCAATCCTACTACTAAGAACACAGGTTCAGATTTTGAGAAGGTAAAAAATCCTGAAATCCATTTTCCTATTAAGGCTCCTCCTATTAAACACACAGCAACAAACCACCCAATTCCTATTAATTGAAAAGCTAATATTAGTTTCCTAGACCCCAAATTACTCTCCTCAAAACTTTTAAATCCT
This sequence comes from Chloroflexota bacterium, assembly GCA_002715665.1. The sequence goes on along the minus strand of PAZO01000010.1, from coordinate 13,868 downwards.
ATCATATACATTTGGCATGGTCAAACAAATACAATTTTTAAAAATCGTCTAAATCTAATTCTTCCATAAATTCATCAAAAGCAGATAGTTTTAACTCTTTTTGATCACTTATTTTTTTATCATTAGTATTTGGAAACGTTTCGGTAGATTTCAGTCCTTCCTCATTTTTATCTAATTCAAGCCCAGCTTTATCAAGTACCTTATCTTCAGCATAAATAGGAGCATTGGTTCTTACTGCTAATGCTAACGCATCACTAGGTCTTGAGTCTATCTCAATCAAGTCCCCCTTGAAATCTATGACTAATTTAGCCATAAATGTATCTTCATGGTTCACATCACTCACAACAACGTAATCTAGTCTTGCTCCCAAAGATTCAAATGAATTACACAACAAATCATGAGTCATAGGTCGCGGAACTGAAACATCTTCTAATTTCAAAGCTATAGCTTCAGCTTCATTGGTCCCAATCCACATTGGAAGATATCTCTTAGAATGTTTTTCTTTCAAAATAACAACTCTTTGGTAATTCATTAGACTAACTCTAATACTGTCTATTACCATTTCAAACATTAAAAATACCTTATAGAATTAAGTAAAATCTATGATTTAGTATATTCCATTTTTTTCATCTGAACAATAGAGACTGTAAAAGAATAAAAGCTTAAACAAATTTTTTACAAACTTACCTTACTCAAATGCTATTTTTTTTGTCTTCTCAACAAATTTCAAAGCAGAATTTCTTGCAGATTTAGCGTAATTATCATCAACTGACGCATAAATTATTGATCTGGAAGAATTGATCAAATAAGGGATTTTTAATTGTTGATCTGAAATCTTGATTTTGCCCAATACACTGACAACTTCTTCCAAGCTTCCTCCCTGGCTACCTACCCCTGGGATTAAATATGTTGGATTGCTTTCAAATTTTTTGCTAATTTTTTTTAAATTTAAAATATCGTCAACATTAGTGGCACCAGCTACCAATCCAACATTATCATTAGTACCATACCATTTATAAATCAAAATGGATAAATATTCATAAAAATATTTAACACCATATGATTGATCTAATTTTAGCTTTTGCACTTCTTCAGATAATAGATTAGAAGATCTACACCAAATAAAAATACCTTTATCAACGTAATCAACGAATGGATCAAGGGATTCTTTGCCTCCGAATGGATTCAATGTCACGGCATCAAATCCCATTTCATCAAATATGGAAAAAGCATATTTTTTATTTGTATTTCCAATATCTCCTCTTTTAGCATCTGCAATAGTTACAATATTTGAGTTTTTAGATCTTATGTATTCAACAGTTTTATAAAGTGCTTTGGTTCCTTCCAATCCACTACTCTCATAAAATGCAAAGTTCGGTTTATAGGCACAAGCAACATCAATCGTGTTGTCAATTATTGTTTTGTTAAATTCAAAAATATTTGAAACTGGCATTATTGAAGGATCGGGATCCAGGCCAACAACAAGTATTGAAGAATTTTTCCTCACAATATTTGAAAGTTTTTTACTAAATTCCATAATATAACAATTTAACTTTTAGATATAACTACACTAATAGATTTAAATATAACACATATTTTATCATTCAATTTCATATTTGAATTTTGATAATATTCTTATGATATATCTGCAATAATTTCAAAACCAACATCACATACTAATTTTATATGAGAATCAAATTCAACAATATTTTTTAAAATGCCAGCGAAAACATTGTCTGATAACAAAAAATTGTTTTCAATATTTGTGACCATAACAGAAGAAGACGGAATCATAATAGTTAAATGATTATTTTCAACAGGTTCACTAATGCGTATAGTTTGATTGTTAAGTTTTAAATTTTTTTCATTATCCGAAACTACGCTGTATATATTTTGAAAATCAGATTCGTTTGAATTTTCGTAAATCAACTCAGAAGGTAATATGTTTTTTGTAATTGAACCTCTGTTTATTAAAAATACATTGTCACAAATAGCAATCATTTCTGCAATATCATGTGAAACATATATAATAGGAATTTTATATTCTATGTGAATTTTTTTTAAATAATCTAAAATCATAAGTTTTGAATTTAAATCTAACTCTGATAATGGTTCATCCATTAAAATAACACTAGGATTACTAGCCAACGCTCTTGCAATTGCAACTTTTTGAGATTGCCCACCTGAAATTTCTCCTGGTAACTTTTCCATTAAATTATTTAGGTTCATAATATCTACTATGCTATTTAATTTGATTTTATTTTGTTTTTTATAACCATAATTAATATTCTCATCAACACTCATTGAAGGAAATAAATTAGCTTTTTGAGTAACATATCCAATATTTCGTTTGTCGGGCGGAATATTAATTTTTTTATTTGAATCAAAAAAACTTTCACTTTGCATTGAAATTTGTCCTATATCAGGTTTAATAAATCCAGCTAATGCATTTAATAAAGTTGATTTACCTGATCCAGAAGGTCCAAATATTCCAGTAATACCGTTACTTATACTAAAATCACATGTTAAGCCAAAATTATTGTAGTATTTTTTAATATTTATATTTATTAAACTCATTTATTTTTTTTGAACGTTGTATTAATATATTGTTGATAAAAACTGAAAGTATTCCCAAAATAACTGAGCACAAAATAAGTAATGTCAAATTTTGATCATCACCTGTTTGAATGGATTGAAATATTGCTAATGGAATTGTTCTGGAAACTCCTTCAATATTTCCTGCAAAAATAATCGTAGCTCCAAATTCTCCTAAAGCTCTAGCGAAACCTAAAAGTATACCTCCTGATATTCCAAATTTACTTTCTCTTATTGTTATGGTAAAAAATGTATTTATATTACTAGATCCTAATGATCTTGCTATTTTTTCAAGATCTTTGTTGACGGATTGAATGGAAATAATAAACGCCCTAGACATCAAAGGAAATGAAACTAGGGCACAGGCTAATACAGCGGCAAATTTTGTAAATACTATTTCAAAACCTAACGCATCGAGTATCCCTCCAATTAAACCTGAGGGACTAAACGTTATCAAAAGAAAATAACCTAAAACCACAGGAGGTAAAACCAAAGGAAGAGAAACAATTATATCAATCAAAAATTTAGCAGTTTCATTATTAGATCTAGTAGCAATAACAGCGCATAAAAATGAAATTGGGATATTAATAAACGTTGCAATTATAGCTATCTCTAAAGTTAATATAAGTGATTCTATTACCATAATTTATTTAAGGGTTACTAAATCCATATTTGATAAAAATATCTTTAGCTATACTACCATTTAAAAAATATAAAAATTCATTAATATCTTTTGAATTATTCAAAATAATTAAAGGATATTGAACTTTATTATATAATTCTTCAGATATTAATTTTTTATTAAAATTCTGTTGGTAATCATTAAAATCTGTATTGTAAGCAAAGACACCTTCTGCCAAACCTAATCTCATATAATTAACAGCATCTCTTACATTTTTAGTTTTAATGATTTTATCTTCTATTTTTGTTAATAACTTCATATTATCTAAAACTTGAAAAGAATATTGGCCCGCAGGGGCCAACTCAGGATCAGCAATAGCAATTCTATTAATTTTTGCAGAAGTCAATAATTCTTCAATATTCAAGTTTTCCCAATTGTTTATACTTTGATTTGAAACAAAAATTAATTTGTTTGAAATTAAAACATTGTCAGAATAAATTTTAATATCTTTTTCTTTGATAAATTTATAAGGGGACATTCCTGCAGGTATAAATATATCAGGAGAGGCTCCTCTTGATATTTGAGCAGCTAGTGTTTGTGAGCCTCCAAAGTTTAATATTATTGATATATTATTTTGTTGATAAAATATATCTTTAATTTCCTCTAAAGGTTCTGTTAAACTCACAGCAGCAAATATAAAAACTTTTTTATCTTCTTTAGTAAAAAAGGAAGATAAAGTTAACAATACGGTAACTATTGCTAAAGTAAGTATAATTAAGGTAAATCTTGTTTTAATCAAAAATATGAAAGTGAATAACGAAAATAGTAAATTAAATTATAAATTAACACCCAAACAAATACAAAAATATAGTAGGCATATTGTAATGCCGCAAATAGGAAGTATTGGTCAAAGAAAATTATTAAATTCTAAAATTTTGATAATTGGTGCAGGAGGGCTGGGATCTCCTGTTAGTATGTATTTAGCACTAGCTGGGATTGGAGAAATTGGAATAATTGATATGGATTCAGTTGAAATATCAAACTTACAAAGACAATTACTGCATACTGAAAAAGATATAGGTCTTAAAAAAACACAATCCGCTAAAAATACGCTACTTACCTATAACAGTGATTTGAAAATTAAAACCTTTGAATATGCTCTCTCTTCCGAAAATGCATTGAAAGTTTTTGCTGATTACGATGTAATCATAAATGGAGCTGACAATTTCCCTGCAAGATACTTAGCAAACGATGCTGCATATTTCAGTAAAAAACCATTAGTTGATGGAAGTATTTTACTTTTTGAAGGACAATTAAGCACATACCAACCAAATCAAGGGTGCTATAGGTGCCTATTTCCGAACCCTCCAAAGCCAGGAGAGGTTCCAAGCTGCGCAGAAGCAGGAGTATTAGGAATGTTACCTGGAATTGTTGGTAGTATTCAAGCAACCGAAACAGTTAAGTTAATTCTAAATATTGGAGAAAATTTAACGAATAAACTATTATTGATTGACGCTCTCAATATGCAATTTAAAACAATAAAATACAGACAAAATCCTGATTGTGTTCTATGTGGCCAAAAACCAAGTGTAAAAGAATTAATTAACTACGAAAATTTTTGCGGACTACAATAAATTATTTCTATCTACAAATTCTCCATTCTTTATTACCTCAGATACAGTTCGTAAATTTTCTATCTGATTTATTGGACTTTCATCTAATACAATCAAATCAGCGAGTTTGCCTGTTTCGATTGACCCAAGACTGTCATCTATCCAACAAGATTTTGAAGCTATACTTGTTGCAGATTGAATTGCTTGCATAGGAGTTTGACCACCTATAACATGACCTTCAATATCTAAGAAAAAATTACCCATCTCATAAGCTCCCCAAGCAGAATCAGACCCGGCTGACATAGGTACCCCAGATTCATGCATTTTACTAAAACACTTCATTCTGTATTCATGTTCAAATAAGATTTGATCCATTTCTTCTTGATCAGATTCTGAAAAATTCCCTTGTTGTTTTTTATTTTCCATTACTTTTACTCTCATCATTCCTGGACCTAAAGTAGGATTAACATAAGTATTTTTCTCTAACATCAATTCTGTAATATCTTCCCTATACTTATTTGTTCCATCTGGTTCTTTGAAAACTCCATGAATAATAGTATCAACTCCTGCATTTAAAGATCTGACCATTGCTTCAGAATTATGACAATGTGCAGCAACATGCTTTCCAAATTTATGTGCTTCTTCAACAATTACATTTAATTCTTGTTGCGAAAAACTTGGCTTAAGGGGAAAAGATGTTTTCGTACTTCCACCAGAAGCTGTAACTTTAATAAAATCAGCTCCTTGTTTAATCAAATATCTCACAGCAGCTCTACATTCATTTACACCCGTTATTTGTTCTCCAAAATAACTTAGATGTCCTCCAATGATTGCTAAAGGTCTGCCACTCAAAACTAATCTAGGGGTATCAATAATACCCATCTCCGCAGCAGTTCTTAAATGAAATGCAGTATCATTTTTAGCTCCACAATCTCTAACAGTTGTTACTCCAGAATGTAAATGTTTTTTTGCATTATTTGCCATGTTAATCGATAAAACCTCGTCTGGTAATATTGATAGCTCATCACCGCTTCTCCCGTCTCCTATTCCAGTTAAGTGTACATGTGAATCAACTAATCCTGGTAAAATAGTTTTATCTGAATAGTCAATTAATTTATGATCTAAATCAGATGGAATAGAAAGTTCACCAGTTGGTTTAATATCTACAATTGAATTCCCACTAATTACTATACTTGTATTCTTTTTTGATTCGCTTGATATACCATCTATCAATTCACCAACCTGAATTACTAACATATCATTATTTGTTTTATCCATAATATACTCCTTTAAATTTGAGGTGATTTTTGAATATAAGAATTGTTTGAGTCTTCAGATCCTCTTCTTATACTTTGTCCCATGAAAAACACTTCTGTTACTGAATTCAAATTTTTAATATCTTCTATAGGATTCTTATCTAATATTGCTAAATCCGCAGATTTTCCAACTTCGATACTTCCAACCTGATTTTCAAGTCCTAATGCTTTTGCTGCGTTTATTGTTACTGATTTCAAACCTTCCATATTAGAATATCCAGCCTCCACTAATAATTCAGTCTCATGTACAGTGTTTCCTAAAGCATAATCACCCCAAGAAGAATCGGATCCCGTAATAACTTTTACTCCCATATCAATCATTTGTCTGCAATGGTCTAATTTGGTTTCCAATCCATATTTAGCCATATCTAATCTAGCATCTAGTATATTTTTCCTATCTTTGGTTATACTTATTGAATTAAGCCTTTTGTTCTCAAATCCTCCTAATGCAGCATCTTTTCCTTCCATCAAACTCCAAACCCTTGCCCTTCCAACATGAAGAGTAGGGTTAACATAAGCATCTTTTTTAACAATTTTTTCGGTCAATTTAGGATCAAATTTCGATTCCCCGTTTGGTAAGTCAAAATTACAATGAATAATCATATCTACACCAGCATCCAAAGAATAGTCCGTTCCTTCTGTAGATAAACAATGTGTAGCTGTAAGCATATCGTAATTTTTTGCTTCATTTGTAACAGCAAACAATTCACTTTTTGAAAAACTTGGCCTCAAAGGAAATGATGTTGCTGTAGATCCCCCTGTTGCTGTAATTTTGAAGTAATCTGCACCTTCTTTTATAAGTTGTCTTGCCAAGGCTAAGCTTTCATCTTCTCCTGTAACTTCTCCTCCAAAATACCCCATGTGTCCACCAATAATTGAAATTGGTCTTCCACATAAAACCATTCTTGGCGCGATTGTTAATCCATCATTTACTGCATCTCTAAGTCTCATCATAGTCATATTTTTAGGGCCATTTTCTCTAATAGTGGTTACTCCTGAATAAAGACTAGTTTTAGCATTTTTAGCTGATTTAATTGCTAGCACATCATCAGGAATTAATCCTACATCATCACCACTTCTACCATCTCCAAATCCATTATGATGGGTATGGCAATCAACCATACCAGGGATAATTATTTTATCTTTAAAATCGTATATTTCCGCATCAGGTTGAATTTTATTCTTGATTTTTTCATAGTTACCGGAAAAAGTAATAACACCGCTCTGAAAAATAACAGCGCCATCTTCAATAGGCTTATCATTTACCATGTCAAATAACCACTTTGCTTTAACAACCTTCTGTTCAGACATTTGAAACTCCTGTAAAATATATTATTAACCTCAATAGCATAATAATAATATAAAGGATTAAATTTGAAAATATACACAAAAACAGGCGATGAAGGGAATACTAGTCTTCTATTTGGAGAAAAAGTATCCAAAAGTGATATTAGATGCGAAGCTTACGGAATGCTAGATATTGTAAATTCTCATCTGGGAATGTGCAGAGCAATTACTGACAATCAATTTATTTCAAGTACAATATTAGATATACAAAATGATATTTTTACTATATCTACTGAAGTATCTGTTGCAAACAAAGACCACTATAAAATATCGAAAACTAATTGGGGAATAGAGTTTGTAGACGAAAAATCTGTAATCAAATTAGAAAATTTAATAGATAAAATTGACAAACAAGTCAAATTAAAACCAAAATTTATATTTCCAGGAAGTAATATTCAATCAGCAGCTATAGATCTTGCAAGGGCGCAAACTAGATCTGCAGAAAGAACATTGGCAAAATTAAATAATTATGAAAAACTGATAAATGTAAATATAATAAAATATATAAATAGACTATCAGATTTATTGTTTTATTTAGCAAGAATCCCTGAAAATGAAAAAGAACGAAAATACTTCGAACCAAACAAGTAACTTAAAGAGGTTGAATAATGATTGAAAGTAATGAGTCCATAAATAGCATAGATACACATAAAATATTGGCTACCCTTCCAATAATGCCATATCAAAATATAGCATGTCTTGGAGCTGAGGAGGGATTATTTCCTATTTTATTTGGCAAATTTGTTTTTGACGGGAAAGTTATTGCTTATGAATCCGATAAAAAACAAATTAACATAACGAAAAATTTGTTAAAAAAAATAAATTTAGGAAACGTTGAATTAAACCAAATACCAAGTCAAAAAAAATTGAATAACATATTAGTCGATGGAATTTTTGTTACCAATTGGGATTCATACAAAAAACTTATGCCTGACTTTGAAAACAACTTAAATAAAAACACATGGGTTTCTATACTTAGCGAAAAAGATCAATCAAGTGAATTTACTAAAATCTTTAAAAATTTAAAAAAAGATTCAGAAATATATATCAATAAAAAATACAAACTATACAATTATAGAATCAATAAATAATCTAACTATATAAGTTAAATTCATTCTTTATGTAATTCTACACATTTTTTTGTAGCAATTATTGCCAATTCTAAGTCGCTATCATCAGGTTTTATAGTAGTTATTTTCTGTAATAAAAACCCAGGTAAATTCAAAATTTTGCCAACAATTAAATTATTTGATTTCCATCCAACAAGTAATGTTTCATAAGTTAGAGAAATAACAAATAAAGATATAAATAATCTAATCATAAATAAAAAATTCACATCAAAAACTAAGGTATGGAAAATAATATTTGCGTAGATAAAAACAAAGGCTAAAAATGCTGTGCCACATCTTGGGTGTTCTTTATGAAATTCTCTAAGATTGTTAATTGTTAATTGTTTTTTATGTTCAAATGCATGAATTGCCATATGCTCGGCAGCATGGTATTTAAACATTTTCTTTCCTATTAGAAAAAATCTATAAAAATATATATAAACAAAAAATAACATAAATCTTATAAGTAACTCTATCCAAGTACTTAGAAATACTTTTATATTCAAAAGATTTACTAATCCATTTGAAGCAAACTTAGGTATAAATATGACTAAACCAATAGTAAATATCATTACTATAATAAACATTAATCCAATGATAATCTTAAAAAAAACCGAATCTGTATTAACTTCTTCGTCAGTTATTTCAGCCATTACAAATATTGATTTCAAAGATAAAGATATGGTTTCAACAATGGTAATTAAACCTCTTAAAAAAGGAATCGTTTTTAATTGGTTTACTACTTTAAATCCCCATTTTATAGATACAGTTTCGATTTCATTTTCGGTTCTGTATGCAATTACAGTAAATATTGGGCCTTTAATTAATATTCCTTCAGGTAAAGCTTGTCCACCTAATCTTAAAGAATTATTTTTCAACTTCTGCTATAAAATCAATTAAATAAATTAACTTAAATTATATCTTCGTTTAAGCCTTTCAACTCTACCTTCTGTATCAACTATTTTTTGTTCTCCAGTATAAAAAGGATGACATGAACCACATAATTCAATTCTCATCTCTTCTTTTGTAGATCCTATTGTGTAAGTTTTACCACAGGAACAAACAACCTTTGAATCAGAATAATATTTAGGATGTATATCTTGTTTCAATTATTTCTCCTTAAGATGGATAAACGCTAGCTTTCTTTTTATCTTTTGTAAGATTTTCGTATTTTACGTAACCGTCAATCAATGAAAACAATGTATGATCCTTTCCGATGCCAACACTTACTCCCGGTGCAATTTTCGACCCACGTTGTCTTACTAGTATAGATCCTGCTGTAACAAATTCACTATCATAAACTTTAATACCAAGACGTTTAGAATTACCTCGGTTTGGAGTATTCTTTGTACTTCCTCCACCTTTCTTATGTGCCATATTGCTAGCTCCTCTTAATTCTCAGCTTTTGCTTTTGTTGCAGCTTTTGCTTTTGTTGCAGCTTTTGCTTTTGTTGTAGCTTTTGCTTTTGTTGTAGCTTTTGCTTTTGTTGTAGCTTTTGCTTTTGTTGCAGCTTTTGCTTTTGTTGTAGTTTTTGCTTTTGTTGTAGTTTTTGCTTTTGTTGTAGTTTTTGCTTTGTTATTAACATCAGATATTTCGACTATCTGAATTGATGTAAGAGATTTTCTGTACCCAAATCGTTTTCTATTTCTAGTTTTATTTTTATATTTTCCTGAAATTTTCTTTGAACTTTGATAGTGATTAAGAACTTTTCCTGAAACATGTTTGCCAGATAAAATAGGTGTTCCAATCTCTGCTTGCCCATCATTATAGAGAAACATTACATCTTCTATTTTTACAAAATCTCCAATATCAGTATTAATTCTGTCAACATCAATGACATCACCTACAGAAACCCTGTATTGCTTAGACTTAAATTTTACTATTGCATAATTATTCATTTTTTTACCCGAAGAATAATTTTATAGGTGAAGTGTGAAATAAGTCAATGAATTATTTGATTATCTTACTAACTGTTGGGCATTTTATATAATTCATTTCTAATTAATGTTGAATTTGTATTATCATAACTAGCTGTACCAAGAAAAAATTTTGATTGATTATAAACTTTATAATTCTCAAATTGTCCCTTAATTTTAAAATCAATAATTTTCTTTTCTACATACTTTTCAATTAAATTGTCATTAATTTGGATAGATCCATAATCTTCCAACAATTCATCTGGATGTTTTAGTATTCGCCCATCAAACAGTAACTCTAAACCTTGAGTTAGCAAATCTTGTAAATCAATTGAATTTGATATTTCAAACGGGCCAACTCTTGTCCTTTTCAAATCACTTAAAAAAGACAAAGAATCAAATATCTTTCCTATTTCATCAGCCAAAGTTCTTATATAAAAACCCTTACTAGTAGTTACACTAATTACCAAGTCTATTCCATTCCAATCTTCAATTGAAATGTCATGTAAAAATACTTTTCTAGGTTTAAGAGTTATTTCTATATTTTTTCGAGCATAATAATATGAAGGTTTTCCTTTTATTTTTACAGCACTATATTTTGGAGGTGTCTGAATTATTTCTCCTACCAATTCAGACAATTTTAATTTTAATTTTTCATAACTAAGCTCGGGAATCTCTTTTTGCTCAATCACTTCTCCTTCTAGGTCAAAAGTATTTGTGGCCTGACCAAAAGTAATTTTACACAAGTATTTTTTCTTACAATCTAAAGCATATTTAGAAAATTTTGTTGCTCTATTTAAAAAAATCAACAATACACCAGAAGCTAAAGGATCTAAAGTACCACCATGACCTGCTTTTTTAACACACAATCTTTTTTTAACTTCTGATACTGTTTTAAAAGAAGTTATCTTTGGAGGTTTGTTAATTGATATTATTCCATCGAACATTTAAAAGTTAATTTATTGAATCAATTATATTTGTGATCTTTAATACTTCTTCAGGAGATTTATCATGCTCAAAAATTAATTTGCCTATTCTAATATTTTTTATTGACTTTTGAAGTAATTTTCTAACATAACCCTGACTTGATCTTAATCCTTTTAATACCAATTTAGAATCTTTTGGATCTGTTAATAAGCTTACATATATCCTAATTGTACTAAAATCTTTTGAAGACTTTATTTTTTGTACAGTAACCATAGTACTAACTCTGGGATCATTTATATCGTTTTCTATTATTCGAGAAATTTCTTCTTTCATTAGAGAATTAATTTTCAAAAATCTGAGACTATCCATAGCATAGTATTAAGTTAATTATAAAATTCAATTTTATCCCCAACTTTGAAGTCAGTAAAATCAGCCACTCCTACGCCACCTTCCTGTCCAGATATTAATTCTTTGACATCATCTTTGTAATGCTTTAGGGATTTAATTTTACCAAAATAAATTTCTGCACCTTTCCTAAATACCTTCAATCTATTAGATGAGGTAACCTTGCCTTCATTGATAAATATTCCAGCTACAGGTTGATTGTCAAAATCAAATACAGCTTTGATATCTGCTGAACCATTTTTGACTAAAGTCTCTTCAACAACTTCTGATTTTAAAATACGTTCTTCAACAGCATCTATCAGTTCATAAATGATATTATAACTTTCTATAATTACAGTATCATTTTTATTTTTTTCTAAAACTCCTTGCTCAACACCCACATTAAAAGCATAAATTACTGAATCAGAAGCAACAGACATTGATATGTCATTTTCATTTACATTACCTATTCCATAATGAATTAGTGCAATATGAATAGAATCTTTGTTAAATGAATTAAGAGATTCAATGATAGCGTCTAAGCTTCCTTGTAAATCTGCTTTTACAATAATATTAATTGTGTCAATCTTTTTTTGCTCAACAGAAGCATGAGTTAAGTTTATATTGTTTGAAGATTGTGTTGTTTCTTTTGTTCTTTTTAATAATATTTTTTTTGCTTCTTTTTCTGATTTAACCCATTCAATCAATTCTCCTGATTGAGGCAAAGATTCAAATCCTAAAATATCAATTGGCGTTGAAGGTAAGCACGCTTTTACTTGTTTTCCATTATCATCAAGCAAAGCTCTCACTTTTCCTTTTGTGGTATTAGTAACAAATCTGTCTCCAACTTTTAATATTCCTTCCTGTATTAACGCCTTCACAACAATACCTTGCTTTTTGTCAATTGTAGATTCTAGAATTATAGCTTTTGGTGGTACTTTAGTATCAGTTTTAAATTCATTAACTTCAGCAACTAACAAAATATAATCTAACAATTCAGTTATTCCTTCTTTTTTTGGAGAGGAAACATGTACACAAATTGTTTCTCCTCCCCATTCCTCTACCATCAATTCTCGTTCTGCTAATTGCGCCTTTACTTTGTCAATGTCTGCACCTGGAACATCTATTTTAGATATAACTATAATAATAGGAACTCCTGCAGATTTTGCATGTTGAATTGATTCTTCGGTTTGAGGCATTATTCCATCATCTGCAGCTATGATAATTATTGCAATATCAGTTACTTTTGCCCCTCTTGATCTTAGAGTAGAAAAAGCTTCGTGACCGGGAGTGTCTAAAAAAGTAATAAAAGAGTCATTGTATCGTAATTTATAGGCACTTAATTTTTGAGTAATACCTCCATGTTCTGATTCAGCAACCGTAGATTTCCTTATTGTATCTAACAAAGTTGTTTTTCCATGATCAACATGACCTAAAATTGTAACCACAGGTGCTTTTATGTCGTCACCATCTAAATTAGATTGGAAAATTTGTTTTTCTTCTGAGGGTAATTCTATTTGGTTAGATTCAAAACCAAAACTTTTCGCAATTAATGACGCAAGTTCATATTCTAGTTTCTGATTTATAGAAAGCATATATCCTGCTCTCATTAGTTGTTTGATGACATCTACCGAATCAAGATTTAATTTATTTGCCAGATCTCCGACCGTTAAAGAGCTTGGAATCTCAATCACTTTTGATTCATCTGTTTTCTTTTCATTCATTATTTACTCTTTAAACTGTTTTTAAATCTATTAAAAAAAATTTACATCTTTATGCCACTCGTAATCACTTATTTTTTTTATTTTTTGAATTATTATTAGATTTACTTTTTATCTCATCAATATCCTCAGCAAATCTAATTTGATTTTGATTATCACTTGTTCCGAATAATTTTTCAATCGAGAACAGATCTTCGTCCGCATCTCTTAAAGTGGTTAGTTCATCATTGTTTTTATCTGCTGTGTCTTCTTCAGCCACAACTTCTTCTTCAGCCACAACTTCTTCTTCAGCCACAACTTCTTCTTCAGCCACAACTT
>PAZO01000009.1 GCA_002715665.1 Chloroflexota bacterium | reverse complement strand
CTATATAATTATCACACAGGATAGTATTTATTTATATGTGTTTCGATAATTATATTTAAGGATGAATTGATGAGAATTGATAATAGAAAAAATAATGAACTTAGAAAAATTTCGATTGAAAATAATATTCAATATCAATCAGATGGCTCTTGTTTGATTAGTTTGGGAAATACGCAAGTTGTTTGTGCTGTAAGATTTGAAAATAAAGTTCCTCACTTTCTAAAAGGTACCGGCCAGGGATGGATTACTGCAGAATATTCTATGATGCCCGGATCAACCAATTCAAGGGTTAGCAGAAATAATACAAACAGTGGTAGAACTAAAGAAATACAAAGATTGATTGGAAGGAGTTTAAGAGCTGTAGTGGATTTAAATCAAATCGGAGAAAATTCACTTTTAGTTGATTGTGATGTTTTGAATGCTGATGGAGGGACAAGAACTGCATCAATTATTGGAAGCGTTATTGCACTTAGAAATTCAATTACAAAACTACAGAATTCTAATGTTTTAGCAAATGATATTAAATTTAATTCTATAGCTGCGATAAGTGTAGGTATAGTAAACAATGAAATTACATTAGATNTGAACTACGAGGAAGATTTTCAGGCTAGTGTTGATTTTAATTTTGTTATGGACGATATGAGTAATATTATAGAGGTTCAGGGGACAGGAGAAAGTGGGGCTTTTAGTAAAACTCAATTAATAGAAGCTACTGAAATGGCAGAATCAGCAATTAAAGATATAATTTCAATTCAAAAAGAATATTTTGATTAATATTTGTATATAAGTTGTTTTAATCTTACATTTATGAAGGTAAAATAAGATTGACCATCATTGTAAAGATTTATATAATCCTTTTTTCGCAAATAAAACTATGGCAAAAAGAACATATCAACCTAAAAAAAGAAGAAGAGCCCGAGTGCATGGATTTAGATCGCGTATGCGAACTAAATCTGGACGTAATGTCTTGAAGAGAAGGATGGCAAAATCACGATCAAGATTGTCACCTTAATTTAACATGAGAATTTTATGATTGGCTATGACAATCAAATAATAAGATTAAAAAAAAATACTGATTTTAGACTAGTTTGGTCTTCAGGTAAGAAAAAAATATCTGATAATCTGATACTCATATATGTTAAAAATAGTCAAAAGTATACTCGAGTAGGGATATCTTCAGTAAAAAATTACGGTAATTCCGTACAAAGAAATAAAATAACGAGGAGAATAAGGTCTATTATACGTAATGCTAATATCATTTATGGTAACGATATAGTAATTATGGCAAGAAAAAAATCAAAGGAATCCAAGTTTAGTATAATCGAAGAAGAGTTAAATCGTTTATTAACAAGCNCAGGATTAACCTNTAGATGAAAGACTAATAAAACAAATGAAATCTATATCAATATTAATAATAAAGTTTTANCAACAGGCTATATCTCAGTATTTGCCTAGTTCATGCAGGTATTTACCAACTTGCTCCCAGTATGCAATTGATGCCTTAAATAGACATAATTTTTTAAAGGCATCCTTTCTTGTTNTTAAAAGATTAATTAAATGTAATCCATTTAATANTAGGGAGTACGATCCAGTAAAATGAGTAATATTAAGAGAATAATTACATCTGCATTTGTTATTTTGAGCTTTGTTGCTTGTACAGCTGACAGATTTCAGGGTTCAGGCTGGTCAACACCTTTAGTTGATGAAGGAAATGTGTATGTTGCAACAATTGATGGAGAATTAATTTCAGTAAACATAGATAGCGGTAGTGAAAATTGGAGAGCAGTTTCTTTAGATGACGAAGACAGAAGGTTTGTTGCAAAGGCAATTTATTCTAAACCTTTTATTTATGATGACAAAACTTTTATAGGCACTTCTGCAGGTAAAATATTAGGATTTAANAAACAAACAGGATTAGATGAAGTATCCTTGCAAGATATAGAAGAGAAAGTATTATTATCTGAAGAAAATTATGGTCCCATGATAGTCGGAAATATTGTNTCTCACGAAGATTTAATATATGTACCNGCATCAAATGGGGAATTGTTAATATTTAAATATAACAAATTAGAGATGTTTGATCCTGTATGCTCATATCAAGCTGAGGAAGCAATTTGGAATACTCCTGTATATGATGAGCTAAATCAACAAATTATTTTTGGTTCTATGGATGGTAATATGTACTCCATCAACAATCAATGCAATCTTAATTGGGAATTTGATACCAAATCTAGTATAGTTGGTTCTCCGATATTAGAAAATAATCAAATTTACTTTGGTACTTTAAATAGAAAATTTTATTCGATAAATGCTAAAAACGGTAATTTGACATGGGAGTTTGATGATTCAAAAGGTTGGTTTTGGGCTGCTCCAGTAATAAATACAGATATAGTTTACGCTCCAAATTTAGATGGCAGTATATATGCTTTAAATAAAAATACTGGACAAATTAAATGGAAATACGAGACAAAAAGTCCAATAGTCTCCACTCCAGTGGTAATCGAGGATTTTTTGATTTTTGTAACAAAAAATGGAGAATTATTAGTCATTCACAAAGATTCAAAAAGAAAATTNGGAACTTGTAATATTGATAAAAAGATTTACTCTTCTATTGAAGTTTATGAGAANAAGATATTTATTCAAGTATCTGATGGATCTTTGAGAGGTTTTAACATAAAAAAGAATGGTAATCCTGATGAATTATGGCAGAAACCATTTTTTACACGAGAAAATGATGATAGAAATGAAGAGGATTGGGACCCTTCTTGTTAATTATTTAGGATAGTTATGGAAATATTTGCAGACATATGGAATTTAGTTTTTATTAGACCAATGGTCAACAGTTTGATCTTGCTNTATATATTACTTGGAAATAGCTTTGGATTAAGCATTATATCTTTTACTGTTCTTATTAGGATGGCTATGTTTCCTTTATCAATTAGACAAACTCGTCAAATGAAAGCTATGTCTCTTATACAACCTAAAATAAAAGCAATACAAGAAAAATATAAGGATGATAGACAAAGAATATCTCAAGAGACTATGAATATCTACAGGCAACAAGGAATAAATCCTGTTGGTTGTTTAGGTCCACTAGTAATTCAAATGCCCATTTTTATTGGATTGTACCAGGCGTTGTATATCACATTACCTTCTAATCCAGAAAACTTAAGTCAATTATATGATTCAATTTATGGATTTATTCCATTGATAAATCAAGCTATTCCTATTGACGGTCAATTTTTATGGCTAAATTTGGAAATCATTGTTGGATCAGCAGATATATACACAAAAATATTTTTGCCGTTATTAGTTGGAGCATCTACATTTTTTATGCAAAAAACCACAGCCACACCTGCAATAGATGAAAGACAAAAATCTACTAATAGAATGATGTTATGGTTTATGCCTATATTACTTGGATACTTNACGCTGAGCTTTCCAAGTGGTTTAGCATTATATTGGTTAATATCAAATGTTATTGGTACAGTTATTCAGTTGATCATAACTGGAAAAATTCAGAATCTTTTTAATTTGAATTCAAAATTGATCGACGAAGATAAAGATTTAGAAAATGAAATTGAAGATAATAAAATTATTCAAGTTGAGGACGAAAATGAGAGTGATAGAAACAACAGGAAAAACAATAGAAGAAGCAATAGACATCGCACTAGTAGAACTAAACGCAAGCAGAGAAGAAGTAGAAATTAAAGTTATTAGNAGAGGGAAAAGCGGACTATTAGGGTTTGGTAACGAGGAAGCAAAAGTAAAAGTTGAAAAAAAATCAGATGTTTCCGAAAATATTCAAATTGCTTATGAAATTCTACGAAATATATTAGGATTTTTAGAATCAGAGATGACCATTACAACCAAATTAATTAATAATGATAAAATATCTGATTCAATAATATCTCTAGATGGAGAAGATGCTGCATTAATTATTGGCAGACGAGGAGAAACATTGAGATCCTTACAGTATTTGACAAACTTGATGATTCAAAAAAAATTAAACAAAAGAGACCAATTAGTTTCATTAGATGTTGAGGGTTATATTGAAAAAAAACTAAATAATTTGTTTCAATTATCAAAAAAAATGGAATCTAAAGTTTTGAAAACAAAAAAGAAAGTTGCTCTCGATCCAATGTCTTCTTTTGACAGAAGATATGTCCATAGATATTTTTCTGATCACAAAAAAATAGTGTCTGAGAGTGAGGATTACGGNAGAGATAGACACGTTGTTTTGAAATTAAAATAAACAGTTTTTACGTAATTTGATTTTTCGAAATTCATATGATGTTGTTATAGTTGGTAATATAACTAAAGATTTTTTTGAATACAATTCAACTTTTAATGTTGGAGGTTCTAGTATTTACGCTGGAATAGGATCAGCTATGATGGGTTTGAAAACATTGATAATAAGTAATCATTCAATTTCTGAATCAGATTTGCCAAATCATGATCAATTAGATATTTATTGTGTAAATAGTGAAAGCAACACAGAGTTTGTATGGAATTACGAAAAAAAAATCAGGAAGGGAATTATCAAGAATTATACAAAGAAAATTAATCTAAATTTGAAAAGTAAAATAAAAACTAAAATGCTAATGATCGCACCGATTTTCAATGAATTAGATTTAGACGTAAGAAACAATTTTGATTGTGAAATTTCTTTATTATCTCCCCAAGGGCTTACAAGACATCTGAATAAAAAATCGGAAATTTGTTTAAAAAAGATTTCATTAAATGAAAATTTTCATGATATAGATTTGATTTCATATTCTGAAGAAGAAGATGATTATATTGATAAAAAATATTTATTTAATTACGTAAAATATATTGCAGTTACTTTATCGGAAAGAGGGGCTAAAATATATTCTGATTACAATAAATCTGCACAATTTAATNCCTATACACCAGACAGGGTATTGGATCCGACTGGTGCAGGCGATATTTTTGCTTTATATTTGTTAGTTTATTATTATAAGACTAAGAGCATTGAATTTGCCGTAAATATTGCCAATTGCGCAGCAAGTTTTGTTGTGGAAAATTTAGGTATTAATGGCATACCTTCTAATGAATATGTAACAAACAGGTTGAATATAATTAAGCATGAATAATAAAGAACAAATATCTATTAAAAACAAAGATAATTATATTGTGATTACAATAAATGAAGAAGAATTTTCTCCAGAATTAATACATCACAATTTACAGTCTATCATTACTGAAATTAACACTGATAAAAATATTTGGGTTGTAGGATTTGATTTGACTAATGTGAAAAAAATTTCAAATTTAGATTCTAGAGAATTAATAGATAATTACAGTTTAACCAATTTGATTATCAATATAAAAAAACCTGTTNTTGGTTTGATGNATGGAGATATATNCAATAGATTGCTAGAGTTAACTTTACCTATGGATTACAGGATAGCTGGAGTTAATTCTTCTTTTAGAATGTCTCAGATGTATGATTACAACATGCAATTTGATGGCGCAACGAGATTACTTCCAAGAATTATTGGTTTAAATCAAGCTAAACAAATGATTATGTTTGGGAAAACATACGATAGTAAAACAGCATTAAAAATGGGTTTGATTAATGAATTAGTNGAAGATAATCATTTAAATTTAAAATTGGATGAAAAATTGTTGAATTTATCTAAGAACTCACCTTTGGCTATGCAATTTACAAAAAATGCAATTAACTTTAATTTGAGNACTAATACCATGCAAGGAATGAATAGTGAAAATGATTTATATTCTATTCTTTTAAATAGCCATGATCGGAAAAATTCTATTGATTCATTTAAAAATAGAAAAAAACGCAAACCATACTCAGGTAAATAAATGAATTGGAAATATGTGAAATTCAATAAATTTAAAAATATTGGAAATATTATTTTTAATAATCATAAAAAAAACAACGCACTTAACATAGAAATGAGATATGAGTTTTTAGAAATACTTAATGCTTGCAATTTAGATAATGATATTAAAATTGTTGTTATAAAATCTGAGGATAAAAATTTTTGTGTTGGAGCGGATTTGTCAGAATTTAATACTTATCCATCTATCATAGAATCTAATTTGATATCTAAGGAAAATACACTTTGGAAAGATTTGTATAATTTTAATAAACCTATAATATCTATCACTCAAGGTTGGGTTGTTGGATCAGGATTTGAAATTGCCTTGTTATCGGATTTTGTTTTTTCTCACGAAAGTACAATATTTAGAATGCCAGAAGTTGAATTATCTATTACTCCTATTTCTGGCGGTACTCAGACATTATTAAAAAAAACATCAATATCAGTCGCAAAAGAAATACTATTATTTGCTCAACCTATAGATGTTTATAAAGCTTATGATTATGGAATAGTAAATTTTTATTCTCATGAATACGATTTACTGCTGAAAAAAGTTGATGAATTTAGTCAAAATATAGAAAATATTGAATTAAATAGAATAAAAAGTGTAAAAAATTTATTAAGAGCTAGCTCAGATGAAAATATTTTTTTAGCTGAGCAACTTGAAAAAATATATTCAGAAGTAAACTNGGTGAATAATTGAATATAAATGATTTATTAGAAATATCAGCATCAATTTGTCCTGAACGAAAAGGATTTATATATAAAAACAATTCTCTAACTTTTAGTGAATTAGAGTCTGAAGTATTAAGCTTTTCAAATATATTATTGAATCTTGGAGTGAAAAATGGGGATAGAATTTTTTATTTTCANACTAATACTGTTGATTGGGTAAAAATTGNTTTCGCGGCATGCAAAATTGGAGCCGTGGTTGTNCCCATAAATTATCGATCAAATGCTGAAGAATTAGAATTTATGTTAAATGATAGTAATCCAAATATTATATTTGCAGGGACTNGATACCATTCTTTGATTGATTCTGCTATAGCAAAGTCTAATTNTAAACCTATTTGCGTAAGCATTGATAATGAATTTTCCGATCATTGGTTAGGTATTAATAATTTAGATAATACATATAACTCTTTGATGGAAAGCGATAATAATAACTCTATAGCACTGCTAGTTTATACTGCAGGAACTACTAGCACACCTAAAGCTGTGATACTTAATCATTCTAGTTTTTGTGAATTTGCTTTGAATAATCTTAACCCTCCGGATCCTGAATTTAATGAAGTAAATTTACTTTCTGTTCCACTGTATCATGTTGCAGGAATTCAAACTTTAATCTCTGGGATTTACTCAGCTAGAACTACTGTTATACAAGATCAATTTGAAGCTGTAGACTGGATGAAATCAATACAAAAATTCAATGTTAATCGAGTTATGGTTGTTCCAACTATGTTAAAACAAATTATTGATAGTCCCGAATTCACTAATTATAATTATCAATCACTAAATGTTATTACTTACGGAGCTGCTCCTATGCCTATTAGTGTTTTAGAAGATGCAATTTCAAAATTTCCTGGAACTAATTTTATTAATGCATTTGGTCAAACAGAGACAGCAGCAACAATAACTTCTTTAGGACCGGATGATCATAAAATATCTGGAACAGAAAAAGAAAAAGAATTAAAATTAAAAAGACTTACATCCATAGGCAAACCTCTTCCTGATGTGGAAGTTAAAATAGTTGATGATAATTCTGAAGAAGTAGATCCTTTTGTAATAGGCGAAATAATAGCAAAGGGAGATCGAATTATGTCAGGTTATTGGAATAATGAAAAAGAAACTAATTCTGTTTTGATAAATGGATGGTTATATACAGGCGATTTAGGGTATGTTGATGATGCAGGGTATATTTTTCTTTCAGGCAGAGCCAAGGATTTCATTAAAAGAGGTGGAGAGATGATTTCTCCTGAAGAAATAGAACAAATAATATATGGACATAAAAATATATCAGAAGTTGCTGTAATAGGATTGCCTGATGAGCAATGGGGTGAAGTAGTAGTTGCTGTTATTGCATTAAAAGACGGAGATATTACTGATAAAAATGAAATATTTGATTTCTTCAAAGATAATTTATCAGGTTATAAACGTCCTCAACAAATAATATTTTTAGACAAATTACCAAGAAATTCAATGGGNAAAATTNTAAAGAAAGATCTTAGAGAAATGTACTCNTAGAAAATTTTAGGATATTTTTTTGAATTTAGTATATTCCCATAAAGTCTCAGGGATATCTATACTCATATCTTCATTTTGATATGTTTCTAATATAGCGATTATTATCCTTGGAAGTGCTAAACCTGAACCATTTAAGGTATGTAAATATTCTGNTTTAGACTTTGGATTTTTTTTAAATTTTGTATTTGATCTTCTACTTTGAAAATCGGTACAATTGGAAACCGAGCTTACCTCAAGCCATTCTTGAGATCCTGGCGACCAAACTTCAATATCGTAGGTTTTATTTGAACAAAATCCCAAGTCACCAGTNCATAAAAGTTTGATTCTGTAAGTAAGTCCTAATTTTTTACAAAGATCTACGCATGCATTTAGCATGGAATCTAATGCATCGTTAGATTTTTCGGGNTCAACAAATTGATATAATTCAACTTTTTCAAATTGATGCACTCTTTTAATTCCTCTTGTATCTTTCCCTGCTGCAGCTTTTTCATTCCTAAAACATGAAGTTTGTGCAACAATTTTTATTGGTAATTGATCTGAAGTTATTATTTCATTAGCATAAATATTAGTTATGGGAACTTCTGCTGTTGGTATCAGCCATAGTTCTGATTCTTGGTCACTAAACATTGTGTCTTTAAATTTTGGTAATTGTCCTGCACCACGCACTACTGATTCTTTTACAAGGTTGGGTAAGTAGTGTTCTTGATAATCATTGTTTAAATGATTATCAAGCATCCAATTAGTTAAAGCCCTTTGTAATTGGGCAGCTTTATTTTTTAGAATATAAAATCTTGAACCTGATAATTTGGTCCCTCTTTCAAAGTCAATCAAATTCAGTTTTGTCCCTATATCCCAATGAGGTAGAGGATTNAAATTATTATTTGTTTTATACTTTTCTGAAAAAATAATTTTATTTAAATCTTCATTTTCGCCTATCGGTACATCTGTTGCGGGAATATTAGGGATTGTCAGTAATAAAGAGTTTAACTGTTCAGCGATTTGTGATAATTCTTTTTCTTTGTCTTTTATATCTTTGCCAAGCAGTCTCATNTCATCAATGACATTTTGAGGCTTGTCTTTCATTTGGCTCAATTCTTTAGAAGTAGTATTCCTTTTTGCTCTCAATAAATCTATGTTTTCAATTAATTTTCTTCTTTCAGTGTCAAATTCTGTAATTTTATTAAGTTCAGATTTTTCAACATTTCTGTTAACTAGAGATGTTATTGTTTTGCTATCTTTATTTCTTAATAGATCTATATTTATCATTAGTTTATTTTATTATTTCTTTTAGTTTTTCAGCAATGATATTTATGTCATTTTTACTGATTGTTCCCATTCTGAATATTAATGAATGGGAATTTAATTCGCGTGCCCAAATGCTTGGGTTACCATTAGCTAATTTTTTTGCAATTTCATTGGCATCTAATTTTTGATCAAATTCAATTTTTATACCTATAGTTGTTCCGGATATTTCAGGTTCAGAAACTCTAATTTTGTTAATTGATTTTATTGCATTTTGAAATTTTATAGCTTTTTGTTCGTCTTTTTCTATTCGTTCTTCATGGTTCATAGTTAACCATGTTTTTAAAGCTACATATACAGCTACCACATCTTCTTTGTCCATTTTCATGGAACGACCTATAGTTCTCATTTTGCCAAATTCAAAACCTATAAAACTGTGTAGCTTTGCAGCTTCTATAATTTCAGATTTACCTACGATTATCCCCGTTCCATTTAATGCTCCAAAGTATTTTGCTCCATAAGCAACAGCATCTGCGCCCATTTTTGTAAATTTTGTTAATTTATCTGTAGGATAAACTTGCCCGGCTGCATCTACAATTACATATAATTTATGTTTTTCAGCAATTTTAATTACTGTTTCTATATCTACAGCTTTTNAAGGATCACCTGATGGGTGAGCACTTTTTCCTCCAGCCAAATAATGAATAGCTACAGTTTTATTGTTGATGTGACTTTCAATGTCATTTATAGTTGTTTCATATTTAGATCCGACTTCTATTAGTTTTGCTCCTGCAACTTCTATGGCTTTGTCATAAGGTACTCTTAATTGTGATTGAATTATAACTTCATTTTTCATCCCTNTTGAATCAGGAATCTGCTCTATCAATTNCTGGTTTTTACCTGTCATTGCTCCTGCTGTTGCTAATGTTAATCCTGCTGCGGCNCCGGGTGTAATAAGTGCTGACTCTGAGCCTATTAGTTTTGCTACAAGGTTACTACATTTATTAGTTAATTCTTCCATGCTAACATAATTATTTGAAGCGGAATTGATTGCTTCTCTAACCGTTTCCGAAGTTGTATTCCCACCTAATACTGTAGAATTCCCTAAACAATTTATTATTTTTTTGACACCGATTTCATTGTAAATATCCATTATTGATCCTTGATTTGATATAAAATTAGTACTCTTATTTTGTTATTATTAAATATATTTAAGACATAGTACTATGAATATAATCGATGTACATACCCATTTTTTCCCTAATGACATGAAATTAAATCGATCTAAATATTGCAATTTGGATCCTAACTTTGCTGAATTATACGGAGAAAAAAGAATTAATATCCCAGTAGAAGATGATTTAGTCAAAATTTTAAATAAATATCCAAAAATTAAATTAATCATTCAGAGCATAGGTTATAAAGATTTTGAGCTGTCAAAATATACAAATGATTTTTTAATTGAAATGTCAACAAAATATGATCAAGTAAAAACTTTTGGTTCCATAAATATAACTTGGGGGATTGAAAAGTGTTTACAAGAATTAGAAAGAATGTACAGTAAAGGTGTGATTGGAATTGGCGAGTTACATCCAGATGCTCAAGGATTTGATATATTAAATTTTAATATATTTGATCCCATTGTTGAAAGAATGGTATCAAATAATATGATTATTAACTTCCATTCTTCTGAGCCAGTTGGCCATATTTATAATGGCAAAGGCAGAATNTTTCCAAGTAAATTATATTCCTTTGCGATGAAATACAAAAATCTTAAAATGATTTTTTCTCATTTAGGAGGAGGTCTTCCTATTTATTATTTTATGCCTGAATTAAAAAAAGAATTAGACAATGTTTACTATGATACTGCTGCAATAGATT
This sequence comes from Chloroflexota bacterium, assembly GCA_002715665.1. The sequence goes on along the minus strand of PAZO01000009.1, from coordinate 17,876 downwards.
TTTTATATGANCCAAAAATTGTAAAAGTATTTTATGAAATTTTAGGATCAGAAAAAATATTGTTTGGGAGTGATTATGGATTGATACCCATAGAAAGAGCAGCTCAAAATATTAGAGACTCAAAGTTAACCTCTGATGAATTGGATGATATATTTTATAAAAATGCTTCAAATTTATTATCTTGGTAAAAAAAANTATATCGAATATAATATTAGTAATATAAATATAAAAGAGGGGATCGTTAATGGCAGATGAATCAAATTTTCCTAAATGTATGAAATGTACAAAAGGTGGAACTTTGTTACCGCTTTCAGACTTTGGTAATCAGGGTGCAGCAATTCATTACAAGGCATGGGTGTGTAATGTTCCGGATTGTGGATATAACTTGAAAATTAGAAATGGGGATGTATATATAGATGAACCAATTGCAAGTGGCGAATCTCATTCTCCCAGGGTCCGTTAAGATTTATAAATATTGAATTTTTTTAAATTATTACTAAAGTATCACGTATTTGANATTTTTGGATTTTCTTTTTTAATTCTTGGAACTTTGATATTTGNATTGATTCAATACTCAAAAACAGATATCCAAAATTTAAATAATGAAATAAATGATGAACTTTTAGTTGTTCAAAAAAATCAATCTACTGATTTACCTGAAGATGATAAATCAGAAAATAATAATCAAATAAAAATAGATGCGGGNATTATTGTTAANCAAGATGAGGACAATACAGATCCATATGCAGATCTCCCAACTAATTTTCAAATATATCAAAAATCGATTTTTGATATATTTGAAGATAAAACTCCTAAATCAATTATGATAAAAGAAATAGGATTGAAATCTCAAATTAANGAATTGGATATTGTTGATTTAGGTGATTCTTCTTCTTACGAAACTCCAAAAAACGTTGTTGGGTATATACCTGAGTCAGTAAAACCTGGCGAGAAAGGTAAATCTTGGTATTTTGGGCATTTGGAAAGTTTTATTAAAAAAGAAGGTAAAGTATTTCATATGTTACCTAAGATTCCTGAATTAATGCAATTTGATCCATATATATTTGTGCATATTGAAACAAATTCTAAAACATTTGTTTACCAAATTTATAAAACAGAAGTTATTCCTAAAGATGATTTGGTACTAGAAATTGATTCAGANTCNCCTGAAATAGTTTTNGTTACTTGTGTTCCAAGTTTTTTGTATCACTCAAGATTGTTAGTCCATGCTAAATTAATTGGTGAATATTAAATTGTTTTATGTAATCTTTCTAGTATAGAACTGTTAACTTCTAATTCAAAACTATCAACTTTATAAGTAGAAGTTGCNGTAATCCCGTCTACNCCNCCTGCGTCTACAAAATCTTTAATTAGNTTTTCATCTTCAGANATNCTTGGCAAAAGATTTTGTTTCGAGANTTTTGANAGACCTGNNACTAATCCATANCCTCCCCANTTTGATGTACTTGCNGGAATAAGAATNTCAGTTTGTGTNATNCAAGGAGGATTTGAAAGTTGATTTGATTTTTTAATTATATTNTTTAAGTTACCCATACCTATTTCGTTTCCNCCGTCNCCTATTCCTATACTAGGTATTTCATTATCAAGAAGAAATTCAGTTTTAGAATTAAATTCATCNATTTTTTTNCCNCTACTATTAAGGTAGTCCCCATTTATNGTGGGACCNCATCTTTCAATTGANATTATTATNTNAGGGTTAATATCTTGAATGATTTTTNATGCTGTATTTTTNCTGTCATTTACGTTTTNATGAGGGAAAATNANNAAATTATCATCTTNTGANAATACTTTTTTTATAGGNGGAGCTGAAAATTTGTCNGTGATATANGTTACTTGNTAATTTAANTTTTTTAGNGCATTACCAATTGCTATTGCACCGATAGGTCCATCTGTTTCAGCTGCACCTGCGGACAAGATGTAGAACCCAGTTAGTATTACAGCTTTATTTCCATTGTTTAAAATTAATTCTGCAGCTTCTTCGCAGACATTATCAGACACATGAGGNAGGAGTATAGATATTCCTCTTTTATCATGATCTGTNATTATATTTTTTATTNTTTCCATANATTATCCTAATTTTAAATAACAGCTACAGAGTCATCTCTTGTACTAGTAACAAACATATATCCAGGAGAATGTGTAATCATAATAGGNGGTTTTGATTTTAAAGCAACTGCTTGAGGAGTTACACCACAAGCCCAAAATACAGGNATTTCGTTTTCTTTTATTTCAACTTTNTCTCCAAAATCAGGNGCNTCAATATTNTTAATTCCTATTTCATTTGGATTACCTATGTGTAATGGTGCACCATGTGTTCCAGGAAATCTGCTTGTAACTTGAACCGTTCGAACTAAATGCTCTTTTTTGATGGGTCTCATTGATACCACAGTTGGGCCACTAAATTTACCTGCAGGTTGTGTTTCTAGGTTTGTTATGTACATAGGAACGGTAGTATCTTGTTCTATATGTCTTAAAGATATATCAGCATTTAGCATAGCTGTTTCAAATGTAAAACTACATCCAATCAAAAAGGATACTAAATCATCTTTCCAATAATCAANTATATTTTTTGTTTCGTTAACTAAATTACCATGTTCGTATATTCTGTAATATGGAATGTCAGTTCTGATATCAGCTCCTTTTGCTAGTATTTTTGGTTCATATTCTCCTGGTTCCATAACTTCGAGAATAGGACATGGTTTAGGATTTCTTTGGCAGAAAAGNAGGAAATCAAAGGCATACTCACTTGGGAGTGTTACTAAGTTGGTTTGTAAATAGCCTAGAGCTACACCTGCTGTGGATTTCAAATACTTATCTTCTCTTATCAGTTCCCATAATTCTTTAGGATCCTCAATTAATTTTGTTTTATTCATACGCAACACCCAAAAAGTATATTCTTTAGTAAAATAATAGTATATCAAATATTTTAGTGAATAAGATATTTAGTTTCAATCTGGTTAAAAATATTTAGTTCTTAACAATTGTACTTGTTCAATATTTCACAATTTTACAAAAAGATTTATATAAAGTGTAGTAACAAATATAACTTTTTATGTTATTATCAAAATTGAAGTAATTTATTATATATTTTTTATGTTTGGATGTTAAAAGATTANAAAGATGAATATATTTTAAACATTATTGAAAATCAGCATTATACAACTCGAACTATATTATCTTCTTTATTAGCTGTGCAAGACGAAATTGGTTATTTGCCAAAAAATTCTGTAAATGTTGTTGCAGAATTTATGAAAGTTTCAATCAATGATGTTTGGGGTGTAGCTTCGTTTTATTTAAACTTTAGATTTGATCCTCCAGGTAAATATAACTTAGAAATATGTTGGGGGCCTTCGTGTCATATAGGAGGAGCTTCTGATTTNCAACAAACAGCTTTGAAAAAATTAGATCTTGAGAACCAAGGAGATACCAAAGACGGAAAATTTTCATTAAAATTTAATACGTGTTTGGGAGCATGTCCTCAAGCACCTCTAATCAGTGTGAATCATAAACTTTATGGGAAAATGGATACAAAAAAATTATCAAAAATGATGGATGAATTGGATTGAGTTACGAAAGTCTAAAAAACGATAGTGATATAAGATGGTCTGAACTAAACAGCGGGAATGTCCCTTGGGTCAGAGTAAGNGATGCAATGTGTTGTGGCTCTTCATTAGGCTCAGAAGAGATTATAGAAATTTTAAACGATTATAGTAAAAAAAATAATATTCAAATGAATATTGATACAGTTGGATGTCATGGTATTTGCTATGCAGGTACGATTATTGATGTATTGATAAAAGATAAACCTAGAATATTTTGGGGTTATGTAACTACAGAAAATGTTGAGATTATAATTGATAGTTATTTAAACAAAAAAAAGATAATTAAAAATAATTTGCTTGGATCTTTAGGTGATCAAGCAATTAAAGATGTACCTAAATTTTCTGATTTACCAGGAATACAATATCAAAAAAGAATAGCCCTTAGAAATTCTGGTAATATTGCTTTCAATGACATTCATCAATATATTGCTAANGGAGGTTTTTCAGGATTGAATAAGGCGCTGAGTTCTATGAGTTCTGAAGAAGTTATTAATGAAGTTAAAAATTCTGGATTAAGAGGAAGAGGGGGAGCTGCATTTCCTACAGGTGTTAAATGGAGTTTTATGGCTAACTCAAAAGGTAAAAAATATATCTTATGNAATTGTGAAGAGGGAGATCCTGGAGCATTTAATGATAAAGGTATATTAGAAAGTGATCCTTTTACGCTTATTGAAGGGATGATTATTGCTGGTTTTGCTACTAACTCCACAAATGGTTATGTTTTTATAAGACATGGTCATGAAGGTCCAATTATTAGAACTGAAGAAGCAATTAAACAAGCTTATGAAAATGGATTGTTNGGTGAAAATATTTTAGATTCCGGTTTTTCGTTTGATATTGAAGTGTCTTTGACAGGTGATTCTTATGTAGCAGGTGAAGAAACAGCATTAATGGAATCAATTGAAGGAAAAAGTTCTAGNCCTCGGTCTAGACCCCCTTTTCCTGCTGCTTACGGCGTATGGGGTAGGCCTAGTACAATCAATAATGTTAAATCACTGTCATANGTTGCNGAAATNATNAGAAATGGNAGTGANTGGTTTAANTCNACNGGNACAGAAAGNAGTTCTGGNACAGCTATAGTTTGTTTATCTGGTGATATACAAAATCCTGGAATGTATGAGGTTGAGATGGGTTTGTCTATTGGAGATGTTATTGAAAAATTAGGCGGAGGTATACCAAATGGTAGAAAACTTAAAATGCTACAAACAGGAGGCCCCTTAGGAGGAGTTTTAGGATCTGATAGTTTGAAAGTGAAAATTGACTTTGATGAAATGGCTAAAGCAGGAGCAATTTTAGGTTCAGGAGGAATTATTGTAGTAGACGATAGAACTTGCGCAGTTGATTTAACTAAATCACTAGTAGCTTTTTGCCAATACGAATCTTGTGGTAAATGTTTCCCTTGCAGATTAGGCATGACTCATCTTCTAGAAATTGTTGAAAAAATCTCTAAAGGAGACGGTGTTATTGAAGACTTGGCGCTTATGAATAAAATTGGTAAAAATATGCAAGCAGGATCCTTGTGCGGACACGGACAATTAGGTTATAACCCTATAAGCTCGGCATTAAAACATTTTCAGAAGGATTTTGAGGAATGTATGAGTGGAAATTGTCCTACAGGTAGTTGTAAAAGTAGAAATATAGTGTTTCCAGTAAATACTCGTCCTAATGCGTGGCAAGTTAAATCTGGACAAGTTTATCAGGGGAAGATAAAGCAGGTGGTTAATGATAGAAAATAATATTGATACAGTAGATATAACTATTGATGGGAAAAAAATAAAAGCTGGTAAGGGGAAAAACATACTTCAAGCTGCTATGGATGCCGGAATGTATATTCCTTATTTATGTTATTACCCAGGCATGAAATCATACGGAGCATGCAGGATGTGTGTAGTTGAAGTAGAAGGTGGGAGAGGAATGCCAGCATCTTGCACAACACCTGTAGCAGATGGAATGAAAATTAATACGCAAACGGATGAGTTGGTTGATTTGAGAAAAGGTATTATGGAGTTACTTTTGTCAGAACATCCACACGGATGTTTAACTTGTCATAGAATTGATTTGTGTGGTCCAAGTGATATTTGTCTTAGGCATGTGTCAGTAAATGATAGATGTATTACTTGTCCCAAAAATGAAAGATGTGAATTGAAAGACACGGTTAGAAGTTTAGATATGGAAATGAATAGCCCTCTAACCTATAACTACAGAGGAGAACATGTTAAAAATGATGATCCATTATGGGATATGGACATGAATTTATGTATAGTTTGTGCTAGATGTGTAAGAGTTTGTTCTGAAGTAAGAGTTGATAATGCTTTGACTGTAAAAGAGAGAGCAGGTAAAGTGATAATTGGAACTTCTATGGGTGATAGCTTAATAGATGCAGGATGTGAATTTTGCGGAGCTTGTTTAGATGTTTGTCCTACCGGAGCTATAGTTGAAAGAGATTACAAATGGGAAAAAGCAGAAAATAAAACGACTTCCGTATGCAATTATTGCCCTGTAGGATGTACTGTTGATTTGGAAACAAATTCAAGAGAAAAGTTAGTTAGAATTGGAAGTAACCTGTCTGGACCGTCTAATAAAGGCCAAACCTGTTTTAGAGGTAAATTTGGATTTGATTTTGTGAATTCTAAATCAAAAATATTTTACGCTATGGCAAGAAAGAATAAAATTTTAGTAAAATCGACTATTGCTGAAAATATGGAAGCTATATCTGAGTTGATCAAAAATACAGATCCTCGAAAATATGCAATGATTATTGATTCAAACTTAACTAATGAGGATATGTATTTAGCAAACAAATTTGGTTCCCAAATTGTCGGATCAAACAATATTATTTCTAATGCAGATATTGATAGTGGACTGAGATACAAATTAACTGAAACATTAGGCTATTCTTCTGCAACAAATACGGTTCAAGATCTTAAAAATTCTAACTCTTATCTAGTAGTATCTTCCAATGTGACAGAAAATCATAATGTTTTATCTTTACCTATGAAGCAATCTATTGATTCCGGAAATGCAAAAATGGTAGTAATCGATCAAAGAGAAACTGAAATGACAAAGTTTGCCACATTATGGCTTAATCCATACCCAGGTACAGAAGCATATCTAGTTGGAGGAATTATAAGATCCATCATTGATCAAGCTTTAGAAAATAAAGATTTTGTGGAAAACAACTGTGATAATTATTCTGAATTCAGAAATTCAATATGGAAATTTGATTTAATAAAAGTATCTGCTATTACAGGCATAAGCACAGAAGATATTAGTGATGCAGTTAATATTCTTACAAATGGTCCTATGGCAACAATTTATTCAAATGACACTATAAAATCTGAGAATTTGGAAGAATTAGTAAAATTACTTGTAGATTTGAGTCTTATCACAGGAAATATTGGTATTAGTGGTGGAGGGATATATCCTCTTTATCGTGGATCAAACTCTCAGGGAGCAACTGATCTAGGACTTACTACTGTTGTTAATAATCCTACTGATTTGGATATTATTGATAACAGAGATATATCATATTCCAAAATATTGGGTAGGATAAAAGAAAATAAAATTGAAGTATTGCATTTGGTTGGTGATTTTAATGAATCATATAATGATGAGTTATTTGAAATCTTAAGTAATGCAACTAATAATATGAAAATTATTTCCCATAAATCTTTATCTCATTCTAGTAGAAAAGAAGTATCTGACTATATACTCCCGGCAACAACTTTTGCAGAATCTGAAGGGACAAAAACAAATATTGAAAGAAGAATTCAATTGTTAGATGTCGCTATAATGCCTAAGTATGATCAAACACAAGTTTATAAATCAATACAGAATCTTTCATCATACTTTGGTGATCAAAAATTGAAAAATAATAAAATACAAAATATATTTGATGATATTTCTGAATCTGTTCCAATGTATAAAAATTTCAATTTTAAGTTCTTAAAATCTAATAAGAAAAATACATGGCCTATTCATCAAAATAATACTAATAATATTTTGTACTCCATGAAAATGAATGCAACAAATCAGAAGTTTAAATTACAAATCCCTAAACTTAAAGATTCAGATTTTAAACAAAATGGATATTATCTAGCTATGGGAAGAGTTTTGAATAAATCACAATTTACAATAACTCACAAACCTAAAGATCAATCAACGTTTAAACAATTGCACAATTTATCTATTCACCCAGATGATGCTATAAAACACAAATTGAAACAAAATCAAAAAATTAAATTGCTTTCTGATAATATGTCAAAACCTCTAGATTGTATTGTTATAACAAATGGAAGAACCAAAAATGTATTTAGTATTACTACGTTATTTGGGAATATGATTAAAACACTTGATGAAACAAAATCAGATTTAAAATATTATTCAGTTCCTAATTTAGATCTTGTGTCTGTCAAAATAAAAAAATAAACTATAAATATAATTTATTTTTTTTAATATTATGAATACTAATTTCCCTGCTAAAAAAAAATTACTTGAAACAGAGATAGTCAAAATAGACTATTTAAGTGATTTGATGATTAAGGTTTGGATTAAAAAGCCTGATGAATATAACTTTAAACCTGGTCAATATTGTACATTAGGTGTAAACGGAATCGAGAGAGCTTATTCTATTGCATCAGCTCCTTCTGAAGAATTGATTGAGTTATTTATAGAATTGGTTGAAGAAGAAGAAGGTGGTATTCTTACACCTGTTATTTGGAATATGAAAAAAGGTGATATTTTTACAATGAGACCTAAAGCGAAAGGAATATTTCAAATAAAAGATAAAACCCTTAATAATTACCTATTAATAAGTACAGTAACCGGAGTTGTTCCATATGTTAGTTTTGCAAGAACGTATTTAGAAAACAATGATTCAGACATGAAATTTCATATTCTTCAAGGATCAAGCTATGTTGATGAATTTGGGTATTTTGAAGAGTTAAATGAATTGGCAAATATTCACAAAAACAATCTTAAATATGTTCCGACTATTAGTAGACCTGATGAATCTAGAAATAAATCATGGAAAGGATCAGTTGGTAGAGTTAATATGATAGTAGATAAATATGTGTTAGATAATAATTTAAAACCTGATAATACAATTGTTTTTGCATGTGGCAATCCTGATATGATTATTGATATACAAAGAAATTTAGAGGATAAGAAAGGATTCCAAGTTATTGAGGAACGTTTTTGGAAATAAATGAGTAGTAATATGACTCCTGCTTGGAAACAGTATATTAATATAAAAAAGAATTATACTGATGTAGTTTTGTTGTTTAGGATGGGAGATTTTTATGAAGCTTTTGACAATGACGCTCATATTCTAGCTGATATTCTACAAATCACACTCACTAAAAAAGAATTTGGAAAAAATCAAAAACATCCTCTTGCAGGATTCCCTTTTCATTCATTGAATCAACATTTATCTACTTTGGTTAAAAATAACATTAAAGTTGCGATTTGCGAACAAACAAGTGATGATGTGAATTCTAAGGGTATAATTGAAAGGGAAGTTGTAAGAGTTGTAAGTCCAGGGACAGTATACGAAGAACATTTACTCGACACACAAAGTAATAATTATCTTACAAGTTTGTATATTTTAGATGAAATAATTGGGATATCTTATATAGACGTATCTACAGGGGAACTAAAAGTTTCCAAATTGAATAAAGAGTCAATATCATCTGAGTTGGCAAGGCTTAATTCAGCTGAGATATTATTGAATTATTCAGATAATAACTTATTTGAAAATTTTAATACTGCGATTTTAGATAATGAAGAATTTGTAGATTTTAATTTTGAAATAAGTGTTGCTCAAAATCTAGATAAAATAGTCAGCGAAACATGGTTTCTTGAAAAAGATGTAGCAACAAAATCTTTTATTGGTTTGTTAAATTATTTGAATAAAAATAAATTGTTAGCAAATATAAATTTTGGGAACACACGGTATTATCAAGTTTCTGATTATATGTTTATAGACCCTCAAACAAGAAAGAATCTCAGTTTGTTTCCTTCCAAATCTAATTCTTTTTCTCTATTTAACACTTTAAATAGTACACAAACACCTATGGGAGCAAGGCTACTTAAACATTATATTGGGCAGCCATTAATAAATTTAAATAAAATCACCAATAGACAAGAAATAGTTGAATGGTTTTATGTCAATAATACTGTTACTAAAGAATATAGAATGAAAATTAGTAAATTGTCTGATATTGAACGATTAGTATCTAAAATATCTAATTCTAACCCTGAACCAATTGATTTGATTTCTTTAGCTCAAAGTATAAAAATTTTAAATGAAAGTGTATCTTATTTGTCATCTGAATCAACAAATAAAAATATAAACAAACTAGTTTCAATATTTCCAGACATCACAGATGTTATAAATTTAGTAGAAGAAAATTTTAATATGGACTACTCTGGCAAATTAGGTGATGGGACTCTTATAAAAAAAAATGTGTCCAAAGAATTAGATGATTATATTTATGCATTGAACAATTCCAAAACTTTACTTTCAGAACTAGAATCACAAGAAAGAAAAAATACAAAAATTAAAAATCTAAGAATTAGATTCAATAAAATATTTGGATACTATTTTGAAGTTACCAAATCACAAATAGAAAATGTTCCCGAATATTTTATAAGAAAACAAACCCTTGTTAATGCCGAACGTTTTTTTACTGAAGAATTAAAAGAATTAGAAACTAAAATTAGTATTTCCATAGATTTAGTATCTGAACTTGAAAGAAAAATTTTCAAAGATGTATGTGATTTTATTATTTCACAAGCATCTTTGATTTTATATTCATCAGAAATTTTATCCAAATTAGACGTATTATCAAATTTTGCCATGATTTCAATTGAAAATAACTATATTAAACCCAAAATTGATGAATCTATAAAATTGAATATTAAACATTCTAGACATCCTATGGTTGAAGAGATAATTGAATCTGGAAAATTTGTATCCAATGATGTTATGATCGACGATTTAAGACAACAGATAATTTTACTTACAGGTCCTAACATGTCAGGTAAATCAACATATATCAGACAGGTAGGTATTTTAACCTTGATGGCTCAGATTGGATGTTATATCCCTGCAAAATCTGCTGAAATTGGAATTGTTGATCGAATATTTACAAGAGTGGGATTAGAAGATGATTTGTCTGAAGGAAGATCAACATTTATGACAGAAATGTTAGAAACAGCTGTCATATTAAAGGAAGCCACAAATAAATCTTTAATCATTCTTGATGAAATTGGAAGAGGTACTAGTACTTATGACGGATTAGCAATTGCAATGTCAGTAGCAGAGTTTATTCATGAAGATAACAACGTGAAATCAAGAACATTATTTGCTACGCATTTTCATGAAATGACTTCTTTAGAATCAGATTTTAATAGGATTAAAAATTACCACGTTAGTGTTATAGAGGATGGTCAGAGAGTTGTATTTTTACACAATATAAAAAGAGGTATTTCAGAGAGAAGTTATGGAATCTATGTTGCTGAATTAGCAGGTATGCCTACTCAAGTTATTCATAAATCAAAATTATTATTATCCAACTTTGAATCAAATTCTAACTTTGAATCTAAAAATATTTCTGCACAATTACCACTGAATTTAACTGACAATAATTATGATGACGTTAAAGAATTAATAAATACTATTGATACTAATGAAATTACACCTTTAGATGCATTAATTAAGCTTTCTGAAATTAAAGAAAAATTCAAAGAAAAATAATCAAACATATAACTTGATTTCAATTGCAATTAAGCCATATATCATTTTCAATTAAATAATTAACTTCTTTTTTTAACTAACTAATGTTAAACATTAATGATAATTTAAATAATTTTAAAAATGGGCAATCATATAGATATCTAGAAGATAAATTTAATATTTTAGAATCATTATACTTAGTAAATCCACGTATTAGCTTTGAAAGGTTTATAGATCAAAACAATCCTGAAATAATTGATTATCTTAATCTAATAAATTTTTCGTATTTTGATAATTATTCAGTAATTTCGGATAGAAATTTTTCGGAAAATTTAAAATTATATATAGAAAATAACTTTATTTTGTTTAATCATAATTTCACTTCTGAAAATGTATTAACTGAATTGAAAATAATGTGGACAGTCTTGATGAGTTGTAATTTTTTAAATTCTCCATCAGATAAAATGAAAAAAAATTTGTTAAAAATGTTTAATCATTTTGTGGAAACTAAATCTATAAACTTAATAACTCCAGCTTTGAATTTCAAACCTTATCACATTGCTGAATTGTTATCTGATTTTGATAATGATTATTTATTTATCAAAACATTAAAATTGTATGTAAATGATATTTTAAATAACTACGATAAAGCCCTTCCGGGAATTAAATTTGAGTTCGATATCAATTTTAATACCATAACTAGAGTTAATAAACATCCTCAATTGATTCATTTTTTGTGGAACGATTTTGTTAGTTCAATAACAAATAACACAAATTATAGATTGTGTAAAAATTGTAATGATTTGTTTAGTACTAAAAGTGATCGGAAAATATTTTGTAATTATATTTGTAAAAATAGAAAAAGTTCTTCCGATGCTTACAATAGATATAAAAAAAGAAATTTTATACAATTAACTTCTAAGCCTGGTTTAACCAATAATGCTAAACCATACAAAATTATAACAAAGTAACCTCGTGAAATAATTGAAACAAAAACATATACTCATAGCTGTATTAATAGTTTTTTTATGGGGATTTAATTTTGTAGCACTTAAAGTCACTGTTAATTCCCTCCCACCAGTTTTTGCAGCAGCTTTAAGATTTTTAATATTATCTTTTCCATGGATATTTTTTGTTAAAAAACCCAAAATATCTAAGATTGAATTTATTTCCATACCTTTGTCACTAGGAGTATTTCAATATAGTCTTTTGTATTACGGAATGAGTTTAGGTTTGTCAGCGGGGTTAAGTGCAGTTATTTTGCAAACTCAATCTTTTTTTTCAGTAATAATTTCTTCATTATTTATGAATGAAAGCATAAAAATAAAAGAAATAATCGGATTGATCGTTGGTGCTTTAGGTGTTTTACTTTTATTTGTTTTTAACGATGGAGATTTCAAATTCGAGTCAATTATTATAATATTACTTGCTGCAGTTTCGTGGGGAATTGCGAATGTCCAGCTCAAAAATTTAGGAAATATAAATATGGTATCTTTTTTAATATGGATATCTCCTATTGCTGCTATTTTACTATTTTTCATTTCGTTTTATTTAGAATTCGATCAAATTAAATCAATTTCTATTACCGATATTCATATTAGTGTTCTATTATCAATTTTATATACTGCTTGTATATCTACATTGTTGGGGTTTTCTTTGTGGCAATATTTGTTAAATAAATACAATTCTGTGAAAGTAACACCTTTTGGACTCTTAGTGCCTGTAACAGGATCTATATTTGGTTTTATTATTTTGAATGAAATATTAGAAATTTATCAATTAATTTCAGGAATCATCATTATTTCAGGAATCATTATGATTACGTATAAAAAAACGTGATTTTTATTTTGCTTTACTTGGAATTATTTTACTAGGCCACCAATTCTTTTGTCCCAATAATTTTACAATGGCCGGAACTAATAAAGTTCTTGTTATAAAAGTATCAATTATTACACCAATTGCTACGGCAAATCCGAGTTGAAATAAATCAGTTAATGGCAGTACCATCAGTGCAGAAAAAGTACCTGCTAATATTATTCCAGCTGAAGTAATCACTCCTCCTGTTTGAGACACAGCAATACGAGTTGCTTCGGATAGTTCGTGTATTTTTGCTTCTTCTTTGATTCTACTCATTAAGTAAATATTATAATCAACCCCTAATGCATTTAGAAATACAAATAAGAAAAATGGTAATCCAGCGGTATAGGCAGGTTGGTCAAATATATAATTGAAAGCGAGGAGAGATATGCCTATCGTGGAAAAATAAGTAAATATTATTGTTGCGCAAAGATATATTGGTGCTACTACTGATCTTAATAGAACTAATAATACTAACCCTATTGCTAATAAAATTATTGGAAGTACAACTAATTGATCTCTATTAACTGCCTCTCTTGTGTCGTACTGTACAGCTGTTTCTCCGCCAACGTACAATTTTGATAAATCAATCCCTATTTTATTGGCTTCTGTAGAGATATATTTTCTTATTTGCGGAATGAGGTCCATTCCCTTTTCATTATATGGGTTCTCGTTGAGAACAAGTTCTAATTTTGAAATAGAATTATCCGGAGATGAATAGTTAGCTACTTTAGATGCAATTGGTAAATTTTGAGGATCTTTAGAATTAATGTACCGTGCTATTTGATCTGCCCCTCCAATTGGCGAGTTTATACCAAATGGTCTTGTTTGACTTGATATTCTATTCACTCCTGGAGCGTTAATTAATATTTTAGAAAGTGTATCTATTTTTTCAAGATTTGAATTCTCAAGAGCAGCATTTTTAGATTCGAAATCAACATAAATCTCCACAGGAGCTAATTCACCTGGATTAAATCCAGTTCTTAATAATTCAAAACTTTTAACAGAATCAGCATTGTTTGGAAGACTTGCTAATTGGTCATAAGTTGGCTTCGCTCCTATTAGCCCTGTAAACATAAGAAAAAGAATTGACGATGTAATAAGAAGAGTAGTTACAGGTTTTGTTATAACCCATTTTGCCACTTTAGAGTAGATTGTCTCTGATGGTTTTGTTGATTTTTTATTTTTACCAATTACGAAATAATATGATAATTCAAATAATCCAATAACCGCATAGAATGGGAAAAGAATTGAAGCTATTAATTTTGATCTCCATGAGTAATCAACAGGGAAAAATGTAAATTTACCCATTATGCACATAAGCGAAGGCACAAGAGTTAAAGCTGCAATAAGCATCATTAATACTGCGATACCAATAACAGGCCCGAGCGATTGATAAGATTTCAATATACATAACAGCAAAATAGATGAAGCTATTATTATTGTTAGAGCTGCAGAAGCAACAGCGCCTCCTACTCCTTTCATAGTTTTTTTCATAGCTTCGTGTTTGTCTTTTGTTTTAGTTAATTCTTCTCTGAACCTTGATGAAATGAAAAGACAATAATCTGTGCCTGACCCAAACAAAACAACTGTCATTATTCCAGTTGATTGGCCATTTATTCGTAAAAAATCTCCTGTTCCCTGATCTATCCAAGCAATCACTCCCTGTGATACTTGAAAGACTAAACCTACAGAAATTAAAGGGAGCAAGGCAGTAACTGGTGATTTGTATATTAACAAAAGAAGAACAAGAACAAGTACTACAGTAACAATAAGCAACAAACCGTCTATTGAGCTAAATACCTCTATTAAATCAGCTAATAAACCTCCCGGACCTCCAACAAGTACTTCTAAATTATTTTCTTTTTCTAATTCGTTACTTATTAATGTTCGCAATTTCCTTAATTCACCGGGATATTCATCGGCAAAAGGGGGAATGTTCAAGTTAACTATCATTGTCATAGTATTTTCAGAGGGAGACACAAATTCACTTTTAGCTTGAGGTAAAGTAAATACAGAAACTATATTTTTAAGATTTAGAGAAGTGTCTGATTTGATTTTGTTTTCTAATTCTGATAATTTTTGTATCTCAGCAGGCGTGAATTCCGCTTTATTTTTAGTTTGAGCAACAATTATACTTGGAGCTTCTATAGAGCCTGTGTTGTATCTTTCTTCTACTAGCCTAGCAGCTTTGGTTGATTCCGCACTTTCCGGAAGAAAATCTGTTTGATTTACACTTTCTGTAAGTTGAGGCGCAAAAGGGAGTATTAAACCTGAAACTAATATCCATGTAGCAAGAACAATCCATTTACCAATTCGGGAGCTAGAGAAATTTGTTATTAAATTAATTATAATATTTACCTATAAGTTTAAAAATAATTCTTTCACAAAAGATCTATTTTATCAATATATGTTACAAATGCTAAATATAAATAAATTTCAAATAAATTATAAAAATTTAATTTTTGTGATTATTTTAATTTTTATAATTGATGTTCAACATATTGAGGCACATAAACCATTTTTCCCACCTGAATCAAATTCGAAAGAACAAGCTTTATATATCAATCAACCAAATATTTCACAAGTTTTTTATTTTACATTGTCAGAGCAAAAAAAAGAATTTTGGTTTGAATTATCTCTGGTTAAAGGACATAATTTAATACTAGATTTAGGAGCTCCTAAATTTGAAGATTATAAAAGTAAATATCCAAATTTATATTTGTATTACCAAAATGAAAAAGATTTTATCGAAATTTTATCTTACACAAGCGATAATAAATGGGGATTGTCAGAATTTCACGAGCCATTTACTAATACTTATTCATGGGTATATGTTAAAGATAGATTTTCAATAGAAAAGGAAGGAACATATTTTGTTAGAGTTACATCTGAATATGTAACTGATTTTAAATTATGGTTTGCTACAGGAATTATTGAAGATTTTGGGATTTCTGATTTAGCTAATTTTGCGGGAACAAGAAATAAAGTTCGTGACTTTCATTCTGATACTAACGACTCCGATGATATTAATATTAGTTTGACTGACATGCCTGCTAGCCTAGAGAATACAAATGATTTTATAGGAATCATAAAAACTAATAAGTTAGTTATATATGTTTTAATTTTAATCATTTTTATAATAGTATTATTTTTATATATAAATAGAAAATTGAAACAAAGACTTAGGTGATGAAATGAAATTAAAAGTAGGTGATAAAGCTCCTGATTTTAAATTGAAAGATACAAATGGAAATCTAGTAGAATTAAATGATTTCAAGGGAGGAAAATTAGTTTTATATTTTTATCCAAAAGATGACACTCCTGGGTGTACTATTGAAGCGTGTGAAATCAGAGATAATTATTCTGTATTTAATGATAATAATATTTCAATATATGGTATCAGTTCTGATGACGAACAATCCCATCAAGCATTTACAAAAAAATTTAATTTACCATTTCCTCTTCTTTCCGATATAGAACGGATTATGTGTAAAAATTATGATGTGTTATATAAGGCAGACGTGGAAGGAGTGGAAGTTGAAAGAATATACCGAATCACATTTGTTATTGATGAGAATGGATATATTTCTAAAATTTGGAATCCAGTAGATCCAAATGGACATGCAGATCAAATAATTAAATTTTTGGATCTATGATTTTTTAAAGTTCAAATGTCAAAATTAAATAAACATAAACCTATTAGAATATTATGGATTTTATTGGGGAGTATTTCTGTGGTACTGGGTGTAATTGGAATATTTGTACCAGGTTGGCCAACAACAATTTTTTTGATTATAGCTTCGTATTTTTATATCAGAAGTTCAGAAAAACTATATTTGTGGTTAATTAATAATAGATTACTGGGAATATATATTAAAAATTATTTGTCCGGAAAAGGAATGCCCTTAAAAGCTAAATTAATATCTATTTCTATAATGTGGATATTCGGTTTGCTTTCAATAACAATTTGGATACCAGCGACATTGTTATTAGTAAAAATTGTTGTTTTATTTTTATTGGTTATAGGTACTTTCTTTATATTAAGAGTTAAGACTTCAAATTGATTATATTAAAAACCTACTGAAGCGGCATAGAAAACTGCTAATACAATAACTGGAACCCCAATTAGCATGAATGATTTAAACATAACGAGAATTTTTGTATTATTAAAATTAATAATACAATAATAACAAAAGAGGGGTCACATGAATATTTCTAAAGAAGAATTAAAAAAGAAAGTATCTGAAGAAATTGATAATAATAAAGATAAATTAATAAATTTTTCAAAAGATATAGCAGAAAATGCTGAAACGGGTTACAGGGAGATTAAAACATCTACCAAAGTAAAAGAGATATTTAAAAGCCTGAATTTAGGATACACAGATGGCCACGCTATTACTGGAGTTAAATCTGAACCAATAAAAGGAAGATCTGATGGTCCAACAATAGCAGTTATAGGTGAATTAGATGGATTAATAGTTAAAGATCATCCTTTGGCAGATTTAAAAACAAGTGCAGTTCATGCATGTGGGCATAACTGCCAACTTGGATCAATGGTTGGTGTAGGATTGGGTCTTATTAATAGTGGAGCAAGTCAATATTTAAATGGGAATGTAGTATTGTTTGCAGTTCCTGCTGAAGAAACTATTGAGAAT
>PAZO01000008.1 GCA_002715665.1 Chloroflexota bacterium | reverse complement strand
TATATATATAATGGGCCCGGCAGGGATCGAACCTACGACCAATCGGTTATGAGCCGACCGCTCTACCACTGAGCTACGGGCCCTGAGTAAAGATTGTAATTAAATTATATTAAGATAGCAATAGAAAGTTTGTTTAATTGATAAATATAATATTGGTATTGGTATAATAGGAATTAATTTTTTATATTTTAGTGGCAAAAATGACTATTTCAAAAAAAATGTCTGAGTTTCTTGAACAAGGATCTTGGATTAGAAGAATGTTTGAGGACGGGATAGAACTGAAAAAAAAATTCGGCCCTGAAAATGTTTTTGATCTTTCATTAGGAAATCCTATTTTTTCTCCTCCTGATGTTTTATATGAAGAAATGAAAAAGTTAATAGAAAACCCAGATAAATCGGCACATCGCTATATGCCCAATGCTGGATTAGATTCAACAAGAGAAAAAGTGGCTGAATTTTTAACAGCTACTACAAATCATAATTTTATTACAGAAAATATTTTAATGACAGGAGGTGCAGGAGGAGCACTAAATGTAGCTCTTAAATCTATTTTAGATCCTGGAGATGAAGTTATTTATTTTACACCTTTTTTCCCAGAATATTATTTTTATACAGATAATCACGCGGGTATTTCAAAAATAATTGATTCTAATGATGAATTTATACCTGATTTAGAATCTTTTGATAATAGTATTAATAACAAAACAAAAGCAGTGATTATAAATTCCCCTAACAACCCATCGGGTGTAGTATATGATAAAAACTTTTACCAAAAATTTTCTAAAATTTTACAAAAACATGAAATGATATTAGGAAGAGAAATTTTTGTAATAAGTGATGAACCTTATAGAAGAATACTATTTGATGGACTAGAATGCCCCAATATTTTAGATTTCCATGATAACACTATTGTAGCAAGTTCTTTTTCAAAAGATTTGGCAATACCTGGTGAAAGAATAGGGTATATTGGTTTGAGTCCAAAAATAAAAAATAAATCACTTTTGATGGATGGATTAGTATTTTCAAATAGAGTTTTGGGTTTTGTAAATGCACCTGCTTTTATGCAAAGAGCAATTTCAAATATTTTATTTCATACTGTAGATGTAAATGAGTATTTAACACGACGAAATTATTTATGTGAAGAGTTGTTAAAATTAGGATATGATTTTGTAAAACCCAAAGGTGCGTTTTATCTATTTCCAAAAAGCCCTATAGAAGATGATATTTCATTTACCAAAATATTAAAAGAAAATAAAGTTTTGGTAGTACCAGGGTCAGGTTTTGGCAAGAAAGGATATTTTAGAATTTCATTCTGCGTAGATTGGGATAGTATAAAAGGATCAATATCTGGATTTGAAAGATCAATTAATTCTATTAGTTAAAATTTTTCGGTGGATCTTTTAATCCAAAACCGGTTATTGGAATAAGAACAGATTCTTTGTTTTTAATTATATTGTTTTTTTGCATTTTTTTAATTGCTGCAAATGTGGCTGAAGCTGTTATTTCAGCAAAAATTCCTTCTTTCTGTGCCAATTGAATTTGCCAATCAATTATTTCTTCGTCCGTTACGCTTATTGCACTTCCTTTAGTATTTGAAACTACAAGCGCAGATTGTTTTACTCTTGGAGGATTTAATATTGCAATTCCATTGGCAATTGTAGGAGTCCAATCTTCAGGATTCCATTTTAATTTTTCATACTCAAAAACTATTGGACTTAGATTTGCTGATTGAATAGCATGATGTTTTGGGATGTTGATATTCTGATTTGCTTCTTTGTATGCTTTGTAAGATCCAATTAATAGAGATCCGTTACCTACTGGAAATATAATATGATTGGGTTGTTCATTTTTGAAAAAATTTATTACTTCGTATCCAAAACTTTTTGTTCCTTCTATGAAATAGGGACTTAAGTTATGAGATGAGTAGGGAAGTGAATTTTGCTTACTAAACTTGATTGCCGATTCAGTAGCATTATCTCTTGGTCCGGGTATTTTATAAATTTTACTTCCATATAATTCTATTTGGGCAACTTTATTTTTCGGAGCATTTTCAGGTACAAAAATATGTGACTTTAATTTGGAAAATGCTGAATAAGCTGAGATTGAAGCTCCCGCATTACCAGAGGAGTCTTCAACTATTTCTTTAATTCCAAATTCTCTTAATGCCGAAATCATCATAGAAGAACCTCTGTCTTTAAATGATCCGGTAGGATTCATGTATTCTAATTTTGCATAAATGTTTAGATCGAATTCTTTAGATAACGAATTTAATTTAATAATAGGAGTATTACCTTGCCCCATGTTTATTAAATTTACTGAATCTAACAATGGAATCAATGGTTCAAGTACTGAATTGTTACTGTTAGTTGTGTAAACTATTTCGAATACCTCGTTACAACAACTTGTTTCATTACATGTTATTAGAAGAGGGTTTGGGTCAAATGTATTTTGACATTTTAAACATTGAAATTTATATTTCATAACTATAACCAATATTTTGAAGTTCAAGTATAAAACATCAGAAGAATCTTCAATAGCTTACTATGGCTGGATAATTGCAATATATGGAAATTTTATAATTGCTATTAGTACTTTAGTAGGAATGCATGGAACAGGATTCTTTTTAAAAGCTTTTGAAACTAAATATAATTGGAGCCGAGCTTCTATATCTGGCGCTAGCGCATTTACAAGAGCTCAATCAGGCTTGTTTGGCCCTATTGAAGGATATATTCTTGACAGATTTGGAGCTCGAAGAGTTATGACTATAGGATTTGTAGTTACTTCATTAGGATTCTATTTTTTATCATCTACATCTACGCTTTTTTCTCTATATATTTCATACATGTTTATGACATTGGGGGTGGCAATATCTGGTTGGTTGCCAATAATTACTTTAATGAATTCTTGGTTTGAAAATAAAAAAACTTTAGCTATGGCTTTATCATCTACCGGAGTTCATATTGCTGGAGCTGGAACTGCATTGTTGGCATTTTGTATTGAAAGTTATGGAATTAGAAATACTGCGTTAGTGATATCAGTTATATTTTTATTTTACTCACCTTTGTCTTATGTGCTGATTAGAGATAAACAAATAAACTCAAATAATCATAAAAAAATAGAAAGTAAAGAAACTTACAAATCTAAATTTAAGTTGAATATTAATCAAGACATCAAAAATGCTTTAACTCATAGACCCTTTTGGATGATAGCCATTGCACATAGTTTTTCAACAGCATCAGTTGTTACTTTGGGTGTTCATCTACCTGCTCATATTACTGATCTTGGCTTTTCTTCGGTTCAAGCGGGTTATGTCATAATGATTTATTCATTGGTTGCTGCTGTGGCACAAATAATAGGAGGTTATTTTGGAGATAAGTATACTAAGAAATATGTTTTATCAATATTTTTGGTTTTTCAAAGCTTGTCTTTGTTTATTTTATCTTTTATAAAAAACATATACGGAATTATTATATTTTCTATTTGCTATGGTATTGGTTTTGGCGGAAGAAATCCATTGTTGACTTCAATTAGAGGTGATTATTTTGACAGGGCTAATTTTGCAACTTTATTTGGTATATCGGGAATAGTAATAAATATAGGTACAGTATTGAGTCCTGTGTTATCTGGTTATTTATTTGATTTAAAAGGAGATTATACATTAGCTTTTATTGTATTAGGTATACTTGCGATTATAGGATCTGTATTATCTATATTATTACCAAAAAAAACTATTAAATAGATAATTGAATTTTCATACAGATATAAAAAAAGAAAATACTAAAAATTATTACGGATGGATATTAGCCCTTTTTGGTAATTTGGTAATTGCGTTAACGACAATTTCGTCTTTTCAAGGAACGGGTTTTTTTCTAAAAGCTTTTGAACAACAGAAGAATTGGAGTAGAACTTTAATATCAGGTGCAAGTTCTTTTGCCCGAGCAGAATCTGCATTACTCGGACCCGTTGAAGGATATTTGCTTGAAAAATTTGGAGTAAGAAGAATTATGGTTATAGGTAATTTTATTGCTGCATTTGGATTTGTATTAATGGCCTATACTGATAGTATTGTGCAATTATTTTTTGCATATTTTTTCGTGAGCTTTGGTTCTGCATTATCAGGTTGGCTTCCCATAATGACATTAATGAATCTATGGTTTAGGAAACACAAATCATTTGCGATGGCATTTTCTATAACTGGNACGCACATAGGAGGTTGGATTGCGCCATTTTTAGCATTTTCTTTATTAACATATGGTATTAAAAACACATCACTTACAATTTCAATTATATTTATTTTATTTTCCCCACTATCTTTTTATATAGTGAAGGACAAAGAAAACAAAGCACCTGTAAATTTATCAAATAAATCTAAAAATAATAAGAGATTTAAAATTAATCTTAACCCGGAAATAACTAAACAACTGAAAAGAAAGCCTTTTTGGATTATTGCCATTACTCATATGTGTTCTACAACTTCGGTAGTTACACTGACTACTCATTTGCCAGCCCATATTACAGACCTAGGCTACACTGTTATACAGTCAGGGTATATAGTATCAATATTTTCAACTGTCGGAATTTTTAGTCAATATATTGCAGGATATACAGCAGACAAATATGGTAAGAAATATATTCTTTTGATATTTTTGCTATTTCAAGTATCTTCATTAGTTATTTTATCTTCGACTGATACTTGGTTTGGATTAGTTGTTTTTGCTATTCTGTGGGGCATTGGTTTTGGAGGCAGAACTCCTGTGATAACTGCATTAAGAGGTGATTATTTTCATCCTTCTGCATTTGCAACACTTTTTGGATTTTCGGGAATTATTATCAATATTGGGACTACAACAGGACCTATATTGGCCGGACTTATTTATGATAATTATGGATCTTATGAAAGTGCTTTTGTAGGATTATACACACTTGCAGGTTTAGGATGTCTTTTACTTTTAACTCTACCTACAAAAATTAAAAATCAAATTCATGAATAAGAATATATTTATATATACATTTTTGTTAGTACTTGTTTTTAGTATTGGTTGTAAGAATATTCAACATAATGAAGTCTTAAATGTTGCGCTAGGTGCTCAAGAATATTCTTTAGGTAAAAATAGAGTGATTTTTTCAATTATTGCAGAAGAAGAATTTTATGAAAAAAAAAATTACAAAGTTAAGATCAGAAATACGAAAAATAAAACTAATTCTCCTGAAATAGACACCATTTTTTATAATTGGCCTAATAAATCGAAAGGGTTTTATAGTTTTACTTATAATTTTAATGAATACGGAGAGTACGAAATTGATATTTATGAATTTGAAAATCCAAACTTGAAATATACAACAAAAATTACTACAAATGAAATTCAGACTCCGATTGTTGGAGAAGTAGTCCCAAATTTAAATAATAAAACAATTTTTGACAATTCTGATTTAACTAAAATTAGCAGCGATCCTGATCCCGACCCTGATTTTTATTCACAAAAATTTTCAGATGCCATCAATACTAAACAACCTGTTATTGTTTTTTTTATTTCACCCAACTTTTGTAAAACTGCAACTTGCTTTCCTCAATTAGATGTAATTAAAAGACTGAAACATGAATATGATGATAAAATTATTTATATTCATGTTGAGGTTTATGAAAATCCACATTTGATAAAAGGGAATCTTCAAAATGCAAAAATTTCTGATGTTTTAAATGAATGGAATATTAAATCTGAACCTTATACATTTTTAATTAAAAATAAAAAATTGGTTTCCAAATTTCAGGGATATGTCTCGTATGAAGAAATCGATAATGATATAGATAAAATTTTAGATGTTAATTAAAAAAATCAGTATATCTACTTTTTTAGTACTTTTTTTGTTTAGTATTGTTTTAGTTTATGTATCGGCACAAGTATGGAACGAAAGTAAAAACGGAGAGGTATATATAGCAGAATCTGGTTCGAAAAATACCAATCCCTATGTTTTAAAAGGTGATAAATTTAATATTTCTATTGAATTCTATAATTACCCTCTTAAATTAGGCGAACAATTTTTTGACATTACTATATTACACAAAGATACTACTGATACATTTAGCGGTGAAGCAATATTTTATTTTAATACTCCAGACAAAAAAAAGAGGTATAAAGTTTATGCGTTGAGATTACCTAATGTAGATTCAATCTACAAATCTACATTCACGTTTAAACAATCAGGTTTATGGGTAGTTGAATTAGATTTAAATGAAAATAATATCTCTGAAAAATTTTATTTTGATATTAACATTGCAGAAGCATCTATTGGGGCATATAGATATGGTTATTTGTTAATGCTATCTGTTCCATTACTAATATTTATTGCTTATATGCTTTTATCAAGAGAATCACGTAGAAATAAAAAGTAATTATTTTTATTCAACATGAACTGTGCCATCCAAATCATAAATCTTTAATATTTCCCAATTATTATTCTTTTTTATAGCACTTATATTTATTGGATCTCCTATCAGCATATGTTGATTTAAATGATTTATAGTCAGGAAATCCAAATCTAAATTTTTCGCATGAAATTTAAGTATTTTATCATTTGATTTTAATTTCAGTTCTCCTTCAGAGGTAGTTTTGAAATTGACATCAATTAAAAACCCTGTAAATTGAGTAGGTTCTTCTAAATTACTAGTGCTGGTGCAAGCCAGCAAAAATATAAATATAAATATAGTTTTAAATTTCATGATTTAAAAATTATTAAAAAGTGACTTTGAGAGTCGTTGACTATAATAGCTTGTTTAAATAGTGTAATAAAGAACATTATATATTTCATTAATTATTTTTGTGAAAAAATTTAATAACTTAGTATTATTTACAATATTTGTATTGGGTATTTTCTTGTTTTTAGATTCTAACTCCTATGTAGTAGAAGCAGATACTCCTGAGAAAAAATCAGTTTTTATAGTTGATTCTATGACTGAAGACTTACTTTATGAACAATTTCTGTTCTCTACTATTACAACATTTAAAGAATTAAGACCAAATTCTGCTTATAAATTTTTCTCTTTAAGCTCTCCTCATGAATCTTTTGAAATAATTAGTAATCAAAATGATTCTAAAATTTATATTGATGAACTCAAAAAATGGCTTAAATCACTCAGAGATAAACAACAAGAAGATACAAGAATAATAAGTGGTGCATTAGGAGAAGCTATTAATGAACTTAACGTTACAAATGCTTCGGATGGCTCAACCATAAATCTAGTATTATTTGACGAATTGAAAAATGACCAGAATGAACAAAAAATTGTGCAAAGTATGATTGATGGTTTATCTAATAAAAATTGGAAATTAAACGTAATACATAAATATGGCACTACCAAATCAATTCTTGATATGTATTCAAACTGGTCTACTTGGGGGCAAGGTGTGTTACAACCAATAGTTGTTCCAGACACTATAGAGTTACTTGTTGAAAGAATACTTCAAGATAACGCTGAACGAATATTAAAAAAAGATTTTAAGGGAATTATTGATAAAAATTCATTATTTCAAAAAGAAATTTTAGTTACTCCTGGATCTAGTGAATTAGAAATTGTTTCATATACAGCAAACGCTGAAGGTAATATATCTATTGTTTCACCTCTAAGTGCAGAAGGAAAAGTTACACCTTCTAGTTTAGTTGTAACTCCATTTTCCAAAATATGGCGTTTCAATAACCCTGTACCTGGTCGTTGGATTTTCAAAATCTCAGATTATGACTCAGGACTGTTGTCAATTTATCATAGGAATAAGGTTGACTATAATATAGAACTAGTTTCAAAAGGACCATTTCCAACTAAAAATTCTATTCAACTTGTAACTAATATGGTTAAAAG
The DNA here is from genome assembly GCA_002715665.1 of Chloroflexota bacterium. Next base: position 27,710 of record PAZO01000008.1, on the reverse strand, counting down.
TAACGATAGAATGATTTCCAATGATGCATATGTAGAACTCATTTTTGATAATAAAGTAAGTTATGAAATGAATGATAAAGGGAATAAAGGTGATGCAGTTCCCGGAGATGGTTATTATTCTATGATTTTGCCTGATGTGTTATTGCCAGGAGAATATGATGTTAATATAAAATTTTCATGGCCTAATTTTGGAAGTAGTATATCAGATAGTACAAAAATTTCATTTGAAAATTTTCCGGAAATTAAAACAGATGTAATTAATAGCACAGAATTATCACTAAATACAAATACATCTATTGCTATTATTGAAATCCTTCTAGAAGGAGAAAAGTATTATATTAATAAAGATGATATAAAATGGGCTTTCAGTTCTGATCAAGAAACATTAGATATTACAATTAAACCTATTAATCCTATTCAAGATGGAAGAGCTAGTAAATTTGAAATAATGCTTAGTACCATGGATTATGGTAAAGCTAGTATAGTATTTAGATTGGACTCTACATACAAAAATAAGAAATTCGTTATGTATTCTGATACTGTTGTAATTAAAACTGTATCTAAGCCTATAGAAGAACCTGTTACTGAGATAGTTAAAGAAGGGAATTCTGTTGAAAAGATTCAGGAAAAAATAGAAACACAATCTAATTTTATGATAACTATTTTTATTATAGTTGCTGTGTTAGTTATTTTATTAATTATTATTTCGGTATATGCCCTTGTAGCATATTCTATGAAAGTAGATACACGTGGATATATTTTTGATGATAAAAATAATTTGTTATTTGATATAAATTCAATTAAAAGAAATTTATTAAATAAAATCTTTCAGAGAAATCAAATAAAAGGATTAGACTTTAAAGATGATTTGTTTAAAGGTTTAGAATTTAGGTTTATGGAAGGATATGTAATTTTAATTAATCGATCTAATCAATCCGTTAGAGTAAATAATCAGCCTTTATCAGAAAGTGTGGAAATTTTTGGAAAAGCTTGGATTGGAATACAAGGAAAGTTAGTGTTGTATTCTGAAGAAGTTCTATAATAAGTATATTAATTATTTTCTTCTATTTTTATAGTTTTAATTACATCACCAGGGGTCATTGCAGTTCCCGGATCTCTTTCAGAGATTGAGTCTAGGACATCTAATCCATCGATNACTTTACCAAACACTGAGTGACAAGAATCAAATCTACAGTCTTTTTCGCTTCCNTCAGGATTATATCCATCTAAAAATTCTGTTGGAACAAAAGTTATAAAGAATTGGCTACCATTTGTTCCTTGACCATTTTGAATTCCTGCGTTTGCCATAGAAACAATTCCTTTGGAGTCGTGGCTTAAATCAGGATGAAATTCGTTATCAAATCGATACCCAGGACTTCCAGTACCTGTTCCTGTAGGGTCTCCAGTTTGAGCCATAAAACCAGGTATTACTCTATGAAATGTNACTCCGTCATAATATCCATCTTTTGCTAGGAAAATAAAATTATTAACTGTTACAGGTACTTTGCTGCTGTATAACTCTAAGGTTATGGTGCCACCTTTTTCTAATTCTATTTTTGCATAATATAGTTCTTTATTTGTATCAATAGTCATTTGTGGTGCGGAATCGTAAGATTTTATTTCTTTCACTTGAACTCCTTCTTTTTTTGATTTTTGTGAGAAATTTTGAGCAGAAAGAGCATCTCTGGAATTTTGTGCTTTATCTGCAGAATTTTCTGTAGAGTTACATCCTAATATCAAAGAAGATATTAAAAGCATGAATATAATTATTGGTTGAGATTTGTTTTTTAGAGAATACATTTTTATGCCATTAAAATTTTAAATTTAGTTGCTTATTATACATAATGTTTAATAATTTATAAATAATTTTCGAATTTTTTAAGATTAGAATCTAACCAAACAATATTATTTTTAATTTTTTCAACGGTTTGTTTCATAGACATTGAAGCTGCATCTACGTGATTTTCTGAATAATAATTTTCAACTTCTTCTAATCGATCCTTAGTTTGAAAATATGATGGCAAAGAAACGATATAATTCAACTGAAAACCATCTCCCGATATTTCAATTATTTTGCTCCAATTTTCTTTTAGATAATCCCATGATTTTAAAAGAGAAATATTATTACTTGCTACACCCAGTAAAAGAGAAGCTATATCGTGTTTTCTAATATTGTTTGATGTAACTTGGTTAAGTAAAAATTCAAGTTTTTCTATATTTTGAAACTGTGTTAAGCTAGCTAAAAATAAAGCTTTTTCTTCCTGAGAACTTGATTCAAGATACATTTCCCAAATTTTGTCAAAATCATCATTTAGCCCATTGTAGGCAATTGACATCAATAAAGGTTTTTTTAAATTTGGATGTATATTTTGTATGTTTGAAAGTGTGATGTTTTTGAAAATTTCTGCAGATTTTTGATTTAATGAAGAAATCCCAAAATAACACCCGTTTTCTATCAATGTAGTTATCATAATTTGATTTGTTTCTGATATAGAATCATCCAGATCCCAATTCAAATTTATAGAAATATTATTAAAAATATCATGAGAATATTTGTAAAATTTTTTATAAATATTTGTATTATATAATTTTGAATCTATTGATCTTAGAGATCCACAAATATACTTCCAAATATAAGGGTTTGTTTCTTTTTCGAATTTGCTTATTAAAATTAGATAATATTCTGGCGATAACTTATTAGCTTTTAAAAGGGTATAAGTGTCTGAAATTAATCCTAGTCTTTCTTCATTTGATAATATAGTTAAATCTTTTTCTAAAGTATCTGAAATTTTCTTGAACATTTTATCTGAATATAAAGTTTTATAAAAACCTGAAGATGCATTATTAAAAATTGCTATAGTACCTTCATCTATATATTCATCTTTTCCACTAATCAAAATTTCATTTTCTGTTTTTGTATTATTTTTATACAAACTATATTTGACAGGAATTAACCATTGAGAGTTATCTTTATTTTTTGGATCATATGAAAATTTCTCTTGTGATATTTGTATTTTATCTTCTGTTTCTTTAAGATTTAATAAAGGAAATCCTTTTGTTGTAGTCCATTTTTCCATTAGTGTTTTTATGTTTTTATCTGAGTTTTCACTTAAGGCATTCCATAAATCATTTGTCACTGTATTGCTGTACTGATGTTTTGACATATAACTTTGAATTCCATTTTTAAAATTTTCTTCTCCGATATAATTTTCTAACATTCTAATAAGTGAAGCTCCTTTACTGTAACTTATTGCATCAAATAATTGTCCAATTTCATCGGGGTTGGTTACTTCTTGTTCTATAGGGTGACTACTATCTAACGCATCAAGTTCAAAAGCTCTGTTTGTATCATCTAATATAAATTTAGTCCAAACATCCCACTCAGGATGAATTTTACTTACTGCCTTATCTCCCATCCATGATGCAAAACTTTCATTTAGCCATAAATCGTTCCACCATTTCATTGTAACCAAATCTCCAAACCACATATGAGCCATTTCATGAGCAATTATAGCTGCGACAAGTTGCTTAGTTTGAATTGAGCTTTTTTCCGGGTCAACAAGTAATGCATTTTCTCTGTAACTTATACAGCCCCAATTTTCCATTGCACCAGCTGCAAAATCAGGAATAGCAATATGGTCAAGTTTGGGTAACGGATAGTTTGTACCAAAGTAAGATTCAAAGTAAGTTAATAATTTTTCTGAAGTTTCAAGTGCGAAATCCGCATATTTTTCTTGATTATTTGTTGCCCAAACTCGAATTGTGATATTATTTTTTGTCTTTATTTCTTTGCATTTAATTTTACCAATTGCAAAAAATAACAGGTAAGTTGACATTATTGGAGTTTCTTCAAATATTATTTTAGTATCAGAATCATTAAGTTTTGACTCTTTATAAATTGGCATATTTGAAATAGCTTGAAGATTTGAATCAATTATTAAAGTTAAATTAAATTTCGCTTTGTAACTTGGGTGGTCTATACATGGGAATGCTTTTCTTGCGTCAGTAGGTTCAAATTGTGTACTGATTAGTACTTCATTTTTATTATCTTGTGTTTTGTAATTGCTTGCATATATACCTTTAAGATTATTGGTTATTTTACCATCAAAATCTATTTTGAATTTAACTTTGGATCCTGAGCTTAATGAATTATATTTTAATGATAATTTGGCATCACTAATTTCGTGATTGATAATTTCATATTGATTTGATTTGTTGTCGTAAATATAACAACTGTTAATGTTTAAGCCTTTAGAATCTAATAAAACTTCATTTAATTCTTTATGAATGTCTAAATTTATTTCAACTGAGCCACTATAACTTGAATTTTCCTTAGTTGTATCAAGCAATATATTATAGCTTTGAACAGATAGTTCGTTATTTATCATTTATCAACTCCATTCGGGTTTTTGTTTGTTTGCAAAAGCTGTTTTACCAATTTCGAAATGATCACTTTCTCTTAATTTTTGTACCTCAGAATATTTTTCTATTTCATTTGGGTCAAAATCGACTTTATATTCATTTAATATAATTTGTTTAGTTGCTGAAATAGCTAAATAAGAATTTTCTAAGATAGTTTTTGCTGTTTTTCTTGCAGTATTTAATGCTTCACCTGATTTTACTACTTTTGATATTAATCCAATATCTTTAGCAACGTCAGCAGAAATCAGTTCACTAGTTAATAGTAAATAGAGAGCTTGTTTTTGGGAAATTAATTTTGCTAGCTTAGCCGCTCCTCCTGCTCCTGCAAAAAGACCTACTTTAGGTTCGGGAAATCCAAAAGTTGAATTTTTAGATGCAATTAAAATATCGCACGATAAAGCTATTTCCAGTCCACCTCCAAGTGCGTAACCTTCTATGGCAGCAATAATTGGTTTGTAACATATGTAGCTTGATGTAATACCACCAAAAGGAGCAACTGGATCGCTTTCTGATTTAGTATGTTTAAGATCATTTCCAGCGGAAAAAGCTAAGCCACCCTCGCCTGATAATATAGCTATTTTCAATTTATTTGATTTTTTGTAATGTTCAAATATATCTTTCAATTCATAGCTAACTTGAGGATTGATCGCATTCATTTGCTTTGGTCGATTTATTGAAACTTCTAAAATTTGATTGTTTATTGAAGTTTTTATGTATTTATATTTCATTTGATAATCTTATAATACATTTGGGTTGTTTAACATACATAATTGATAAAATGAAAATAGGAATTAACATTTCAGATAGTAGAATTTTTGATCTAAATCAATCAAATGATATTTTATTACCTTCATATATTAGTTCTCGAAGTAAATTGTTTGAATCAATAGGTTTTGATTTCTTTACTTCAAACGAAACCAAATCAAACCCTTTTGTCCCTTTATCAATTAGTTCTGAATCTAGTAACAAACCTGAATTAATCACATCTATAGCTTTGGCATTTGTTAGAAGTCCTATGGATTTAGCTTATATCTCTTGGGATTTGCAAAGAATTTCAAATGGAAGGTTTGTTTTGGGATTAGGAAGCCAAGTTAGGGGACACATTGTTAGAAGATTTTCAGGTGAATGGCACCCACCAATTGATCGAATGAGGGAATATTTAGAGTGTATTGATCAAATTTGGAATAATTGGCAAAATGATTCACCATTAAACTATAAGGGAGATTATTACAATATAGATTTAATGACACCTTTTTTTAATCCTGGGCCAATAAATACAAAATTTCCTAAAATTATATTAGCTGCAGTCAACAAAAAAATGTCAGAATTATCAGGAGAATTTAGTAGTGGAATTATTCTTCATGGATTTACTACAAAAAAATATGTTCAAAAAACATTATTACCTGAAATACATAAAGGTAAAAATTATAAGAAATTAAAAGATGAATTTATAATTACATCTGGTGGGTTTCTAATAGTAAGTGATGACGATAATAATATTCAAAAAAAAGTTGAACAAATTCGTTCACAAGTGGCTTTTTATGCTTCAACAAAAAGTTATCGAAAAGTAATGGAAATTCATGGATGGGAAGAAATTGCTGACAAGCTTTATAGATATTCAGTAGATGGGAAATGGGAAAAAATGCCATCGTTAATAAGTGATGATATGTTAGATGAATTTTTGTTAATTACCAATATCCATGACGCCCCAAAAAAGATTAAAAATAAATATAATTATTCAAATTATTTAACACTTCCAGTTGAAGTAATATATGAATACGGGATTGATAATACAAAAAACCTTATACAGCAAATTAAAGCTTGATTATAGTTCAAGAATTTTTGCCAAAGAAGATAATGTGCTTTCTAACTCCCCTTCATGATTAATTATTGTGTAATCAAATTTTTTATGCTCGTTCATTTCTTCTTGAGCTTTATTAGTTCTTTTTTTAATTTCTAAGGAACTATCTGTTTTTCGTGATTTTAGCCTTTTAAGTAATATATCAATATTTGGAGGCATTATAAAAATTGTGACTGCATTTTTTAATTTTGTTTTTAATTTTTCTACGCCTTGTATATCGGTTTTTATAATTACTTTTATATCTTTTTGCAAACTTTCTTCAATTTGATTTTTAGGAACACCATAAAAATTGCCATAAACTTTTGACCATTCTATTAATTTATTTTCACTGATTAATGTTTTAAATTGTTTTTCTGATACAAAAATATAATCAACATTGTTTTTTTCATTTTCACGAATTTTTCTTGTGGTAACTGTTGTGATTGTATTTATGTTATGGAATTTTTCACTCAATTTTTTAATTACAGAATCTTTTCCAACACCAGAAGGTCCGGATATAATATAAATGTTTTCATATTTAATCATTTTAATTGTTTTTATCTATTTCATCCCAAAAATTTGGATACGATACACTTGCATGTTCAGCGCCTTCAATTACTGTTGTTCCTTCAGACAATAACCCTGCAATCCCTAGCATCATAGCAATTCTATGATCTCCATAACTTTTTACTTTATTACCTGTTAATTTGTTACCAGGTATAATTATCATTCCATCTTTAGTTTCTTTTATATCAGCTCCTAATTTATAAAGTCCATCAACTGTCGCCTTTATTCTGTCAGATTCTTTTATTCTTAGTTCTTCAGCATCTTTTATTACTGTCTCAGAATTAGCAAAACAAGCTGCTAATGATAGTATTGGAATTTCATCAATAATTTTAGGGATAATATTCTTGTCAATCGTTATACCTTTTAATTTACTTGATTTAATTAAAAGATCTCCTCTAGGTTCACCCATATCCTCTTTTCTATTTTCTATTGTTATGTTTGCTCCCATTTCAATCAATACTTCTAAGATTCCAGTTCTATTAGGATTTAATCCAATATTAGGAAGATAAATTTCAGCATTATCATGGCATGACCCTAAAACCATCCAAAATGCTGCAGAACTAATATCACTTGGGATTAATATGTTTTGAGAAGTTAATTTAGATTTTTCTACAGTAACAACATTTTTGTTGATTTTGATTTTTGCTCCCATAGCACTTAACATTCTTTCAGTATGATCTCTACTTTTAAAAGGTTCTTCAAAAGTTGTTTTGCCTGATGCTTGTATTCCTGCTAATAGTACACAAGATTTAACCTGAGCACTTGAAACCGGGCTTATGTATTTAATAGCATTAAGATCCCCGCCATTAATTTCAAAAGGAGCAGTAATGTTGTCTATACTCCCCGAATTTATAGAATTTATTTTTGCACCCATTTGAATTAAAGGTTTTGCAATTCGATTCATTGGTCTGTTGCTCAGGGAATTATCTCCAATTAAAATCGATTTGAAATTTTGACCAGCTACCACTCCACTTAATAGCCTCATACATGTTCCGCTGTTTCCGCAGTCTAAAGGTTCAGCGGGATTAGTAAAACCTTTTGAGCCATTGCCATGAATGGTAAATGAGTGTGTTTGGTAATCATCAATATGATTAACTTTATGTATGATTTTGGTACCTAAACTTCTGAGAGTCCTAATTACAGATTCTTGATCATCTCCCACACAGAAATTTGTCACTTCTGCTGTTCCATGAGCCATTGCATTTAATATTGCAGCTCTATGGGAAATTGACTTGTCTCCTGCAATTCTAATTTTAGAATTTATTTTTTTTGATTTGGTTACTTTTTTTATCAATTTATTTTGTTCTTTTATATTTCCACAAATCTTTTGATTTGGATTTTTCCATGTCTATTCTTTTTTGTATCAAACCTTCAGATACTAAAAATCCAGCCATTGTTTGACCAGATGACAATATATTTGATGAAGGCGCAGAACCATCATTATTTCCTGTAACACCTAATTCCCATCTCATACGACTTTCCCAACCTTTGATTAAATAATCTAAAAGTGATTTTCCCTTATTTTCAAACGAGTTGTTAAGACTTGAGATTTCTTTGTTGATTTGATTAAACCAATGAGTGCTTAAATCATTTGTTCTTTTTATTATTTCAAATAATTCTTCAGGGTCCGTTAAACTTCCAATTGTTGAGTAGTTAAATTCATTTTTTGCCAACTTGGACATTTCTCCCCAAGAACTAGATTCTTCTGCGTATTTTATTATTGAGTATGAAATTAATTTTGGGATTACATTAGTTGCGCCATAATAACTGTCAAATTCAACGGGTTCCATAAAATACGGTTCCATTTCAATACTTTCTATTATTTGTATTAAAATATTGAAAAATCTTTCATTAACATTTTTAGATGGCATTAGCAAAAATTGTTGTTCCGTAAACATACTGTCAACTTTTGATAATTTGTAATTAAGGTTGATAATTGGGTAGGCTGATACATAATTGATTTTTTCATTATTTATAGAGGAATTTGCCCAATTAATTGCATCATTTTTAGCAGGGCTTAGATCAACTATTAATTTATCTTTAGTTGAATTGTCAATGATTTGATTTAATATTCCTTCTCTGAATTTTACCAAAGAATCTACAAATACTATCTCATGGGAATGGAAATCTTTGAGATTTTTATGAATTTTATTAAATACATTAGATTCTTTTATTTGTTTATCTAGTTTTTGTTCTAGAGAAAAACATTGGATATCTAAATTTTTATTTTTATTTTTTATTTCAATAGCTAGCTCAAGGCTTTCATTAGAACTTAAAATAAATGATAAAACAGACATTGTTATAAAACAGTGTAATAATTAATTACCACAACCGCAGCCACCACCACCACCACCGCAGCCACTGTTTTGTGTGTTTTCTGGAGTTTCGTTCGCTCCGCAAGCGCAACCACCACCACCGCCACCGCAGCCACCACCGCCGCAGCCACCGCCACCGCCACCGCAGCCACCACCGCCGCCACCGCCACAGGCACAACCACCTGCTAGATTTGGATTACTTATAACAAATCCACTTCTCATGATTGAATCGATATAATCAATTTCAGAACCTTGAATCATGTCTATACTGTTTTCGTCTATAAGTACTTTTACATTTTCAAATTCAAATATTTTGTCATTTTCAGCAGGATTGTCCTCGATAGCGAACATATATTGGATACTACCTCCAGGAGAAGGCATAGCAACGACCCTAAGCATGGCAGTTTCAGATTTTTCCTTAGAAAGTATATCTTCTACCTTCGTAATAGCTTTTGGAGTAAGAGTGATTATTGATTCTGTTGTCATAATTTTATATATATATTAAATAATTATTTATATGATACTAAAAAAATAATAGTTTGTCTTTATAAATGAATTATGTGATTTTAAAATTATTTTAATAAACTTGACGCAACTCTTTGAATTACTTCAAGAATGATTATCGCTATCATAGGAGAGAAATCAAACATTCCTAAAGGTTTGATATATTGTCTTATTTTTCCTAATAATGGCTCTGTTATTTGGTAGGTTATTTTTGATATTGGATTATACGGACTAACATTAATCCAAGATAATATAATTCTAATTATCAAGGCCAGAAAAAATAATTCAGCAAATATATTGATGACTAGAATTATAAAGCTAAATACATTCATTATTTACTCACCTAATTCTAGTCCTCTATTATGGGCCGCATTTATTGCTGTAATTATTGTTTTTTTAAGATTTTGTTGATCGAAAACATTAATTGCAGCTTCAGTAGTCCCTCCAGGAGATGTTACATTCTTTCTTAGTTGCTCAACTTGGTCTGTTGATGATTCTAATAATTCTAAACTGCCTTTAAGCATTTTTATTGTTAGGTTATAAGACAACTCGTCTGTTAACCCAATTTCCTTACCACTTTGAATTAAAGATTCAACAAAATAAAAAAGATAGGCAGGACCACTTGCTGATAACGCTGTTGCCATTTCAATAATCTTTTCATCATCTACTTTATATTCATTGCCAATTGAGCCTAATATCATTTTTGTTTCGTTAATATGGTTTTTATTTGTTTGCTTTGTACTAGTCCATACTGAAACGCCTTTTTTGATCTGAGAAGGAGTATTGGGCATAACTCTTATTATAGAATCATGATTACTAATTGAATGTAATTTTTTTATTTGGATACCAGCAAGAATAGAAATAAGTGTTTGATTTGAATTAAGTTTATTATGTAAATCATCTTTCAGTTGGTTAATATCTTGAGGCTTAACACATAAGAAAATCAAATTAGCATTTTTAATTATCTGGGTATTCTGTGTAAAAGTCGAAATATTATATTTTTTGTTTAAGTATAATATTCTTTCTTTACTTATATCTGAGCAAAGTATATCTTTTGGACCTAAAATTTGTGAATCCAATATTCCACCAATTATTGCTTCAGCCATTTTTCCTGAGCCTATAAATCCAATTTTCATTTTTCTTGTTGATTAAATTTAGGTAATGATTTGTTTTGAGCTACATGTATGGCTAATTTTATAGATTCTTTAAGGCTAGTGTGGTCCGCTATCCCTTTTCCTGAAATATCAAAAGCAGTTCCATGATCGACCGATGCTCTAATAAACGGCAGTCCAAGATTTAAACTTACACTTTGTTCCCAATTATGAACCTTTATAGGAATATGTCCCTGGTCATGATATTGAGCTAGCACTACGTCGTAATATCCGTCAATTGCTTGATTAAAAACTGTGTCAGCTGGTATTGGTCCAAAAACATTAATTCCTTCTGATTGCGCTTTTTCAACAGCAGGTAAGATTTGTTCTTTTTCTTCAGAACCAATTAGTCCACCATCAGACCCATGAGGATTTAATGCTGAAACTCCAATTTTTGGATGTTTAAAACCTAATTTTTTAAATTCGTAATCAATTAGCTCTATAGAGTTGTAAACATTTTTAAATGTTACTAATTCACAAGCTTCTTTTAGGGATTTATGGGTTGTTAAATGGACAACTCTTAATCCAGGTGTCATGAGCATAGTAGATACTTTTTCCGATTTTGTTTGATTCTGAAATAATTCCATATGTCCTATTAATTTATTTCCTGTTAATCTACAAGCTTCTTTATTTATTGGCGATGAAACTATAGCTTGAATTGACTTTTCCATTGCTAGTTCTCCAGAGTGATGAATCCATTCGATTGATGCCGAACCGGCTTCTTTATAAATTTTACCTGGAGAAATTTGTCTGAAATCTAAATTCGAATTATCCATTACAGGAATTACTTCATCATTTATATTTTTAAGTCTAGAAATGGAATCTATTTTTAAATATTTTAAATGAGTTTTGATAATATTTTGTGCAAATTCAAGCGCTTCTAAGTTACCAAGTATCAATGGTTGAAAGTTATATTCATGTATTAATTCATTTAATGATTTAGATATAATTTCAGGTCCAATTCCACATGGATCACCCATAGTAATTGCAATAATAGGTTTGTTATTATTTTTCATGCCATTTTTTTATTTGTTTTATCCACATTTGGAGTAGCCACATTGATGGCAATTTAAACAACCTTCTTCAAAAATTAAATTTGAAGGACATTCAGGGCATTGAGTGCCTATCATTGCTTGCTGTGCTTCTGTAATGTCCATTGAGTTCTTCCTATTTCCATTACCATTTGAAGTTTGAGCAGTATTATTTAAACTATCAGATTCTGTTATATCGATCCCAATGTTATTAAGTGAGTCGCTGCCTGTATGTTTGTTTAATACTTGTGCTACCGCATCAGGCGCAGACAAAATCATTTTTCCATTGTCCCAAACTGGTAAATCGGATATACCTTTAAGTTCATTTACAATTTCTTTGGTTTTAATTCCGGATCTTAGTGCAAGAGAAATTAACCTTGATACAGCTTCTAAGTTGGCAGAATCGCTAGATCCAGCTTTTCCTAAATTTGCGAATAATTCAAAGGGATCAGAATTTTGGTCAAAATTTACTGTTACATACATATTTCCATGACCAGTTCGGACTTTTTCTGTTACTCCTGGAACTACAGAAGGTCTATTTCTTGGTTCAGGGGTATTAGTATCTAAAACTTTTGATTTAGAATCTTTATTAGCAGATTTTGTATTTTCATCATTATTTGTTGATACCAATACTTCTTTTTCTCTGCTTCCTGCTCTGTAAACTGTAATCCCTTTACATCCTAATTCCCAAGCTAAAGTGTATGCTTCCTCTACATCTGCTTTAGTAGCATGGTTAGGTAAGTTAATTGTTTTTGAGATACCGCTATCAACATACTTTTGAAATACTGCTTGTGTTTTAACATGCCATTTTGGTTCAATCATAGGGCTTTCAGTAAATATTTTATTTTGTTCATCTGTCATCAATTCTCTTATATCTCCTCCTCCATCAAGATACTTGTCAATATTTATCTTTTCATTATTTTCGTCAATCATATTATCTTGAAGTTGATTTTTCAGATCTTCATTAATGTAAAACAGTTCTACACCTTCCAAAGCAGCTGACATGTTATGTTTTTTATAAGCGATCCCAAACAATGGTTCAATTCCACTTGAACAATTAGATATCATACTAATGGTACCTGTAGGAGCGATGCTCAACCTCCATGCATTTCTCATCGTATCCCATTCTCCTCCATTTTTTTTGTTTAATATACTTTCATCAAAAGCCGGGAAATTTCCTTTGAGTTTACCAAGATGTGAGCTGTAACGGTCAGCTGTTTCTTTCATTATTGATCCGATTTTGTCACCTATTTCTATAGCTTCATCTGAATCATATGCAATGTTCATCCTAATAAGTAAGTCAGCCCATCCCATTAATCCTAATCCTATTTTACGTGTTAGAGAGTTCATTTTTATTGTTGTTTCAGTTGGATGATTATTGGCATCAATGACATTGTCTAGAAATCTTACGCATGTTTTAACTGTTTCTATAAACCTGTCTTCTTGAAATTCTCCATTTGTTACAAAGTTACCTAAGTTTATGCTCCCGAGATTACAAGATTCTCCAGATAACAAGGGTTGCTCTCCGCATGGGTTAGTGGCATTAATTTGCCCTATTTGAGGTGTTGTGTTATCTTCATTTATTTTGTCTAGCCAAACCATTCCAGGCTCACCATTTTTCCACGCACCATCTATCATCATATTGTATATTTCCCGAGCTTTTACATACTCGTCATTATTTTCTTTTTGTGGTTTGGAATATGATTTTTTATCAAGAGGCCATGCCAGTCTTAAATATTTATCATCTCTTACAGCTTCCATAAAATTTGAATCTGCTCCAACTGAAATATTGAAATTACTTATTTCTCCTTCAACAGTTTTGCATGTAATAAAATCTTTTATGTTAGGATGGTATACTGACATAATCGCCATATGAGCCCCGTCTCTTTTTCCACCTTGTGTAATCATTGTTCCTACCTCAGATAGAAGATTTAAAACTGCTATGGGGCCACAGGCTTTTCCGTGAGTGGTTTGTATTTTGTTTCCTAGTGGCCTAATATCAGATAGCGAAAACCCAATACCCCCTCCAAATTTTTCTATCATTGCTTGTTCTGAAGCTGCTTTCATTATTCCTTGCATGCTATCTTCAATATCTAAGACATAACAAGCACTTAATGTTCCGTGACCAGTTCCTGCATTCATAAGGGTAGGGCTGTTAGCCATAAAATCGAGATCCCACATTAGGTTAAAGAATTTTTCTTCCCATTCTTTAACTTCTTCTTTTTTTGCGCCAAATTTTTCTTCCTGTTTTGCTAAGTGTTTTGAAATTCTATGAAACATCTCTTTAGGTGTTTCAATAATTTCATTGTTGGAACCTTTTAATAAATATCTTTTTTCTAGTACTTTTAAAGCGTTTTCGGTAAATGAACCATTTTCTTTTGTAACCATGTATATTTACTCCATTTTAATTTAGTTTTTATTTTTTTCGCTTAATAAAGTATCTATTTCTTTTCTGAAAGTTTCTATATTTTCAAACTCTCGATATACACTTGCAAATCTTATATATGATACTCTGTCTAATTTTTCCAGTCCATCCATAATGATTTGTCCGATTTTTTTCGAACTAACCTCACTTTTACCAGACCTATCAATCTCTGCCTCTATTTCTAGTATTATTTTGCTTAGAGATCTATTTGAAACAGGTCTTTTTGCGCAAGCCTTATTTAAGCTACTCCATATTTTTTCTTCATCAAACTCTTCATTTCTTCCGTTGGTTTTTGTTACAATTATTGATTTTGTTTGAATAGTTTCATATGTTGTGAATCTCTTGCTACATTTCAAACATTCCCTTCTTCTTCTAATACCTTTAGATATATCACGAGAATCTACTACTTTTGAAGACTTAGAGTCACAATATAAACAAATCATAATTTAAAACGCTACCACTATATATGGGGATAGAAAATAATTTACTACTATATATAGATATGTGTCAATAAAAAAAATGCCGTTTTCAAACGGCATTTTTTTAATTTATAATTTTTAAAATTATTTCTTATGAGTTTTGTACATACTTTCTTAAGAAAGGAGGTAAATCAATAGGAGCATATATTTCATCTTCGTTGTCTAAGATTTTAAATATATCTTCTGATTGATCATTCATATCAATGTATGATTCATTTGTTTCGAATCCAGTGGCAATAATAGTTACTCTTATTTCACTGTTCATTTTTTCATCTGTCCCCATTCCAAAAATCATATTTACACCAGGATCTGCTAGTTTATTTATTTCATCGGCTGCAATTTTCAATTCTTCTAATTTCAAATCTGTTCCGCCTACTATATTAAATAACACTCCTTTTGCACCTTCTATGGATATATCAAGTAGAGGGTTTTGCAAAGCTTGCTTTACTGCATCTTTTGCTCTATCTTCACCAGCGCCATAACCTATGGACATCCATGCGGGTCCTGCGTTTCTCATAATGGCATTAACATCAGCAAAATCAGTATTTATTTCACCTGTTGTTGTAACAACTTCTGCAATAGATTGCACACCAATTCTAAGTACATCGTCAGCCATTCTGAAAGCATTAGCTGTTGTTATTTCTTCTTCACAGATAATATTTAGTCTTTCGTTAGGGATAGCTAAGAGAGTATCACAATGTTTTCTTAGTTCTTTTATTCCTTCTTCAGCAACTTTAGTTCTTCTTGTACCTTCAAATTCAAATGGTTTTGTTACAACACCAACCACTAAAGCGTCGGTAGTTTCTTTCGCTATTCTAGCAACAACAGGTGCAGCTCCTGTACCAGTTCCACCACCCATTCCAGCTGCTACAAAAATCATATCTGCGCCGATTAATTTGGACTGAATCTCTGCTTGTGATTCTTCAGCAGATGCGCCTCCTTTTTTAGGATCACCACCTACTCCTTGTCCTTTAGTCAGTTTTTCTCCAATTCTAATACTGTCTGGGATTTCCATACTGAGAAGCGATTGTGCATCTGTATTTAATGCTAAGTATTCCACCCCAACTATTCTTTGTTTATACATTCTCGTTATTGCGTTACATCCTCCACCACCTACTCCTAATACTTTAATTTTTGCTGCTCCTAACATTTCGTTGCTTATTGTCATTGTTGATCTCCTTTTTTATTAAAATTATCTATTATCTGCTGGCTTGTTTTTTTTAAATTACTAAAAAAGTTATTTAGAATATTTATTAAATAGTTTATTTGGGTACTAATGGAATATGTATAAGGGTCATTTTTTTCGATTTTTTCAGGTTTGAAACTTGAGTCTGAGGTTTCATTCATGATCCCACCAACAGTCCATAAAATCATTCCTAATACTGTTGAAAATCTAGGATTTTTTAATTCTTCGGGTAGATTAAATATTTTTATATTTTGAGTTAAATTATCTTTTGGATTCCCAACTCTTACATTATTAGTGATATTTGTAGCAATTAATTTTTCAAGACCATGTAAATTACTTGTTCCACCTGTTAGTACAATTCTATAATTTGGATTATCTTTGAAATCTATAGCTTTTGTTTTTATTGCTATTAATTTAACTAATTCTTCTGATCTGTCTCTTGTTAGTCTAACTAATTCTCTTAGTGGTACTTCTATTTCTTCATTTGACAATTCACTTTTCATTTTTACAGACTCAACAGCTTCTTTGTTAGAAGTTTGTATTGCAGAGCCGTATTTTATTTTTATGAGCTCTGCTTCTCTTGTGTCTATTTTGTAAGTTGTAGCTATATCATTTGTAAAATGGTAACCACCTACAGGAATTACACCAGTATAATTGACAGTTTTGTTTTTGAAAAACATTAGATCAGTAGTTCCTCCGCCAATGTCTACCATTAAAACACCTTCTAGCTTTTCTTTGTCTGATATTACAGCATGAGAACTTGCTAATGGCTCAAGGATTATCCCATCAGATTTAATGCCCGCATTTGTTGCAGATTGTATTAATTTATTAATTGCAGATGGAGATGCTGAAATAAGATGAGTTCTTACTGACAAGTTAGAGCTATGCATGCCAATTGGATTTAATATTTCTTCCGATCCATCTACTGAATAACCTACAGGTATAGAATGTAATATAGATTTGTTTTCTATTTTTTTCTCTGAATTTTTCAGAGGATTTTTGATTATATCTTCTCTGGTAATTACTCCTGATTGAGCAACTTCTTCTAAAGTATCCCATCTATCTTCAAAATTGACATGAGATCCGGTTATTCCTAAAAATGCCGATTGAATATTCAAATTGTAATATTCTTTTAAAACATCTAGGGATTGTTTTATTCCTTCTGATGTTTTTTCCACATCTACAACATTCCCTTTACTCAATCCTGTGCAAGGAACAACACTGTGCCCTAAAATTTCTATATTACCCGGTTTGGTGTATTTAATTACGATAGTGGCTATTTTAGTTGTACCTATATCTATGGCTGTTATTGTGTTAAATTCCATTGTTTTATATTACTCTTTCGATAATTCTTAATTTTGCACTTCTGCTACTTGAATTTGTTTTTTGCTCTTCAAAAGTAGGTTTAATTACCTTTTTATTAATTAATTTAAATTTTTTTTCAATATTGTTATTTGATTTATATTCCCTAAATATATTTTTAACTATTTTGTCTTCACCTGAATGATAAGTTATCGCAAGGATTCTTCCTTTTGGTTCTATTACATTAAATGCATTTTCTAATCCGTTTTTTATATTTTCAAACTCATTATTCACTTCTATCCTTATTGCTTGAAAAATCCTTGTTATATTTTGTATTGCTTTGTTATATGGCAAATTTCTGTAAAAATTTAAACATATTTTTTTTAGGTTTTCACAGGTATCTATTGGTCTTTTTTGAAAAATATGTTCAATGAATTTATTTGTATTTGAATTAATAGGGAAATCTGCATATTCTTTAAATATTGTTAAGAGCTCTTTTTTATTGTATTGATTGATTATTTGGTGAGCTGTTAAATTTTCTGACTCATCAAATCTCATATCAAGAATATTATTACTATCAAAACTAAAACCTTTGTTTGAATTTCTAAGATGATAATTTGATAGTCCAAGATCAAAAATAATATTATGAATATCTTTATTTATTTTTTTGTTCTTTGAAAGATTAATATAATTTTCATTAATTAAATCTATATTTTTATATTTTCTTAGTCTTTCTTTTGCAATATTTAATATTGACGAATCTTTGTCTATACCAAAAATATAAACATCTTCTATTGTTGATAAAATTTCTTCACTCATCCCACCCTCTCCTAGAGTACAGTCAATTATGTTAGTGGTTTTATTATGAATATATAAATTTTCGATTATTTCATCGCAAAGAACAGGGATATGTAGAATTTTCATATATAAATTAATAATATTTGTATGGAAATAAAGTTTTGCAGAGTATGAAAATACTTTTCAAGGTAAATAAAGTGGTTTTTTAATATATAATTAATTATCAATTTAACTTAATTTGTTTATGAAATATAGTGTACTAACAATAAGTGACTCTGCATTTAGTGGGACTAACAAAGATCTTGGAGGGCCTTTGATTATTGATATTATGGGCTCCCAAAATATTTTGATTGAACATATGCTTGTGGCTGATGAAATTGATGATATTGAGCAAGCTTTAAAAACTCTTTGTGAGGATTCTGACAATGAACTGATTTTAACTACAGGAGGTACAGGGATTGGCCCAAGAGATGTAACACCTGAAGCAACTAAAAATATCATAGAGTATGAAATTCCTGGTATATCTGAGTTAATGAGGATTAAAAATTATTCCAAAACTGATTTTGTCGCACTATCTAGAGCTGTCGCAGGGGTCTTCAATAAAAAATTGATTGTAAATTTCCCCGGTAGCCCAAAAGCTGTTAAAGAAAATTTAGAGGTATTATTACCTCTATTGCCTCACTCTATAGATTTGATAAAAGGTAATACTGATCATAAAGAGATAAAAAGATGAATTTTTACACATTATCTCTTTTTCCCAACCTGATCAATGATTCACTTAAAGAAGGAATTATTAAAAATGCCATCAAAAATAAACATATTAAGTTATACAATTATGATTTAAGAGAATTTGGTGTCGGTAAACACAAGCAATTGGATGATACAAGTTATGGAGGTGGCCCTGGAATGATACTTAAACCAGAACCAATCTTTGAAGCAGTTCAACATATCAAACATTCTAATAATATCACTAATTGTCCAATAATCTTGATGAGCCCACAAGGCAAAGTTTTAAAACAATCTATAGCAAAAAATTTTATTACAGAAACTGATTTGATTATAATTTCAGGTAGATACGAGGGCGTTGATCAGAGAGTGATATCAAATTTGATTACACACGAAATTAGTATTGGAGATTATATTTTATCAGGTGGAGAGCTTCCTACAGCTATATTTATTGAAGTTTTATCAAGAACAATTCCAGGAGTTTTAGGTAATAAGGAATCACTATCTGATGAATCACTTAATAATAACAAAATAAAATATCCTGTTTACACAAAGCCTAAAAGTTTCAAGGGAATGGATGTTCCAGAAGTTTTGTTGTCTGGAAATCATGAACAAATATCAAAATGGAGATTAAAGAATTCTGATATTAACACTAAAATAAAAAGACCTGATCTAATTTGATTTGTATAATAAAATAATCATAATAGATATTGAACTTAATCAATTTGACTGATAATATGTCCCTTCGTGATATTCATAATAAAGACAAATGACAACTAAAGAAAAACAATTGAATAATTCTTTTGATTTCAGATCAGGTGATACTATTGAAGTAGGCGTGAAAGTTACTGAAGGAGAACGAACTCGAATTCAGAATTTCAAAGGAGTGGTTATCAAAATTAAGGGTAACGGTGTTGGGAAATCATTCACTGTTCGTAAATCTGATCAAAATTTTGGTGTAGAAAGAACTTTTCCTTATGAATGTCCTTCTATAGATTCTATAAAAGTTTTACGTAAAGGTAAAGTAAGAAGATCAAAATTATATTACTTACGTGGACTATCAGAGAAGAAAAGCAGAATCAAAGAACTAAGATAATAACATTAGTCTAATTTTTGTATTAATTTATTCGCTACTTGATTATATTCGTTGTTGGCTTCCATATCTTCTAAGTATGCAATTTTTTGAGGATCACTGTAACTTCTACGCATTTCAATGCTTCCAAGAAAATCAATATCATGATTCTTAGATATTTCTTTTCCAGCGCCCTTGCCGAAATACTCTCCTGAGAAGTTTTCAACTACTCCATAGATATTGTGATTTAATTTTTTTATCATATTTATAGATCTGATAGCATCTAGTTTAGCCAATTCTTGAGGAGTTGTAACAATAACAAATCCATCTAGATCAAGTGTTTGCATAACAGTTAACGGAGCATCAGATGTTCCTGGAGGAAGATCTACAAGTAATACATCTATGCCTGACCAGTTTGTTCCAGAAAGTAACTGATTAATAGCATTATGAATCATCGGGCCTCTAAAGATTATTGCTTCATCTTCGTTTTTTTGAAAAAATCCCATAGACATAACTTTCACGCCATGAAGCTCTGGAGGTATCATCCGATTTTGGTCATCAACTTGAGGTTTGTTTGTTACACCTAAAGCTTTTGTAATATTTGGACAGTCTATATCTACGTCAAAAATACCAGGATTATATCCCATTTTTGTTAAAGACAAAGCTAAATTAACTGTAACTGAAGTTTTTCCTACACCACCCTTTCCGCTATATACACCAATTTTAGTTTTGATCGGTTCAAGTGAATTTGCTAATTGTTTTCTTTGCTCAAATTGGTTCTTAAGCTGCTGTATTTTTGAACGGGCTTGATTAATGTCAGGTTTGTTTGTAGGATTCATTAATTTTAGTCTATCCCTAACTCTTTTTTACCATCTTCGCTTATCATATCAGGATTCCATGGTGGTTCAAAAATAAGATCAACTTCAACATCATCTACTTCTTCTATTTCAGCAATTCTCCATTCCGCTTGTTGAGCAATGTAAGGTCCCATACCACAGCCTGCAAAAGTCAGTGTCATATTTACCTTGACATCGTTATCTTTGATTTCCACACCATAAACTAGTCCTAAATCAACTATGTTTACAGGAATTTCAGGGTCATAGACATCTTTTAAGGCTTCATAAATAATTTCTTCATTTAGTAGATTTGAAGTGCTCATATTTTTATATATTAATTGTTTAAAATTATATTGTATTACAATTTTATTAAATTTTCTTATTAATTTTATCAATAAAATCTCTTATTTTTGCAGCTTTTTCAAATTCTAGTTTGTCTGCAAAGTCGTACATTTTAGATTCTAATTCGGCAATACTTAAATTATCTGCTATTTCGTCTTCTGAATCTAATTCTCCTAAATTCAAAGTATTTTTATTTATTGATACATCTTTAGAAATCCTTTCATTTATGTCTCTGATATCTTTAACAATAGATTTTGGAGTAATATTATTTTTTGAATTATATTGTTTTTGGATATCTCTTCTTCTATTTGTTTCGTTAATTGCTTTATCCATTGATTTTGTTATTTTGTCTGCAAACATTATTACTTTTCCCGAAACATTTCTTGCCGCTCTTCCTATTGTTTGAATTAGTGATGATGATGATCTCAAATAACCTTCCTTGTCAGCGTCTAATATAGCAACCAAACTGACTTCGGGAAGATCCAATCCTTCTCTAAGTAGATTTATTCCAACTATAACATCATAAGTTCCATTTCTGAAGTCAGTTAAAATTTTACTTCTATCGAGTGTGTCAATTTCGGAATGTAAATAGTGGGTTTTAATGTTGGCGCTTTCCAAAAAGTCTGACAGTTCTTCTGCCATTTTTTTTGTTAATGTTGTAACTAATGTACGCTCTGATTTTTCTATGCGTTTTTCTATTTCTTGAATTAAACTATCAATTTGGTCTTTTGTTGGTTTTATTTCAATTACAGGATCCAAGAGCCCGGTTGGCCTGATAATTTGTTCTACAATATTTGCACTTTCACTCAACTCATAGTCATTTGGTGTTGCAGATACATATATAATTTGATTTGCTATTTCATTAAATTCTTCATATGTTAAAGGTCTATTATCTTTTGCGGATGGTAATCTAAATCCATGTTGCACTAAAGTCTCTTTTCTTGATCTGTCGCCTTTGTACATTCCCCTCATTTGAGGGATGGTAATATGTGACTCATCAATAAAGATCAAAAAATCATCTTTAAAATAGTCCAGCAATGTATACGGCCTGGAACCTTCAGATCTGTGGTCAAGATGCCTTGAATAATTTTCAATTCCCGAACAGTACCCATTTAATTCCATCATTTCAAGGTCATATAAAGTTCTAGTTTTGAGACGATTATGTTCTATGAGCTTTCCTTCATTTTCAAGTTTGTCTAATTCTTCTTTTAATTCTGTTTCTATTCTTTTCATAGCAGATCTTAATTTTTCTTCTTTGGTAACAAAATGACTTGCAGGATATATAGATATTGATTGAAGTTCTTCAAGTATTTCGCCTGTGATTTTATTGAATTTTATAATTTTTTCGACGGAGTCACCCCAAAATTCAAATCTTATAGCATCATTTTCGTAGGCTAATATTATTTCTAAAGAATCACCCCTGACTCTAAAATTTCCTCGTGTGAATTCATATTCATTTCTTTCGTATTGCATACCTATGAGATTATTAATAAGAGTTTTCATAGTTAAAATTTCGTCTGTTTTTACTTCGAATATGAAATTTATGTATTCAGAAGGATCGCCAAGTCCGTAAATTGCTGATACCGATGCAACAACTAAAACATCTTTTTTGGTGAGTAAAGATTTTGTTGCAGATTGTCTAAGCTTATCTATTTCATCGTTAATTGTGGCTTCCTTTTCAATTAGCAGATCTCTGGAAGGTAAATAAGCTTCAGGTTGATAGTAATCATAATAGCTTACAAAATATTCAATTGAATTTTCAGGGAAATATTCCTTAAATTCCATAGCCAATTGAGCAGCTAAAGTTTTGTTATGAGCAAGTACAAGAGCAGGTTTTTGAACTTCTTCGACAATGCTTGCCATTGTAAATGTTTTACCACTTCCAGTTACTCCTAATAAAGTTTGCCTTTTATTCCCATCTAAAATACTTTGAGATAGTTTGTTTATAGCTTTAGGTTGATCCCCTTTAGGAGTGTATTTTTCTATAACATCAAATTTATTCATGTTTTAAATTATATATAAAAATTTACTGGGGTCTAGGTTGTAGTTCTAATTCAACTGTAATATTTTCAGTATCTCTTATAATATCTAAGACTATTATTTCACCAGGAGAGTGGTTTTCGAATAGTACAGAACTCAATTCATTCATTGACGTAATAGGTACTTCGTTGATGCTCATAATAATATCTCCTCCACTAGGATAAGAATTATAATCATCAGACACGGTTTCCTGATAACCTTTAAGATTACTTTTTTCTGCAGCCCCATCTATAGCAATATCAACTATCATTACTCCGTTTATATCTTCGGATAGATTTAATGCTTTTTTATGGTTTTTGGATAGACTCATTCCTGAAATTCCAATCCATGGATACAGAAATTTTTCACCTTTAATTAGAGTTGGCACTATTGCTTTTGCAGTGTTTATTGGAACAGCAAACCCTATTCCTGCATTAATTCCACCCTGAGTTATGATTTGTGAATTAATTCCAATCACACTACCATCAATATTTAATAAAGGGCCACCCGAGTTACCTGGATTAATCGCTGCGTCGGTTTGTATGACATTAGGAATTGTAAATGTTGAGTTTTGGCTTGGAACGGTTCTTTTAACAGCACTCACAATACCGCTAGTCATACTAAATTCTTGGCCGAAAGGGCTACCGATAGCTAAAGTCAAATTTCCTACATCAACTTTATTGGAATTTCCAATATTAAGCGGTTTAAATTCTCTATCTTTTGTATCAATTTTAATAACTGCCAGATCAGAGTTAGGATCTAAACCAACTACTTTTGCAAGGAATTCAGAACCATCAGAAAATTGTACTTCTACGTTATCAACATTTGCTACAACATGATAATTAGTTATTATATGCCCAATTTCATCCCAAACGAATCCGGATCCGTTTGATCTTCTTGATTGATTTTGCATAAAAAATCCTCGAGAAGGAATAGTTTGAATCACTTTAATATGAACTATAGAATCTAGTGATGAATCGTACAAATTACTTAAATGTTCTTCTCTTGCTTTAAGGATAGAAATATTGGAAACTTCAGTTGTTGAGGATTGCGCAGTTTCAGAATTAAGAGTAGAAATGTCAGTTTTGTTTGTTTTTGTTTCTGTGTCTGTAGCACAGGAAATTAGTAAACTGACTGTTATCAATGTTAAAACTTTTTTCATATCATTTATCCTATTTAAGTATGTGGAAATTATTATAATTTTTTAATATTAAGAAATATTTAAGATTGATTTTGAAGAGATATTTTTTCGATTATAATTCGGATTAAACTTTCAGTATCTAAATTTTGTAAGTTAGAGTTATTGAGAGAGTTAATTATCTTCCTTATTTCTTCGTTTTGATAACCTAGAGCTTCTACTGCTTTAGTTGCTTCTAGTTGGACATCTAAATCTACACTGGTATTTTTCATACTAATATTATCTAATTGACCCTGAAGTTGAATGAGTATTAATTTTGCAGTTTTATCTCCTATACCAGGTACTTGTTTGATTATATTGTGATTATTACTACTCACGGATTCAATAATGTCCCCTATAGTTATGGATGAAAGAATCGTAATTGCAACCTTAGACCCCACACCTTTAACTGAAATTAATTTTTGGAATAATTTTCTTTCATTCTCATCTAAAAATCCTATTAAATTTAAACTATCTTCTTTTACGTCAAGAATTGTTTTAATTGTTAACTCTTTACCTTCGTTTAATTCAAGATACTTTTCGGACGCAGGAACAAGTATTAACAAGTTAATAGGTCCTATTTGTAGAACCAATTCATTATTTTCTATTTTTACTATTTTGCCTGTTAGTGATTCAATCATATTTCAGATACTGTGATTAATGTTTTTTTTTCATTTTTTTTGCACAATGAAAACTCTGCTTCTAATTTAACTTTAGATGGAGCGTCATCTTCTATTAAACCGGAATCAACAATCCCATCTAGAGAAGATTTCATACCTATTATCAAATTGTCTAAATCAATTTCTCTTGTATTATAGAAATGGTAATGTACTATAACACGAGGCTTTAAGCTTTGAATCCCTGTTTCATGAATTGTATCCATAGCTAAATATTTAGCGGCTTCTCTTCTCTTTCGATTGATATGCCTTGTTATTTTATAATGCGATCTTGAATTACCTCTTATTTCAGGAGGAGGTACTCCATCCATTTCTATTGTTATTTTGTTGTTTAAAATTTTATTACTCATATCAAGATATTGATTCGGCATACTCATTTAATGCACTTTCTTCAAAGTCAGCATTAGTAAATACTTTTTGGACATCATCTAAATCGTTTAGGACATCTAAAAGTTTGAGTATTTTCACTGATTTTTGATGATCTAGCAGAATGGATGATTTTGGTATCATTGCGATTTCAAATGAGTTTATAGCATAACCCTTTTGTTCAAGATTGATTTTTAAATTTTCTAGTTGAGAAATAGAAGATATCACTTCAAGGGTTGATTCAGATATATTTACATCTTCTGCACCAAGGTCAATGGCATCAAGAGCTAAGTTTTCTTGATCAGTATTATTAGTGTCTAAAAGAATTAAACCTTTTTCTTCAAATTGCCAAGAAACTGCTCCAGATTCGGCAAGGTTTCCACCTGATTTAGTAAATGTTGATCGTAATGCAGAAATAGTTCTATTTTTATTTTCAGTTAACGTATTAATTATGAATCCTGTTCCATCCGGGCCGTAACCCTCATATTGAGATTCAAAAATTTGTTCAGCATCTTTACCTTTACCTGTGGCTTTTTCAATATTTCTGTTGATTCTGTCGTTTGGCATATTGCCATCTTTGGCTTTTTGTACGGCCATTCTTAATCTTGGATTTTGAGATGTGTCAGGACCTCCTTCTTTAGCTGCTACGATAATTTCACGTGATAACTTAGTAAACAACTTTGCACGAGATGCGTCTACTCTTCCTTTTCTGTGTTTTATGTTTGCCCATTTAGAATGCCCTGCCATAATTTTTCTCCAATTAAATGTATTCTGGTAATCTGATTACAATTATATTATTGCATATGTCTATTTTTTTAATCCATTCAGATTTAGATGGAATAATAATTTCTTTTTTTTGATTATCTTTAATTACATAATTATCATTGTTTTGATTAGGTAATATATCAACTACTTTACCTATTTTATTATTCATTTCATCTACTGCTTTTAACCCAATGATTTGGAAATGATAATAACTCCCTTTATCTAAATCGGGTAACATTGATAAGGGAATTTTTATAAGTTTGCCTATTTTGAGTTCAGCGGAATTCCGTGTATTTAATCCAATGTTTATGTAAATCAAGTTTTTTTTTTGATTATATTCAGATTTTTCAATGACGTACTTTACACCGTCTAGCCAAATTTCTGAATTTTGTTTGAATCTTTTTGGATTATCTGTTTCGGGACGTACTTTTAATTCGCCTTTTACTCCACGGACACCTACGACGCTACCAACTATAATTTCTTCTGGGTAGTTATTTGAATTTTCCATGACTCGAAACTATGTTTCTAGATTATGTCTAGATATACATGTGTATCAGTTTTTACAGCCTTAACTCTAAGAATTGCTCTCAATGATTCCGCAATTCTCCCTTTTTTACCTATGATTCTGCCTTTATCTTCATCAGCAACTTTAAGTTTTAGGACTATTTTCCCTTCTTCTTCTTCTTCTTCTGTTATTTCGACTTCATCAGGATTTTCAACTAAAGCTTTTACTATATACTCAAGTAAATCTTTCATTATTTTATTATTCCCTCTTTTTTAAAAAGTTTCGTAACCCTAATAGTTGGTTGAGCGCCATTTGCTAACCACTTCTGTGCTTTTTCGGAGTCTATGGATAGAGTCATTGGATCAGTTGTAGGATTGTAGTGGCCAATTCGATCCACATGTGCGCCATCTCTAGCTGCTTTTTGATCAGCAACTATTATTCTGTAACTAGGAGCATTTTTTCTTCCTGTTCTTGATAACCTTATTCTAAGCATTACTTCTTTTTATTAATATAACCAATGAATTTTAATTCTAAGTGGAAAATATGTCAATTTGTTTAATTCTGTGTTTTAAGTATTATTCATTGATATTGATATTATGTTATAATCCCTTCTCTATATTTTATTAAAAGAATACCTAATTTTTGGAGATATCATGAAAGTTTTATTTTTAAAAGACGTACCTGGAGTTGCTTTAGGCGGAGAAGTCAAAGAAGTGAAAAATGGTTATGCTCGTAATTATTTAATACCATATAATATTGCTGTTTTAGCAAATAATGAAAATTTGAAACAGGTCGAAAAAATTAAAATAGTTGCTGAGAAAGAAAGAATTGCCAAAATGGAAGATTTGAAAAAAATATTTGAGTCCATCCAAGATCTCACAATAAATATACCTATGCTTTCAGCTCAAACAGGTAAATTATATGGTTCAGTTGGGCATGATATTATAAGTGGAGCTCTTAAAGAATCTAAGGGTATTGAAATTGAAGAAAGATACATTAAGTTAACTGAATCTATCAAAGAACACGGAATCTATAACGTATTAATAGAAATTTCTGACGAAATGTCAACAAATTTGAAAGTAATTGTTCACGATCCTGAACAAGATCCAAACGAACTAGTAGCAAAACCTGAGGCTGAAACAACTGCAGAAGAAGCACCTGAGGCTGAAACAACTGCAGAAGAAGCACCTGAGGCTGAAACAACT